>DASPQK010000136.1:0-14687 GCA_035624985.1 Syntrophobacteraceae bacterium | reverse complement strand
TTCACGGTTACCGTGAAGGTGGGGGGCGCCGCCAATGCGAACGGTGCACTTCGGGGGGCGGAACCCGCTGTGGGTCCGCGCCCCCTCCAACAGCATCGCCTCTCAACAACACTATGGGCCTAGCGGGAACCTGCTGTGTTAAGTTCAACTTCACAGCAGAGAACGTGGAACCCGACGTCCGCGCATCGTTTGGAAAGCTTCTATGTCTTGCCGCTGTACCTAGCAAACCCAGGAAACTTGCTTCTGATCGGTAACTTAAAGGGTTCCCGTATCTTACCACTCTTTAAATTCGAAGAGGCTAACACTGAACAAAACATACAAAGGAAAATACAACAACCTAATCAATGTGGTCAGAGATTGGATTTTCACCGATTTTGACTTTTTTCTCATTGTAAAGAACCGCGGCGCTTCCCGCTCAGCTCAGAGTCTCCGCGCTATAGCGAGCGAAAAGTCCGGTGCGTACGGCATATCTATGGATTCGCACAAAAAACCAGCAAGCGGCCAAAAGATAGACTGTTGAGAGGATCCCGGCCCACAGCAGGGCGCCACCCGAGACCGCCCCGCCTGAGATTGCGGCCCGCATACCTTCAAAGACATAAGCGGGCGGCAGCATGTAGGAGAAACCCCGCATCCACTCCGGAAGCGTGGAGATTGGGTAAAAGACGCCGGCAAAAGGCGAAAGCAGACCCGGAATCGGCCATATTAACCATTCCGATGCCGGCCCGAGCCGAAGAACAACGGCGCTTCCGAAAATGCCCAACGCGATCCCGAACAGGAAAAGCACAAAGAGAAACGGGAAAAGCATAAGACCGCAGACGGAAAAAGACAGGCCAAAGG
This sequence comes from Syntrophobacteraceae bacterium, assembly GCA_035624985.1. Lineage (GTDB taxonomy): Bacteria > Desulfobacterota > Syntrophobacteria > Syntrophobacterales > Syntrophobacteraceae > SbD1. Next base: position 13,850 of record DASPQK010000136.1, on the reverse strand, counting down.
CAGCGGTCGCCAAGGCAAGCATAACGGCCAGTCCGATCAGGCTCGTGGCTATACTCGAGAGCACGAGCCCAGCGAGGTACTCGGGAATTGAGAGCGGTGTTGCGAAAATATTCAGGAAATTCCTGGACCATACGTCCTCGAAAAAAGTGATGGTCACGCCCTGCATCACTCGCATAAAGAAGTCCCAGAGCAAAACAGCCCCGAGAAGCACCGGAATGAAATCAAAGCCGCCCCGAGCAATTAAATTAAGATATCGCGTTATGAATCCCCACAGCACCATATCGACGGCGATCCATACGAAAAGCGGAAGCACGCGCGCCGGGCTCCCGCGCATAAGGTAGAACTGGCGAAGAACAATGGCCGCAGTCCTGTTGAAGAACATGTCAGCGCCCCTCGAATGCCAGCGGCTCGCGCGCAACGCTTATGAAAAGCTCTTCCAGGGTCTTTTTCCCATGCTCGGCCGGCAAGGTTGCGGGGTTACCTTCGAGCAATATCCTGCCGCGGGAAAGAAAAAGCACCCTGTCGCAAACTTCTTCAACCTCGTACATGTTATGAGAGGTCCACAGGACACCGCCCGTGCTCCGCGAAGCAAACTCGCGTATTTTGGTCCGAACATCATGAGCGGTCGCGGGGTCGAGCGACGCCGTAGGCTCATCCAGCAAAAGCAGGCCGGGGCGGTTCAGCATGGCTTTAGCCAATCCTACCCGGGTTTGTTCCCCGGAGGAAAGCACCCCGCATTTTACGTCTCGAAATTTCTCCAGATCGAATTGTGCAAGCAGCTCTTCGATGCGATCCGAGAGCCGGCTAACGCCGTAGAGCATGCCAAAGACGCGCAGATTTTGATGTACGGTCAAATTTCCCGGCAGAGGGGCATAAACGGCGGCAAAGTTTGTGCGAAGGAGGGCCTGGGACCGGCGCCGGGCAATATTGAGACCTTCGATGCAAACTGTTCCGGAAGTTGGCTCCAAAATCCCCAGAATCATGTTGATGGTCGTGGTCTTGCCTGCACCGTTAGGCCCCAGGAGCCCAACTATTTCCTGCCGAGCGACTTCGAACGAAATGCCATCCACTGCGGTCAATTCGGAAAACTGCTTGCGCAGGTTGGCAACCGAAAGCACTTTCATAGTCTATCTCACTCACCCAGGCAGGTGGGGACGAACTTCTCTTTACCGCTGTCCAAATGCTTCAAATGGCTCCGGCACCTATTTCGACAATCCGTGGCCCCGAAACGCAGGGCTACGATCGCCCCTCCAATTCTTTTGTTCAGCACGCATTCGCTTTCGGCGAATAACTCCGTCCGGACAAGTTTAGTTCCGGGATGAGAAAGCAGGTAGTCAATGTGCCAGCGCATCTTTTTTGACCTTGCCATGTGCCTGGCCACTCGGGCTTCCATATTTTTCCTGGCGCTTCCCGAGTAGACATACGTTCCGGCAGGGAACGCAAATGTGCCGAGCTTGCCAACGGTAATCACCGCCTGTTTTTCAAGCTCGATAATGAGCTGATAAGATATGGGCGCATGACCGTTTTTCATGGCTAATCTATCGATATACGGGCCGAATTCAGGAAATCGAGAATTCTTCCCGCGCACACGTCTGCGCCGTCGATCCTGATGTCCGGAAATCTGCGCGGCAGGGATAAGACCTGCCTGATCGAGGGTCTTTCTCGCTGCATTCCTTACTCCTGATCAACCGTATATTACGGATGGCCGGGCCGGGAGCGGTTTCAACCGCCTCCCCGGACCAGCCCGCTCGAATTGACGCGCAGGATTATTTCAGATGGGACTGCTGGAGGCAAAGATAATCGGAAGAACCACAATACTAAAATATGGTTTACGATCCGCGATTATGGCGAATGCGCCGGGCTTGCCCTGCCGGGTTACCGGCGTCACCGGGTCCGTCACGCTTACGGCTTCCCCCTGGCCCACCAGGGCGCAGACACGCGGCTCATGGAGGACTCTCCAGGCTACCGCGATATTCAGCACACCGTCAGTTACGCGGCTACGAGCCCGGCGCGGTTTCAGAGCAATTTAATTCCTTGCTATTCGCCGGTTTCCCGCCGGGTCATTCTATATGGTTTTCTTTAGCTCCTCGAATTCGGCCTGAAGCTTATCTACGTTGCCCTTGGCAGCGGTCTTGCGGGCATCTGCATCCTTTTGCTTCTGCTGGGCCTCTTTCCAGTGTTTTTCCGCGGCATCGGACTCGGCCTTTGCCTGGTCCGCCTGTTTCTGCAGATCTGCTTTTCGGGCGGGGTCCGTTTCGGCTTGCACTTTCGGCTGAATTTGCGTCAAGTCTCCAGAGGCCTTGTTTTTGGCAGTTTCTGCTTCTTTCAGGTCTGTGGTGGCCCGGTCCGCGTCGGCCTCAGCCCGTTGTAACTTTTCCTTAGCCCCGCTTAATTCATCAAATTTTCCTGCAAGCTTTTCATACACAGTTTTGGTCGTGCCTTTCGCGGTGAGATAGACGCCGTTGCTGATGCCGATCAGGGTCAAAAGGCCGGCCGACAACTGCGGAAATTCGAGAGTTGAAAAGATTTTTCCGGTCACAAACAAGACCGCCAGCAGGGTGAACAGGGCCATCTGAAACTTGTAGAGGTCGGCTTGTCCGTCGGTTTGAAATAAATCCAGCCATTTCGGAGGCTTGGCCGCTGGCTCGGCGAGCTTCAGCCTTTTTTCGTCTTTGGCGGAAGACGTGATCTTAGCGATCACCGATGCTCCTCCGGCAATACCTAGCAGAGTCAGGATGTCGTTGCTAAAGTCCAGGAGTTTTCCCGAAGCCACCCAGACATAGAAGGAGGCGGAGAAAACCAGAATAGTCCACACCAGAATCTGGGCCAGTGACAAGCTTGCCTTGCCGTCTTTGCCGGTCACGAACCAAACGGGATTGAGAGCGTGTCGCCAGTCAGCCACCCTGACGATACTAACGACCCTAGGTTTTTTGACCAGCCCGGCGACAAGCCAGGGGATCAGGAAAGCTGCGAGCCACACGAGGACGGCCAGTAGCTTCGATGAGATTTTGAATTCCTTGTACAAAATTTCGGCCAGGTTGTCGTTCGGTCCCCGGGCTGTTACCAGAAGGTCCACCGGCTCAGCCAGATGGACCCCGCTGATCCCGACGATCGAGGGGACCCGGGCCCGGAGTGTTGCACTATCCATCTGCACTTTCACCAGTTCCTCGTCATCACTGGCTTCAAACTGGTCTTCTCCGGGGCGACGCATGGAAACATCAAATCGGGCCTTGCTGAAGTCAAAATCCTTTTTGGTAATGGTCAGGGTAACATATTCACCTGAAGGGGCCTGGTCCGGCTGCACCCTCAGCGTTGCGCCCGCCCCTGCGGATACGGGGACCCTTTCAACTATCGTCTGGGCTTTGACCGTCAGGGTCGCCAGTAAGTTGTCGGGAGGATAAATGAGGGTCTTGACGTCCTGCGCCAGGGCATAGGCGCCAGGGGGCGCGGCTTCTAATTTGGCGCCCTTCGGTATCTTTACTTTATAGCTGGCGGCAGGGAGCTTGTAGTCGACGGCAGTTCTTTTCGAAAGCCGGTATTCCTCGCCCGTGCTTTTCCGGACTTCCGTCGGCTCGACGACCGTGAGGCTCCCTTTGGGGCCGTCCAGGGGGAGGGTAGCGTCAAAATCCTCGGCCAGAACCGTTTTCTGCTTGTCGAGCTTTTCATCCGGCAGGGGTCCCAGTACTTTTCCCTTTTGCAGCATGTAGTCTAATGACGGCGGCAACCTTGAAGATGCGGCATAAACATCGATATTGCTCTGAAAGACCTCCTTCAAACCGCCGTCCCAGGCATACGCGTATGCCGCCAAGCCAAGGAGCAGGACCAATCCACAAACAGCCGCGAACACGGACCTGTAGAATCGTTGCATCACAGCCTCCCTTCTTTGCGCACTCACAGGGACGCCAGATCGATCTCGCTGTAATGAGACACTATACGATCGGCCCCCTGCAATTTGTCCGGTTCATAAGTAGTCGCCAGACCGATGCACTTCATCCCCGCCCTTTTTGCAGCCTCTATTCCGTAGGGGGCATCTTCGATGACCAGGCAGTTTGGAGGATTGGAACCAAGCCGGGCGGCCGCAAACAGAAATATGTCCGGGTGGGGTTTGGATCGATTGCCGATATGGTTCGCAGTGAAAATACTGTGGCGGAACAACTTGGACAGACCCAGGCGCCTGTCCACAATTTCGAGCAATTCCAAGGGCATGACGGTGGCGATACAGGTCTTGTAAGAGCTTCGAATTGCATTGAAGAATTCTTCAAAGCCTTCGATGAATTTCACCTCATGCCGAAACAATTCCTTAGCGATTTCTATCCGTTCGCGCGCCAACAGATCGGGGTCTCCCGGGAAGCCGTATTCGCGCTGAATTACCACTGCTCCTTCAGCGACGGACCTGCCGGTGAGAAGATGTTTAATCCTGGCCCTGTCATAGTCGATTCCACGGCGCTTCAGGAATATCCGCTGTCCCTGGTCCCAGAGGGATTCGGTATCTATAACCACTCCTTCGGCATCGAAAATTATGGTATCGATCATCGACATAAGGTTCCTATTTTTGCGGCAAGTATCAATTTTTGCGCTTAATAAGAGCGATTACAAGCTCTTTAAACGTTTTTTCTCCGATTACCCCGTAGGCCAGCAGGACAGCAAGCATAAGCACCATGAACACGGAGGCATGGACCCAGGTAAAATTGTTGAGGGAAGTCATATAAACCACCGCTGCGGCCAGCAGGATCGCCAGTGCGAGAATGAAGTTCCCTGTCTTCATGCCCGTGTACTCGGGCGCCAGCACGGGAAAATCTTGAAAATGCGGTGCGGCCGCGCTCAAGGCGGAGATGGCTTTGGCAGTGGACCAGGAAAAGACCCGATGTCCATAAAAACCGCCGTTTTCGCCATCCCTTTTTTTATCCAGTCCGATGATGGCTTCCCGGGCAAGTTTGCTGTCGCGAAACCTGGAGTTCAACAGGACCTTGACCAACAAGGCGTCGGTCATAAATAAGAAACCATAGTTGGCTTGCCGTTCTTCCGGGGAGTCTTCAGGAACGATCGAGATTGTCTCTTCCACCACTTTGCTGGCGACGGTAGGATTTGCCAGGAGCCACTCGATAGCGACGTCCTCCTGCTTCGAATAAGCGCCAAGTTCACGTTGACGGGCCATTTGCAAAACCATTGCGGCGTAAATGGTGTGCACGGCTTCCAGGGGGCCCTTCTCCCCAAACGAGCCGCTGGGATTACGGCACCGTTCCACCAGGTATTTCAACCCTGCCTCGATGTGTTTTCTCAAGTCGGTGAGATTGGCCCCGTAAGCCTCCATCAGGGCGAGCAGGGCAAACGAGGTCCCCATCAAAGTCAGGGGTCCGTCTGGTCTGAAACCCCAAGCCTGGTGGCCTTTTTCTTCCCGGCGTATAGAAAGCAGCCAGTTCACCCCATCTTTTACGGGATCTTCTTTCACTCCGACGCCCGCTTTTATGAGGGCCTGCAATATGAAACTGCTCCTGACAATATCGGCGACCTGGCAATTTTGCTCGTGGGCGTCCTGAAAATCCCGCATCCAGGCTCCTGCATCGGGGCCTTCCCGGCACTGGTGGGTCTTGAGGAACTCGATCCCGTCCTGCACCCGTCCGTCTCCCGGAGACAGGCCCGCGTCCAGGATCGCGATGACTGCCTCGGCAGTGTTGAGGGCGCTTACCCCCGTACCGGGACGCTCCCCCCATCCTCCCTCGGGGTCTTGATTATTCAGGAGCCATTCCTTTGCCTGATCTATTGCATTTGTTATGGAAATAGCCATGATGGTTTCCTTGATCAATCTGTGGGTCGGCACGAATCTTGTTTGGATACGGAGTAATGCACCAAGTTGGGCGCCATGCATCAAGGAAGCGGTCTTGGGTCGGATTCTGTCATAAAAAACTTTTGGCGCAGCCTCAAAACCCGTAAAATCATATGGTTTGCCAATAGAACATGCAAGTGACATCTTAGTGTGACCGGTTTTTGCATTTCCAGGAGGCGCCTCCATCCCCGGAGTTTCATAGCCCATTTACCGTCTGTCGGACCTAAAGGGTTCACCCACTAGAATGCAATACCCAGGGGCCAGAGGACAAAAACCCATGGACACGGAATGACGGAGTGTAGTGACCCAATTCAGTTAAATATCGATATGGACGATCAGGAGTCTATTTGATTTAGAGAAGGAATGTGAGGTTCAGCCTGTGGGAGCAAGTCACAGTTGACGCAGTTGGGCGGGCGCTCTCCGGCCAGCCCCGCCAAAAGGTTCTCGCATGCCATATTGGCCATTCTTGTTCGGGTTTCGATCGTGGCGCTTCCCAGATGCGGAAGCAAAACGGCATTAGGCAGATCCGCAAGACCATCGCTGAGCTCAGGCTCGTTTTCATATACGTCCAGGGCGGCGGACCGGATCGTCCCCGACCGGAGCGCTACGACCAGCGCTTTCTCGTCCACCACCGGCCCTCTTGCCGTATTGACCAGGAAAGCCGAAGTTTTCATCATCGAAAGCTCTCCCGGGCCTATAAGGTGGCGCGTCTCCGAGCTAAGCGGCACGTGAAGGCTGACAAAGTCCGATTCGCGCAGCAAATCGTCAAATGATGAGAAAGAAACTCTAAGCATGTGTTCCAGCGCCGGGTCAAGGCGAGTACGGCTCCAGTAGATCACCTTCATATCGAACCCTGCGGCCCTTTTGGCCACCGCCTGGCCAATTCTGCCCATCCCAATTATACCAAGGGTCTTACCGCTGACTTCCATGCCCAAGAAATTAAGCGGAGCCCAGAACTTAAATTCCCCATTTCTGACCAGCCTATCGCCCTCCACCACCCTCCTGGCGGATGCCAAAATAAGCGCAAACGCGAGATCGGCAGTTGCATCCGTAAGCACACCGGGCGTATTCGAAACCGGAATGCCCCTTCGTGTGGCCTCCTTAACGTCGATATGGTCGAAACCGACCCCGTTATTAGCGATTACCCTCAGCCGGGGACCGAGGTCGAGAACTTCCCGGTCTATACGGTCGGTTATGGTGCAAAGCAGCCCATTCACATCCCCTATCAATTCGAGCAGCTTTTCCCGTTCGAGCGGGACATCCTGCGTATGGATATGGACCTGGTGGTCTCGAGCGATCCGGTTCAACACTTCTTCCGGCAACCGGGCAGTCACCAGTACTTTCATCGCTACCCCCCGCAGTATGAATTCAAATGCCATAGTCTTATTACATATCACTTAGCAGCCGCGAAGCCATTTGTCATTTCAATTTTCGGGGTCGCGAAGTTTATTACACGGCTGGATGCCATCTCTTCCTCTATAATGGAAATGATACGGCCGGCCCATGAAATTGAGCTTTTTACTTCACCATGCGTTTTCGATGAAGAAGAGGCAAAAGAAAGGACCAAAGCAGGCGCCGACCAGTTGGCCGCCCACGTGGGACTGACGACTGCCGGCAGTATCGGCGCTGCTGGGGCCTTGACACTCGACGACGCCATTGCAAAAGTAATGACCGTCGGCGATGCCGGCCGCAAAGTTCTTAAAGATATTTTGGTGATTTGCCACGGCGGGCCTTCTGACGAGCCTGACAGCGTTGGAGCGGCATTGACCAGGATGCCGGGGACTAAAGGATTCTTCGGAGCTTCGTCTATTGAACAGCTGCCGACTGAGCGGGCGATCAGGGGGCAGGTGGAGTCCTTCAAGACATTTTACTATGGGGAAATGAATCTACCGCGCGCTGTCAAACAATCATTCAGAAGGGTTTTGCCACCGGGAGATTTTTCCAGTTTTTTTGGGCCAAGTGGGCGTCTTTTTGCAATTATTGTGCATGATCGAGCTGCAAGATTGCCCCATGAACCAGGAGGTGATGGCTGGTGAATAAGGACAAAATAATGGATCGCGCGGCGGGAGCCGTATTGGGAGCGCTGATCGGGGATGCCCTCGGGCTGGGTCCCCATTGGTATTACGATTTGGACAGGATGCGAGCGGATTATGGGCCGTGGATAGATGGCTACACCGATCCAAAGCCCGGTCGCTATCATGCAGGACTCAAGGCGGGCGATCTCTCCCAGACCGGTCTGATCACAGCGGAGCTGCTTAGATCGATTGTTGAGAAGCCGGTTTATGATGAAGGGGACTTCACCAGCATATTGGATGAGAAGTTCCTCAGAAAGATGGATGGCACGGCATATTCAGGGCCGGGCGGATACACGAACCAGTCCATTCGGGAACTATATCAGGCCAGGGTTGTGCAAGGACGGCCGTGGGGAAAAACCGGCGATTATGCCGATACCACCGAAGGGGCTGAAAGGGCTGTGGCGATTGCGGCAAGGTATGCCATGTCCCCAAGCGAAGGGGCGCAGGTGATAGCGAAAAATATTCGCCTGACTCAAATCGACCCCTTTGTTACTGCTCTAAGCGCAGCCTACTGCGTTATCGTCAGCGCTCTGATCAGGGGTGAACCTTTCGACGCTACGCTGTCCGCCAAACTTTACAGCATGGTCGAAAGCGGAGAACTTCCTTTTACGCACGCTGTGCTGGTCGATAAAAAGGGGGCATACGCCCATGCTCCCAAAGCGGCGTCCGTTTCGCTTCCTTATCCTGACGGGCTTTTGTTTCCTTCCCACATATGGACGGCAGCCAAAGACCCCAACGTAGCGATCGAACCCGCCTGGAAAGTATCGCTGATTTACGGTATGCCGTGTTCCATCATTTGCGTGCTGCCGGCCGCGTATTATTTGGCGGCGAGATTTCAGGACGATTTCGAGCAGGCCGTCCTGCACGCTCTTAACGGAGGCGGGCAAAATATGTCCAGAGCCATGTTGACCGGCGCTCTGGTGGGAGCACAGGTCGGGCTGTCGCGTATTCCCAAGCGCTTTATCGACGGATTATCCAACAGCGATGAAATAGTCGATCTTGCCAAAGGCCTGGTTGTTTGAGCAGGCCATTACCGGGGAAAATGAGAAGTCCTTTGAGCAGTATTACCCCTGTACTTATTTTTCTCGAAGATCTTGGGGGAACCCCAGGGTCGGAAGACGGGCATGTCGCAAGCCAGGTTCGCTTGGAGCCCGGGTTCACTTAGAGCTCGGGTTAACTTCGATTTGAATGCCGCCGGATTCTATGGTAGAAAATAAGGTTATCGAACTAACCGGCATGTACCATTCAGTGAGGTTTGCAATATGCCGGAGCGGGAAGATCGCGGCTTTGCGACCTTATTATAAAGAATGCCGCTCGACGCAGCCCGGAGGTTTCACTATAGTTGACGGTCATCAAGAGCCTTAAAGTTTGGCGGCTGCATTGGGAGACCTGAGATAAAACCGAATTATAAATTGGTCCCTCTCGCCGGAGTCTTCTATGAACAACTACGCAGGTTATCGGAAGTTTGTCAACTTAAGGAACGGTTTGCGGGTGATGTTACGCTTCCTCAACACAGATGACAGGGAAAGCCTCGTCCAGATGTTCCAGGAAACGCCCGAGGAAGACGCTCGCTTTCTGAAGCAAGACGTTAAAGACATAGGGTTGGTCAACAGCTGGGTGGGCCAGATCAATTACAGCAGAGTGCTTCCGGTTGTAGCCGTGGCGCTTGACGGCCAGCGTCTTATCGCGGATGCCACGATCCATAGGGGCAAAGATGCCGCCAGGCACATTGGAGAAGTGCGCATATTCATCTCGCGGCCACTTCGCAACCTGGGTTTGGGGTCCATGATGCTGGATGAAATGATCCTTTTGGCCCAGAGAGAGGGCCTTCAATGGCTGAAGGCGGAAATTATCGCCGAACATACTAACGTGATCAAGGCTTTCCGGGAGAAAGGGTTCGAAGCCAGGGTCACCTTGGACGATTATTTCATCAGGAAGGATGGGGTTACCCATGACGTGGTGCTAATGGTCCGCCCCGTAATGAAGCGGGAAGAGTCGGGGTTTTAGGTGAGGGCAAGGCATGCCTTCAGTGACCCCAGGGGGTGACCGCATCCTCACAGCCCAAAACGCTCCCGCAGCATCTTTGAAAGCAATTTCACCGCAGCGAAGGCTTTTTCGACCGTTGAGATGCCGTCGGGGTTAATCAGACAGCAGGTGGCAGGAGAGAGCATGCTGCGGGAAAGCAGGAGACCAAGGTCGATTCCTTTGCTTTCCAGGCGCTGCCAACAACCCAGGAGCAGAGCCTCCAGGGATTGGATGCTTTCTTTTTCGAAGGGCTCCACGTTGGTAGGCACCATTCCCCAGACCAGGCGGCCGCCACGCTCCAGGAAATGTCGAATCCGGTCGGCGTAGGAGACGAAAATTTCGCCGTTGGAATAAACGTCCAGCGAGAGTATATCCAGGTCGAGGCCCAGGAGAAAATCCCAGTCCGGGTTCCCACAAAGATGGACTCCACGGGGCCGTTCGACCTCTGCGAAAAAGTATTCCATATCGCGCCGAGCGGAGACGGCGTCATAGCCGGAAAGTCCGCTAAATATGTACTGGAGTCCCGGTTCGTCCACGAACATGAAGGCGCGTGGATTAAGAGCCCTGAGCCGGTTCAACTGGGCATTGATCCGCCTTGCAAGAAAATCCAGCATGAACGAGCGCACGGTATCGTTGAACAGAATGGGCCTTCGATCCTGATCGAGCACATTGAGCCCAAAGCTTATGGGCCCTTCGAGTTGTCCGCGGATTGCGGGCCGATCGGAAAGGTTCAGTTCCAAGAAGCGGCGGTAGACAGCCGAATAGGTTTCACTCACATCAAAGTATTCCGGTTCTTCAAAATGGGAAAGAGCCTCTTCAAGCTCGATCCCAAATCTTTCGATGGAAAAGCGTATGGTGCGCTTTTCCATATCCAGTACGATTCCGGGGAAGCGTTCCGAAGCCTGGACATACATGTCCTCGTAGTAACTCAGCAGCGGCAGTTGCGGCCAGAATGGGACGTCCAGGGACAGGGCCGCGCTCAGAGCCCTGTCCACATCCCGATGAGGCATGACTGCCATTGCGGTAGTAAGCAGATTGCCTATTTTCATCTGAGATCCCAATTCCCAAAACCTCCTTGATTATTTCAGGGTTAAACCTGAAGTTGAAGTCCAGCCACGAACGGATGGAGTCGTTCCGGAATTCTGAATCCGGCCATGGCCTTTTAATGACAACTGGACCGTCCAGCATTCCGCGCAAGAGTTTTTGCTTGCCTTCATCCGGCAACTCGGCAACCCTCCTACTCTTCTTGATGCTTTTTCTTGCAGGTTGGTTTGTCAAAGTCATCGTCCTCCAGGCAGGAATCAACATTTTTCAGGACATTTTTCTTTTTTCTCAAGTCCTCTTGAAACTGATCATGCCTGCGCTGCGCGCATTCGATATTCTTATCCCATTTCTCCAGGTCCAGGGCCGGCCCATAGAACTCTTCCCTATGCTCAACAAGGCGCATCATCAATCCATTCCAGAACATGTAGTTTTCAATCTCCACGGATGGAATAATCGGCAAAGTGCACTGCTCCCGCCCAGCTAATTCGCGGTGGCTTCTGCCGCAGGAGCGCCAGTGACAAGTATAATATCGCGGCGCCGTGCCGTCCGCCCTCTTCGATCCCCAGCGCGGGATTATTTTCCCGCCGCATTCCCCTCATTGTAACATGCCGTGCAAGGAAACTGCCTCGCTTCGACTATTGGGCGACCGGAGCGATTCCGGGAGGATTCGAGGCGATTTTGCAGTTGCTCTCATGTGGAAGGGCTGATTAGCGGGTCGCACTCATAAGATATCTGTTCGGATTCTACGATTCCCCCTCTGTCATTACGCTTGTTGGATCGGTCTCACTGAGAAATTGCTTGCGTACTTGAGTAGGAAGTTGTAAAGGTTTGTAAATCGAGCATTGAGAATAGTTTCACTTGATTTTCTGAAGTGCGCGTTGGAGAGGCCATTTCACAATGGAGTTCCATATTCACCTCTGTCCTACATAGCGGGGCCAGTGTTTGAACAGCCATACCGAGGATACTGCAAGTGAAGAATAAAAAGGGCCGGGAGCCGGTTGACGAAGGAGCGACAGACCTACTCCAGCAGATATCGGGCTCAGCCGAGGACGTCATTCTTGTAGTTGACGAGAAGCGCGCCATCCGTTCCTATCTTGGCGGCCCCCAAACACCCAGAAGGTTATCCAAATACGGCGGTCTGCTCAGCGGGGACATATATGAGATCTTGAAAGGCCCGGTTGAAAGCGTTTTTGAGTCGGGTAAGCCCTGCTCGGTCGAAAGCAGCGTGCCTGAGCGCGGCGTCTGGCTTCATACCCGGCTCACGCCGATAACCGAACAGGCCGGGAAGATATCTGCGGTTCTGTGCATCACACGCGACATATCCGAACTGAAGCGTAAAGAAAAGCTCATAGCGCACTCCAGGGCTGAATGGATTCAGGCCATCGATGCGATGCCTGACTTTCTAGCTGTTATCGATACGCATTTCCGGATCAGGAAAGCCAACAGGGCCCTTGCTGACCATCTGGGAATCGGTCTGGTCGAATTGCAGGGGCGAATTTGCCACCAGACCTTTGGAACTAAATGCCCTCCGGAGTTATGCCCAATCAGGCGATCCGGGCAAACCGGCAACTCAGCTTCAGCAGATTTTCAATCGGAGCTTCCGGGCAACTCTTCCCTTGTCACAGTGTCTCCTCTCACCGACGAGTCGGGAAATACAACAGGCTGTCTATACATTGCGCGGCACCTCGTTGGGCGCTCGAACGCCACTGAGATCAGAAAGAAAAATGCCGAAGATCTAAAACTCCTTCTGTCAAAGGCTGAATACGTGGTGACAATGCAGGACCAAAATGGAAAGTATCTTTCGATAAGGGCGTTGCCCGGCAATATCGGGCTGCCGGAAGCCATTGTCGGAAAGACTCCTCATGATTTCTTCGAGACCGGGCCGGCAGAGAGAATCTGTGAACGGATCAAGCAAACCATCGAGGCCGGCAGGGACCAGAGCGTTTCGTGCGAGATCGAGGTCGGAGGGCAGACATTTCATCTGGTCGATCATATTTCTCCGGTGTTTGACGAAACGGGCAAGGTCAGTTCGGTAATGACGCTGTCGAAAATAAAAGAGCACTCGGAGAAGCCCGATGGCATACATAATGAATCTCAGGCCCTTACGACACGTGAGCGGGAAATCCTGAAGCTGATCAGTTCGGGGCTTACCACGAACCAGATTGCCGAAAAGCTTTTTATCAGCCGGAAGACGGTCGAGACCCACAGGTCCAGAATCATGAACAAGGTGGGGGTGCGCAAGACTTCGGCGCTGGTCAGATACGCCCTGAAAGCGGGGCTGTTTTAGAATTTAAGAATATACAACTTTTTACCGACAGAAATTACGGCGTTTACCCGATGGTAAGCGCTTTTTTTTTCTGCCAGCATAGCCGCCTGTACACCCCGGAGACTCAATTCTGCTGCCATTAATGCCTCGACCTGTTCGTGGCGCCCATGTGGAGTGGTTCAGCCAGGCTTTTGGCTATAAACTTCTTCCTCGGCTCAGAGGAGAACGCCGATGCCTTTGGAAAGCGAAGTTCTGGATGCGCTCAATCGTTTTGCCGCAGGCTCTGAAGACCTCATTTTTGTCCTGAATCGTGAAGACCGCATCGAATACTGCAACTCAAGCACATTGAGACTGATCGGTTGTGAAAAGCGGGAAGCGGTTGGGAGGGCCTTTACCGATTTCGTTCTTGAAGATCGGGATGACCTGATGGGCAAAAATGTCAAGAGCGTATTCGACTCGGGAAAGACCGTCACATTCGAGAACTGCGGCGTAACGTTGTGCGGCAGGGAAATTTGCCTGGACGTGCGCCTCAGCCCGATCGCAAACGGAGACAAAACCACCGGCGCCGTTCTTGGAATTGCCCGGGACATAACCGAGCAGAAGCGCCGGGAGCTTT
>DASPQK010000135.1:0-20862 GCA_035624985.1 Syntrophobacteraceae bacterium | reverse complement strand
CCCCCGACCACATGGGTGGAATGCGTGTCGAGGGAGTTGGCTTCCAGGTAGTCCGAGGCGGCGCCGGACAACGGAAGCCACAGAGCGATTTTCGGCGCAATTGTCACGTATTTGCCGATTGGAAATTTCACATCCGCGGTTAACTGTGCCGTGTGGAAATCGGAGTAGCTCCCCAGATCTTTGGCCTTAAGCGAAGCTGGAGTGACCCCCGCAAGGCTTAAAACGTTATTGTCATGCGGGAGGACAAGATAGCCGAAGCTTGCCCCAAGGTCAAGGGTGGCGCCCTTGCACAGCATATCTAACGGAATGCTCCTGGTAAGGTCAAGTTCAAACCATATGTCTGAAGAATGAGTTACCTCCCCATAGGTGGTGAAAGCCACGGTAAGCCACGGGAAAGTGTAGCTGGCGCCCCCGAATAATTCGTCCTGGTCGAAACTGCTTATCGGCTGCTGGAGGCCGTAAAATACGTTTCCAACCAGCAATGAAAAGTTTGGGCACACCTCCCTGGTGTATGAAACCGTGAAGTCGGTCTCACTCCACTTGGCATTACCCGCCTGACCCGAGGGCAGCGGCATGAGCAAATTGCTGCTGTGCCGGGAAGTATCGAAATTTCCCCACACACTTGCTGAAAAACCTAAATAGGTGGCTGTAAAGGAGGGTTGGAAAACGGCGCTGTCTTTACTTTGCGCGGCGCCGCGGAATATGTACTGGTTGAGGACGTCCGTAGAAAAGGAAAAAGACGGCGCCGGGGGTTTTTCTTCAGCGGGCGCGGGCGCCGGCGCCGGTTGGTCATCGGCCCGCACGGCTGCGGCCATAAAAAGAGTGAAAGCAATTATAAACAAAACCATAAAAACAAGCGCTTTTCCCCAGGTCCCTGATGAGTTCATTTCATTAGCCCCTTTCTGTAATGAAAGTCGATGTGCGAGATTTCCATTCGGAAGTTATTCTATAGGGAGCAGGTTTCACGCCAGAAGGCGCTCCGTCCACTATGATTTTTGACGTGCGCCTCTGCAATGATATGGTAAGATATTGAAATAGTGACCTTTAATGGAGGAAAATTCACGCTGTGCCACTATCCCGTTGCGCGACCGCAACGGGATGCGTGATGCGAAAACGGTACGAATTTGTTCTATTACCGGTTGATGAACCAATTTTGTTACAGATTCGACTTCTATAGGATTCAGGAGAAGGAAATGGATGAAGATGAAATTCTCGAAGCGCTCGCGGAAGACTTCTTTCAGGGCTGGGATGTTTCACCGACCGGCGGCGGATTCTTGATCACAACCGACTGGGTCCTCCCGAATAATGAGAGGATTGAAATCCACATCCGCAGGGTCGGCGATAGAGACGACCTTTTCATAGTCACCGACGGAGGCGAGCTGACAAACTATCTATTCTCGCAGGGAGTCGATCTGACACGTGACCCTGACAGCCGCCGCATCCTGGGCGGGGTAGCGCAGAACAGGTCTGTCGAGATCAGCGAACACCAGTTGGTCAAGGGCGCAAATGAGGAAGAAATCGCCGGAGCGGTTCGCGTTCTGCTCGAAGCTGTCAAGGAAGCCTCATTCGCGCTGTGGCACAAACTCAAATCACCTCCGGAAGATGTGGTGCATTAGAGACGCCGTTGCGGGTTAACGGTTGCGGGGGTTAGGAATTGGCGACCCGCAACTCGCAACCCGGCTTCGCACTCACTGCTCAGTCCTCGCCAGGCGCGGGATCGGGGAGCGAAGCGTTGTTCGGTTCTGAAGAGTCGTCAGGCGCCGAAGCGACCTTGGGCTTTTCAGGACCGATCGATGGCGGCGGAGGGAGCAGGAGAACTGTTTCACGCTCAACCACGAGGAAGCCGGCCGCGACTCGGCTCTCAGTTTTGTCTACCGGAACCGCTTCCTCATCCGGAAGCACTGTCGCGGTAACGCGGGGAACCTCGCTTTTCAGAAAAATGATTCCCAACGGCGGCAGGGTCGGCGAAATCGAATAATTGTGACCGTGACTGGGAACCGGCTCAGTATCGATGCCTCCGAAATTGCCCTGACCGGAGCCTCCGTAAATCTTTGCGTCGCTGTTAAGAAGCTCCACCCAGCGGCCTGACCTGGGCACCCCAAATCTATAGTTTACCCTTGGCACCGGAGTAAGATTGGCCGCTACGGCTATTAAATCGTCGCCGACAGCAGGCTTTCTCAAAAAAACCAGAACACTCGAATCTGCATCCCGGAAATCTATCCATTCGAATCCTTCGGCGCTGAAATCAAGTTCATGCAAGGCGGGTTCTTCACGGTAGACTCGGTTCAAGTCCCGGATCCATCTCTGGATTCCCTGGTGCATGGGGTACTGGAGAAGGTCCCAGTCCAGGCTTTGCTCATGATACCACTCGTCCCACTGCCCGAATTCGCCGCCCATGAAAATGAGCTTTTTGCCCGGCTCGCCGAACATATACCCGAAAAGCACCCTCAGGTTTGCGAATTTTTGCCAGTCGTCTCCCGGCATCTTGCGCAGCAGCGATCCTTTTCCGTACACTACTTCATCATGAGACAGGGGCAGCATGAAATTTTCGAAAAAAGCATACCAAATATTGAAAGTGAGCAGGTTTTGGTGAAATTTTCTGAAAACCGCATCCTTCGAGAAGTATTCCAGGGTGTCGTGCATCCAGCCCATGTTCCATTTCATGCCGAATCCCAGGCCGCCCACATAGGCGGGTCTTGACACCATCGCCCACGAGGTGGACTCTTCCGCAATCGTCTGTACGTCCGGGTATTCCTGGTAAACCATTTCGTTGAAGCGTTTGACGAAAGTGATTGCCTCCAGGTTCTCGTTGCCGCCGTACATGTTTGGAATCCATTCGCCCTCACGCCTTGCATAGTCCAGGTAAATCATTGAGGCGACGGCGTCCACCCGCAGTCCATCGGCGTGATACTTGTCCAGCCAGAAAAGAGCGCTGCTGATCAGAAATGCCCTTACTTCGTAGCGTCCGTGATTGAAGATGTAGCTGTTCCACTCAGGATGGTAGCCCTTCTTGGGGTCCTGGTGCTCGAACAGGTGCGTCCCGTCGAAGAATGTCAACCCAAATTCATCGCTCGGGAAATGTGATGGGACCCAGTCGAGAATGACTCCGATTCCGTTTTGATGCAGAACATCGACCAGGTACATAAAATCCTGCGGAGGGCCGTATCGCGAGCTCGGAGCGAAATAGCCGGTGGTCTGATATCCCCATGATCCGTAGAAGGGGTGCTCCATGACGGGGAGAAATTCAACGTGTGAAAAACCCATCTCCGCCACATATCCGGGAAGATGATCGGCCATCTCCCTATAGCTCATCCACCGGTTTCCATCCTCGGGCGCCCGCTTCCATGAACCTAAATGGACCTCATAGACCGAATAAGGAGCGTTCAGAGCGGTAGCCTTCGAGCGCTTTGCCATCCATTCCGCATCACTCCAATCGTAGCTGATGTCCCAAATTATGGAACCCGTTCTGGGAGGAGTTTCCCAATGCATGGCGTAGGGATCGCCCTTATCGACCGCGTATCTGTTTTCTCTGGAAACTATGTGGTACTTGTATATCTCGCCCTGCCCGAGTCCGGGAATGAATCCCTCCCAAATACCCGAGCCGTCCCACCTTATTGCCAGAGGATGGGACCGGCTCTTCCATAAATTGAAGTCCCCTATGACCGAAACCTTTGCTGCATTGGGCGCCCATACGGCGAAGAAGGTCCCGGACACTCCGTCAACATCGACAATGTGAGATCCCATCTTCTCGTAAAGTCTAAAGTGGTTGCCCTGCTTGAAAAGATAGGTGTCGTGATCGGTTATCATGCTGAAGTGGCGATTGTCTTTGGGGTTTTCCATTTCGTGTCTCCAGGTGACAGCGTCTGGACGGCGCCTCTCACGGCACTGCGCGTGCTGACAAGCCTCAGGTTACACTTTATTATAAGTATTCCCAATCCCAAATTTTAAGTCCTAAGGTTTTGAATTTCAAAACTCTTATATTTATCATGATGTGCAAACCTAATTACAGGAGAAATTCTTTGAGCGAGTTATCAGGCAAAACGCTCATTCTCACCGGGGCTTCAGGGGGTATAGGGCGCGCCCTGGCGCTGGCCCTGGCAGGCGAGAAGGCCGCGCTCGTCCTGAATGCCAGAGGCCCGGCCAGCCTTGAAAAAGTTGCTGAGGAATGCGCAAGAAATGGATCCCGAGTCGATTTTGTGGCCGGGTCGGCAGCCTCATCAAAGGTCGCCCATGAGCTGGTGAAGAAAGCAATCGAGACCGGGGCCTTTTACGGCTTTATCCAGGCAGCTGGAGTGCTGCGTCCCGGACCGGTCCTATGGGACCTCTCCGGCGCCGGGTTCGCCGAAATATTCCAGGCGAGCGTCACCGCAAGTTTCCAGTTGGCAAGGGCCTCTTTTCCCTATTTGATCGAAGCAGGCGCCGGAATCGCAGTCTTTTTCGGCTCCGGCGCTGCGGAAAGGGTCATCCCGGGCATGGGTGCATACTGTGCGGCAAAAGCCGCCCAGGAGCATCTGGCAAGACACCTTGCCGCTGAAGCTCCCGAGGTTGTCTCCTTTGTGTTTCGCCCCGGAGTTGTAAACACCCCTATGCTCCGTAGCGCCATCCATGCACGGGGCAGGGCCGCTAAAGGACTGCGCGAACAATACCGCGCCTATGAAAGAAACGGCGAAATGCTCGACCCTGAAGTCCCCGCCCGCGCCCTGGTCTCCATCCTGGCAAAAGACCCCCGCCAATTTCAGGGTAAAATTGCGACATGGCGGGACGGCGTGTAGGACAAGGTGAGGGGGTTGAAACGAGTGAGTGTTTGAGTATATTTGACAGTTTTCCCCCAAGCAGTCATAATAGCTCCGCAAAACGGCTATGTCCCACACTTTGACTTTTTACCTTCAACATTTGCCCTTCCCGAAGGGCCACGGTTTGATGAATACCAAAGAAGAAAATACTCAAATCAGCCTCCGCGCCTGCGATACTGGAGTTGCAGAATACCCCGCGGCCCTGGCCAGGATGAGCGAGAGGGTTGAGAGCCTCAAGGAATGCTTCAGGATAACGGGCCTTATCAATTCGAGCCTGGAACTGGACCAGGTGCTCGAAAACATAATGGTCACCTCGCGCTCGATTCTCAAGGCCGACGCGTGCAGCCTGATGCTGGTTGATGAAAAGAGTGGCGAACTTGTTTTCGCTGTGGCGCAGGGGCCGGCTTCCGACAAGCTCAAGCAAGAGGTGAGAATCAGGAAGGGACAGGGGATTGCCGGGAACGTATATGAGACGGGTGAGCCGCTTTTGATCGAGAACGCTTACGAGGATTCCAGATTCAATCGTGAAGTCGACCGCTTGACCGGATACCGAACGCAGACCATCCTGTGTGTGCCGCTCAAAATCAAGGAAAGGATCATAGGCGTTTCCCAGGCGATAAATAAGATGGACGGCTCAAATTTCAACGAAGAAGACAAAGAGACCCTAAGCCTCCTTTGCGCCAACGCCGCCATTGCTATCGAAAATGCCCGTTTGCACCGGGAAATTCTTCGCCGCCGGCAGATCGAACAGGATCTGGCGTTTGCCAGGAGCATTCAGTTGAGTTTTTTGCCCCTGGAAATGCCAAAACTTAAGGGATTCAGATTTGGCGCCCACTACCAGCCTGCCCGGCAGATTGGAGGGGATTTCTATGATTTTATTCCCCTGGATGGCAATCGTGTGGGTATACTAATCGGCGATGTATCGGGTAAAGGCGTATCAGCAGCCCTCTTTATGGCCAGGTTTACCTCCGATTTTCGCCTCCGGGCCATTCGTGAAAAAGACCCCGAAAGGCTCGTCGGCCGCATCAACGAAAGCGTATGCGCTCAGAGCTGCCAGGGGATGTTCGTCACTCTGCTCTACATAGTGCTGGAAGAAGGTGGCGGCGAGGCCGTTTACGTAAATGCAGGGCATCTTCCTCCCATCATCTGGAACAGCTCGCAAGGTGACTACGCTGTCTTGCGCGGAATCGGAGACCCTCCCATAGGGATTGTGCCCGATCGGCATTACGGGGCCGCCAAACTGTCCCTGACTCCAGGCGCCTGCATCCTTCTTTCCACCGATGGGCTCCTTGAGGCAAAGAACGACCAGGGGATGCAGTTCGGATGGCAGAGAATAGAAAACTGTCTCACGGCTGGAGACTCTGAGGTCGAGTCCGTCAAATCCCGGATATCTGTCTGGCTGTCTAAGTTCGCGGGGGAGTGTCCCCAGGCTGATGACATAACACTGGTGCTGATCGGGTTCGAGGAGAACTAGTTGACATTGCCCGATTTCAAAGGTCCCGTTATTCTCGACATACCCGCTGATCCTCTGGCTATGTTCATTGTAAGAGCGCTTGTGGATAAAATATCGGCGAAAATCGGCTTTGAGCCCCGCCAGACCGACAAACTGGTCCTTGCGGTGGACGAAGCCTGCACAAACGTAATCCGGTACGCATATAAAAGCGCCGGCGATGAAAGAATCGTGATCACCTTCAGCATTGGGCCGGACTGCTTCGAAATCTCGATTCGGGATTTTGGAAGCGGCGCCGATCCGCAGACTTTCCAGGGGCGTGATTTAAATGATATCCGTCCCGGAGGCCTTGGGACGCACTTTATAAAATCGGCGGTGGACAGATTTGAATACGATACCCCACCTGGTGGCGGCATGCTGCTCAAGTTGACAAAATTCTTGCCGGCAGAGGAGAAGGCACAAAATTGAACATCCGCATCGACGAAAGAAAACCAGGCGTATTTGTCGTCTCCCTGGGAGGTGATCTCGATATGAGTTCTTCCCCGCAGGTCAGGGACATGCTGCTTCCCATTTTCCGCAGGAAAGTGTCGCACATAATTGTGGACCTCAGCGAAGTCCCGTATATAGACAGCTCGGGGATAGCCACTTTTGTGGAAGCGCTCCAGCTTTCCCGCAAGGGCCAGGTCAGGTTTTCCCTGGCTGGCGCCTGCCGGAGGGTCGAATCCATTTTCGATCTGGCTTACCTGAAAAATATCTTTGAAATGGCGCCGGACCTGAGTCAACTGATAGGGGGAGAACGGGACAGGTGAGTATAGCCGCGGCACGCCGGGACAGCAGCTTAATATTGTTTCTCAGACACATTACCAGCATTGCCTGTTTTTTCAATGAAACGATGAAATGGACGCTGGTAAAGCCTTTCCAGGGGAAGCCCCTCAGATTCAGGGCCGCCGTGGCTCAGATGGATGAAGTGGGCGTTAAATCGATCCCAATTGTGACCCTGGTCTCATTTGTGATCGGCATTATCCTCGTGCTCCAGACCGCATATCAACTCGAAAAATTTGGGGCGGTCACTTATGCGGCCGGCCTGGCCGGCGTTGCCCTTACCCGTGAGATGGCCCCCCTTCTGACTGCTATAGTGCTGGCCGGTCGGGTGAGCGCCGCCTTTACCGCAGAGTTGGGCACGATGCTGGTTACCGAGGAGATAACGGCGCTGGAGGTCATGGCGATTTCTCCGATTGCCTACCTCGTGGTTCCCCGCTTTATCGCCATGATTGTCATGCTCCCGTGCCTGACGGTCCTCGCCGACGTCATTGGAATCACAGGAGGCTACTTTGTGGGAACTCTTGCAATCGGCATCAGGTCATCGCTCTATATTCACAATACCCTGGACGCACTCCTGCTCAAGGACATCTTGACCGGACTTGTGAAAAGCTTGGTTTTTGCCGTCATCATTGCTATGGTGGGTTGCTACATGGCCTTTGTGGTCAGGGGAGGCGCTGAAGGGGTTGGCAAATCGACAATGATTTCGGTGGTCACCTCGCTTATCAGCATAATCCTTGCCGACTGCCTTTTTACAACGATTTTTTATCTTTTTCTGTAAGGTATCCTCCATGGCTGAGGCGCTGATAGAAGTCAAAAACCTCGTCAAGAGCTTTGACCGGAGAGTGGTGCTCGATGGGATAAATCTCACAGTCGAACGGGGCAGCGTGTTTGCCATCATGGGCGGCAGCGGCTGCGGCAAGACCACCCTGCTCCAGCATCTCATAGGGGTTATTCGCCCTGACTCCGGCCGGATTCTGGTTGGCGGGCAGGATATCACCCTGTTTGACGAAGACCTGATGGACGCGTATCGGAAACGATTTGGGATGCTCTTCCAGATGGGCGCGCTGCTTAACTCCCTAAGCGTTCACGACAATATCGCTCTTCCGCTCCGGGAGCACACGCAGTTGGACGAAAAAATCATCGGCGTTATGGTCAAAATGAAACTTGAACTCGTGGGGCTTCGTGATTTCGAACACCTCAAGCCTGCCCAGTTGAGCGGAGGGATGCAAAAAAGGGTGGCTCTCGCGCGCGCACTTGCCCTTGACCCCGAAATAGTCTTCTACGACGAACCCACCTCGGGTCTGGACCCGGTGGTGACCGGAGTTATCGGCCGGCTTATTCTGGAATTGAGCAAGCGTATGGGGATTACCTCGGTCGTAGTCACCCACGATGTCGCCACCGCATTTAAGATTTCCGACAGGATGGTTGTTCTGTTCCGGGGAAGGGTCGTCGCCGAGGGCACGCCGAAAGAGATACAGCAATCCTGCGACCCGGTGGTCCAACAGTTCATCCGCGGAAACCCCGACGGTCCTATTCCGCTTCGCCAGTCGAGCAGGGATTATCTTGAGGATTTGCTGGACATGTGATGGGCATTGGTCTTAATCGAGGTATTGATAAATGCAGGTCTTTCGCTCTGAAGTAAAAGTCGGTTTGCTGGTCCTGATCTCCTTCATTCTCTTCGTGATCGGGATCTTAATCGTGGGCAACGTGCGCTCGCTGTGGGACAAGAAGAAAACGCTCACTATCCTCTTCCAGTATGCGGATGGAATTGCTGTCGGCTCGCCCGTCTGGTATGCAGGCTTTGAAGTGGGCGGGGTAAAAGAGATACGCCTGGCGCCCGGGGTATCTGACCGCATAGCTGTCACGGTGAGGATTTCCTCGGATGCTCGAGTGAGGAGGGATTCCCGCGCCGAAATCAGAAGCCTGGGAATGATGGGCGCAAAATACGTGGAGATCAGCCCGGGATCTCCCGGCTCTGCCGAATTGGCCTCGGGCGATACCCTCGAAGGCAAAAGCCCGGCTTCACTTTCCGAAATAATTGAAACCGGCGGCAAGGTCGCCACGGGTCTCGTCGAGTTGGTTCAGAATGCAAAAGACCTGATCTCCGAAGTTCGCAGCGATTACATGATAAAAAACACCATTCAGAACGCAAACTCTTTCCTCGATCAATTGAAGGCGAATACGGCCGATCTGGGACCGGTGATGAAAAACATGAAAACTCTGTCGGGGGAGGGCGGCAAGGAACTAGTGTCGTTAATAAGGGAAGTGCGATCCACCAACCGTGATTTGCAGGAAAAACTGGGGTCCATCGAAAGCGAACTCAAAAAAACACTGGGGCTGGCGGGCAGGGGCCTTTCCGAGGCCGAACAGACCATCAAGGGGGTCCGTTCGATCGTCGATTCAAATGAGGTTAATATAGCCTCCATTCTC
Organism: Syntrophobacteraceae bacterium; assembly: GCA_035624985.1. Classification (GTDB taxonomy): domain Bacteria; phylum Desulfobacterota; class Syntrophobacteria; order Syntrophobacterales; family Syntrophobacteraceae; genus SbD1. The sequence continues at coordinate 11,367 of DASPQK010000135.1, read as the reverse complement.
GACCATCTGAATGAAACCTCCCGTCATCTACAGGATTTGAGTGAGGACCTCAGGCTCCATCCCTGGAAGGTGGTGTGGAAATCTGACCGGACACTTGATTCAGGCTCCGATGCGGCGCAGTGGAGGGAAAAAGGCAGAATAGGACCCTATGGGAAAAGATAGCGCGTTGATCTTCATTTGCCTCACAATAATTTCGGCTTGTGCGTCGACCGCAGGAGGCCCATACAATCGGGCCGTTGAAAATTATAGCGCAGGGCGCATAGGTGACTCTATCGATGCTTACCGGCAGGCCATCATTATCGACCCGTCCGATCTCCAGGCAAAATTCAACCTCGCCGTGATCTATCAGGACCAGGGCAAATCGGAGGAAGCCGAAAGCCTCTACAGGACAATTCTAAATCGAAATCCCGGGTTTGCCCCGGCATGGTCAAACCTTGCCTCGGTCGAGGAAAAGCATGGACTGCTGACTGAGGCCGAGAACCACCACCGGCGCGCCGTGCTGGCGGACAGGGATGGTTGCGCGGCATCAAGCCAGTTCGGCTATTTTCTTCTAAGGGCGCAACGCAGCGACGAAGCGGCCCAGGTCTTCGAGCAATCGACAAAAGCGGACCCTCCCTGCGCTAACGCCTGGTTTGGCCTGGCAGAAATAGCCCGGGCCAAAGGCGATTACCCGGCGGCTCTCAAAAGTTACGATAAAGCTTTGATCTATAATCCATCGGATCTGGAAGCCCGCCGGAGGTCGGCCGATATCTTGATCTCACTGGGCGATAGAGGACGCGCTGCGGAGTTGCTCCTCAAAGCGGCGAGCCTCAACCCAGACAGGGGTGATATAAACCTGCAACTGGGAATACTGCTCCGCGAACAGGGGCGATTAAAGGACGCGGAAAAAGCGCTCGAAGCAGCTAAAAAAGCCGGAGCGCCTCAGGCCGAATGCGACCGGGAACTGAGCATCCTCTATGGCAAACTCAGTGAAGAAGCCGCCGGCAAAGCCAGGTGAGGTCCCTGTTCCGCGAGAATAAGCCCAGGGAAACGGGAGACTGCCGTTTGTACGGAAGATTCGCCTTCCATGACGTCATGACAAGATGCTCTTCTGCTCTCGGCCCAATTGGATCGGGGCTTAAATTTGCCTGCTCGGCCCTGCTTGAATTATTGCTTCCCGGCAGCTGCGCAGGCTGCCGCAGAATCCGCACCCCGCTCGAAAGGTCCTGGTGCCCCGCGTGTTGGAACCAAATCCCCTGGATCGTATCGCCCCTTTGCCCCGTATGTGGAAGACCGTTTCGGGATTCAGGCGCCTCATCCAACTACCTTTGCGGCGAATGCGCCAAATCCGCCTTCTACTTTGACACGGCCAGATCGGCGACTTTTCATGAAGGGATCGTTCGGGATCGTGTCCACCAGTTGAAGTTCGGATCGCAAACCGAATGGGCGCCGCCCCTGGTTGAATTGCTGGAAATGGCCTACTCGGGTTGGGGGTTGCCTGCCCCGGACCTGATCGTGCCGGTGCCCCTTCACCTCAAGCGCCTCGCACAGAGAGGATTCAACCAGTCGGGACTGCTGGCCTCCAGGTTGGGGCGCAAACTCAAGGCGCCGGTTTCAAATAATATTATCCGGCGAAAACACCGAACCCAGCCCCAGACCCGTCTTAGTCGGGAGCAGCGTCTCAAAAACGTCAAGGGCGCTTTTGAGGTCGCCGATGTGCAGATGGCGAGGGGCCGTCGAGTTCTGCTGGTAGACGATGTCTTCACTACAGGTACGACTCTAAGCGAGTGCGCAAAAACCCTCAAAAGGAGAGGAGGAGCCTCCGAGGTGCACGCGATCACGGTCACGCGAGCGTTGCCGGATTGAAATAGCCAAGACATTGCTTGGAAAGAATGTGAGGTGCCGCCCGGGCCGGCTTGAGCGGCTTGTACGACAGCGCAAAAGCCTTCCAGACTGCAATCCTGGACATCCTGGACAAATTAGTGCTGAGGTTTCGCGCGAAGGTATTGCTTTGGCCAGTTAATTTCCGCTCCTAAAGCTCGTGCTGCGTGCAAAGGCCAGTAAGGTTGGCGCAACATTTCCCTGGCGAGCAGAACAGCGTCTGCTTGTCCTGTGGCAACAATTTGTTCGGCTTGGGCAGGATCTGTTATAAATCCGACGGCGCCTGTAGCGATACCCACCGATTTTCTTATCGCCGCTGCAAAAGGGACCTGGAATCCGGGACCGGCAGGTATTTTCGCGTGAGGAACCAACGCCCCGCTCGAGCAGTCGATCAAGTCCACTCCAATTTCTTTAAGACTGCGGCAAAACTCGATAGACTGCTGTAAGTCCCAGCCATCCTCAACCCAATCGGTGCAGGAGATCCGTACGAACAGCGGGAAATTGGCGGGCCAGACTCCTCTAAGGGCTGATGCCACCTCCAAAGGAAACTTTATGCGGTTTTGAAAGCTGCCGCCGAATTCGTCAGTTCTTTTGTTTGAAAGAGGCGAGAGAAACTCATGCAACAGATACCCGTGCGCCATGTGGATTTCAAGAACCTCAAAACCGGCATCGACGCTCAGTTCTGCAGATTCAATAAATCTTGACCGGACCCCTTCTACATCGCCCCCGCTCATTTCAGTCGGAACCGGATAACCGTCGTCAAAAGGTATTGGGCTGGGGGCTATCGGTTTCCAGCCCCCCTCATCTTCTTTTAATGGCCTGTCCCCATGCCATGGAACATCAGTTGATGCTTTTCTACCTGCATGAGCAAGTTGAATGCCGGGCACCGCGCCATTGTCTCTGATAAACGACGCAATCTGTCTGAAAGCTTCGGAATGGTCGGACAGCCACATTCCAGAGTCGGAAGGAGAAATGCGTCCCTCGGGCGAAACCGCTGTAGCCTCGACCATGACCAGTCCGGCCCCGCCTGCGGCCCGGCTTCCAAGGTGTACGAGATGCCATGCGGTGGGCATTCCGTTCTCGCTTGAATACTGGCACATGGGGGAAACAAATGCCCGGTTTCTAAATTCGGTCTCCCTGAGTTGTAATTTGGAAAAAAGCGCGCTCATAAATTAAGTTCTCCTGACGTTGCGGAAGTCGCAATCCGGATGCTGCGCAAAAAATTTCTAAAAACGGGCGCCAAGCTGTGAAACGATACGATTTCCCGGTTGAACATGCAAGCGAGATGTCAATAATACTAAATTCGAAACGTCCGGGCAAAACCTGGACGACGGAAAAGCATACCCGTTGGAAAATCTTATGCTTTTGCGGGGCGTAGACTCTTTCGGGAAGCCTTTTTGCGCAGAGTCTGCCGCCAGAATTGGCTAATACGGAGCTGCGTTCAGGATTGGGCGGGGGTAAACCCCTGCACCTCAACCCTGCGTAGGGGAGGGGGAGCCAAGCGCTGTATGCCCTCCCGGTCACATCGATCTTGAACGCAATTGCCCATGGGGCCTGCCTCACCCGCGAAGCATGAAAATGGCTATTTTCTACGTAACCTGGTATAAGACGCAGAGCGCGCGCTCGGTGGGCGGTTTTATGGCGATTGACAATGACTGGCATCCTAAAGTAAACCCCTGGTTCATAGCAGCCACCATGGTCCTGCCGACGTTCATGGTGGCCCTGGATACCTCGGTCGCCAATGTTGCGCTTCCTCATATTGCTGGAAGTCTGTCGGCAGGTGTGGACGAAGCCACCTGGGTCCTCACCAGCTACCTGGTCGCCAACGCGATCGTGCTGCCCATTACGGGCTGGATCGCCCAGTTTGTGGGGCGCAGACGCTTCCTTATAATCAGTATAGTCCTGTTCACAATTTCATCTCTTGCCAGCGGGGCCGCCGTCAACCTGGATATGATCGTAATCGCCAGGGTAATCCAGGGCGCCAGCGGGGGTGCGCTCCTCCCGGTTTCCCAAGCCATTCTCTTTGAGAGTTTTCCTCGGTCAAGAAGAGGAGAGGCCATGGCGGTCTACGGCCTCGGCGTAGTCGTAGCTCCCGTCGTAGGCCCCACTCTCGGCGGCTGGATTACCGACAATTATTCCTGGCGTTGGGTTTTTTACATCAACTTGCCGGTCTGCCTGCTCGCCATTCTGCTCACCAGGCTGCTTATCGAAGACCCTCCATATATCCGGCGCCAGCCCCCCAAATCGGTTGATTACGTTGGCTTTACTCTAATGGCCGTCGGCCTCGGAACCCTCCAGCTCGTTCTCGACAGAGGGGAAAGGGCCGACTGGTTTGCTTCCCCCTGGGTGTGGGCGGCCGTAATCGCTTCCGGCGTTTGCCTGCTCGGTTTTGTAATCTGGGAATTGAACTCCAGGGACCCCATAGTCGACCTGCACGTCTTGTCCGACCGCAATTTCGCTGTCGGCGCTATTCTGGCCACCACCTATGGAATCATTCTGTACGGCACTTTAGTGATGCTGCCTCTGTTTCTGCAAAACCTGATGGGATACACGGCGCTGGAAAGCGGCCTGGCGATGACTCCACGCGGAATGGGCGCACTGGCTTCAACAGCCCTGGCAGGCTGGCTTGTGCGCAAGATCGACGGCCGCATTTTGATCGTTTCCGGCTTCATCCTCCTTACCGTGGCCTGCTTCGCTCTGGGTGAAATCAATCTTGAGATTTCCATCGGCAGCATCATCCTGCCCAACGTTATCATCGGGTTTGCGATTGGAATAATCTTCGTCTGCGTGACCACTCTCACCATGGGAACGCTGCCCAATGAAATGATAGGCACAGCAACAGGCCTCTGGAACCTGATGAGGGGTATGGGCGGGAGCATCGGCATCGCGGCGGTTGCCACATTGATCTCCCGGCATGCTCAATTGCACCAGTCCATGCTGGCCTACCACCTCACTCCATACAATCCTGCGTTTCGCCTCTCATTCCACTGGATGACGGAATTGTTCTCCGCTCAATATGATCCGGCCACGGCAATGAAAAAGGCTTACCAGTCCATCTACAACATCCTTGTAGTCCAGTCCACTTTCTTTGCGTTCATCGATATCTTCAGACTGATCGGTTTCTTTTCCCTCGCGGGAATTCCCTTGGCGTTGCTTTTCAAAAACGTAGCCTTGAAAAAACCTGAGCGGAGTTCTTTAACAGATTGATTGGAAACTTAGCGCGAATTCTCAAGGGCCGGGGCCGGCCTTTTCTCAGAGCCGTCCCAGCAGCCTGAGCACCCCTATGGACAGGGCAGGAACGTAGGTAATCAGGAGCACTCCCAGGCCAAGTATCAGCAGGAACGGGATGACATCCCGGTATAGAGCTCCCATCGGCTTTCCGAAGCACGATGACGCTATGAGCAGGTTTAGGCCTACCGGCGGGAACAGAAAACCGACTTGGAGATTTGCCAGAAAGATGATGCCCAGGTGCACCGGGTGGACCCCGAAAGCCACTCCCAGCGGAATGACAAGGGGCGTCAGTACGATGATTGCCGAAAATATCTCCAGTACGCTTCCCAGAACCAGCAGCACTATGTTCAATGTGAGCAGGAAAAAAAGCGGCGAGTGAATCCGCTCCTTCACAACCTCCAGCAGACGGTCGGGAATTTGTGCGTCCACAAGGTAGCCCGTAAGGCCCATTGCGCAGCTAAGCAGTATGAAGATCGCCCCCACGAGCGCAGCAGCCTTGACAAGCGTCCCCGGCAACTTTTCCAGGGGGTGCAGGTCCCGGTGAATGAAGCATGAGATGACTATTGTGTAGGCGCATGCGAAAGCGGAAGTCTCCAGCATTGATGCCAGACCGGTCCCGAACAGAATGGCCATCGCAGCGGGGATCGACAGATCCCATTTTGCAATCCGGGCTGAAGCAAGAAGTTCGTGCCATCTGAAAGGCTGTCGCTCTATCCCGGCTTTCAGGCTGACCTTTATACTATAAATCGCCACCAGCATGAGCAGCAGAGTTCCCGGGACGAATCCGGCGATGAACAATTGATCCGCTGGAGTATTCGCCACAACGCCGTAGAGGACTACGGCAAGGCATGGCGGAAACAGCAGGCCCAGGCTCCCGGCAGCCGTTACCAGACCGAGCGAGAAGCTCTCCGAGTAACCGCCCTTGAGCAGTATGGGATAAACAAGCCCCCCGAGAGCTATGATCGTAACGCCCGAGCCCCCGGTCAACGCAGTGAAAAGCGCGCAGACCGCTCCAACCAGCAGCGCGACCCCACCTGGAATGAACCCAAGCAGCGCTCGAAAAAAATTCACCAATCGCAGGGGAGAGTTGCTCTCCGCTAGGACAAAGCCGGTTGCGGTCAGCAGCGGTATTGCGGGAAGATTTGGAGAACCCACAAGCCTGTAAATCTCGGCTGTGACTGCCGAAACGGGAGTCCCGTCCCCCCAGAAAAAGATCAGCGCCAGTCCGGACATTGCGGCAAATACAGGGGAGCCGACAAGCATCGCTGCCATCAGTATTGCGGTCAGTATCCAGATCATTATGCCCGAAGGCTCAATTATGCCCAGAACAAAGGTGGCGCAGGCGATGGCTCCAGCCCAAAGGCGCGCCGGCAACCGGCTCGAGGACTTCCAAACGTAGGTCAGCGAGATAAGCCCCAGGCCAAGGGGCATTACGCTTTCACTTATCCAGACCGGCAGCCCGAAAGTCAGGCTTCGTCCCTGCACCCGTTCGGCAATGACCACGCAGACACCGGCATAGGTAAGAATCGCGGTGACACAGGCGGCTACGCAGGAGGAAAAATACTCAGCCTCCCGGCGCGCTCTTACTCCCGGCAGCAGGCCCGCCGTGGAAAGCGTAAGGTGCTTCCCTGCCAGGGTGGCGGCAAGTCCGCCAATAAAGGTGAGGAAAAATGTCAACTGCTGCGTATAAGTCGCTGAGCCAGGGATGTGAAACCCGGCAAGCGGACGGCCAAGAAAGTCGACAAGCGGCATGGCTGTAAGCAACAAAAAACCGGCGACAAGCAAACATTTCCCAATCCCGCGAGCCAAAGCACGAGGTGTCACTTTACCGCCTTATCCGCATGCCTGCGGCATTGATCCCTGAGCTCCAAGGCCGTGTCGAGTAGTTCGGCTGGCACATAGGACCCGCGAACCTTAGGCAGAACGCCTTCGATCAGACGCCGCCACTCACCCAGCACTTTTGCGTCAACTGAAACGACTTCAACCCCGTTCTTCTTAAGAGCTTCCATGTCCGCCTGATCCGCTTGTCGAGAAAATTCCTGCAAACGCTGCGAGGCCTTAAGCGACGCCTGCATCATGGCAGGACGGACCTCTGCGGGGATTTTCTCCCAGGCGGATTTCGTAATCACTATCCCCCCCATGAGCACAGCCCATTTGAGATCGGTCATATGGTTGAGCTGCTTGTACCACTGGAGCAGGAGCACCCCCTGAGACGTCATGGTGATGGCCTGGACCAGGCCCGTCTGAAGGGCGGTCGCAATCTCGGTGGAAGGCAGCGGAACAGGATTGAGTCCGGCGTTCTTGACAAGTTCTGCATACTGGTCGTCGCCGGACACGACGTACATCTTCAGTTTTTTCAGATCGTCGGGCGTCCTTACCGGAAACCTTGTAAAAAAATGCGTCCATCCTCCATCCGACCATCCGAGCACAATGAATCCCTTTGCCTCCATTCGCCGCTCCAACCGGGAAGCGATCTGCTCGCGGACGCAATCCAACTCTGCGTAATCAGCGTATGCCAGGGGAACTTCGAGCCCGAGCACCCCCCGGTCTATTATACTAAGGCCCGCTATGGTAAGAAGGCCGGCATCGAGTGTCCCGAGCTGCATCTTTCGGACTATGTCCTGGTCGTCCCCCGCCACTCCGCCCGGATAAAGCCTGAATACAATCCGGCCGTTGGATGCTTTTTGCCATTCGGCGCCCATTTCCTGAAGGATCTTGTGCCATTCGGATCCCTGAGGCACCAGTGTCGCCATTTTCATGACGGTCTCGCCGGCGCCCTGGGCGTTGGATGCCGAAATTGAAAAGAAAATAGCTCCAAAACAAAGCCATCCGCGAAGTTTCATGGTGCGCCCGCTATCCGTTCCGCCTGAATCAGTCGATAAAGAGCCTGTCCATGCGAGCTAGAAGCCATCGAGCCCTGCGCTGTGCAATTATGTTTGAAAGCCGATGGTCCGGGGCATCGTCGATATTGATTGCGAGCGCCCGATCCAGCAGCTGCTTGAACTCAGCCCGGTCCTGTATGGCCACGTCAACCGTTTCGGCAAAAGAAACCATAGGGGAGGCCCTTCGTCCCCCGGATAGCTCAATCGCCCGACCAAGGCTCTCACGAGCTCGGTCGATGGAGCCTCCGCCGGCGGCCGGCCTTCCGCCCTCGTATACAATCATAAAATCGTAAATTGCGCCCAAACCGAATTTTTCGTCAAGTTCCAGGGCGCGCCGAATGAGGGCTTCCGCCCTGGGCAGGTCCACCGCAAGGTCAGGGTTGGTCTTGTCCAGTGAGATGGCGGCCCCCCACGCAGACGCGGTCCAGTAGAGGAAGGGGACGTCTTGTTTGCCCATCGTAGCCAGCGCCTTCCCGCAATCGCTCCTCAGCAGTTCGCTAAAGCCGGGCTCGATTTCCTCAAGGCCGCGAATTCCATAACCCAGCGCCCGGCGGTAGAGACGCAGCGCACGCTCCCTGAGAAATATGGCCCGCATAAGGTCGCTGTCTTCAACTAAATCAGCCTCCGTCTGCACAAAGGCGTAGGCATACTGGGTAAAACCGCTCGCGGCAGCCAAAAGCAGCCCTTTGTGATGTGGGGATTGCGCCAACAGACTCTCGATGGTTTTGAGCCCAAAGGGCATGGCTGCGCCCACCAGGTCCGGATCGTCGTCGCCGGCATAAACCTGTGAACCTTCCGCCAGGACGTTGCCGACGCGATACACCACCAGTTTGTTAAAAGAACACCCTGCCAGAGCCAGGACAAGAATCGAAATAGATACCCAGCGCAATCCCCGAACGGCCCCCCATAGCGAATTTGCCGGTCATGATCCGAATCCCGTGCCGACGGTCTCCTTCTCTGAAAAACATCTAACAATACTGCGACTCTTCAAAATATCAAGCACTTTTCGGAATGAACCGGGATTGCTCTCTTTGCGATAAAACTCTTTGCTGAGCCTAAGACCTTCTTTCACTGGCTCCTGACCCTCGTATCGATCGCGGCGATATGCTCGATTGCGACCAGGGCGTCGAAGAAATCCTTCTGGCTCAGTTTAACCAGATGCAAAAGATTGCCTTTGACATCGTTTACCGTGCCCGTAATCGTTTGGCCCGATACCAGATATACCGTAACGGTCCTGCCTTTGAGCATGGAAAGATTGTCTGCCACCGACGCGCTTAGATTGAACCGGACAGCCTCCTGCTCGGCGCCTGCAACGCTTTCCGCTCTAGTGAGGCTCAACCCGAAAACCATTGTAAGAGCCAAGACCGCCAACAACACCTGATTCTCAGTTAATCTTTTCATGCAGTTCCGTCCTTTCGCAGCTGGAAGTTCACCCCAAATCCATCCCTGTTTGCAATAGTATCTGAGTATATTACCACATTCCTGAGGCGACATTGGGCATATCAACTTGGACAAACTTCCCACCCTCCGGCAATCCCAACTCCAAATCGTTGCCGTCCCGGGCGAGTCACGATCCAACAGCGGACAAGCACCCCTCGCTCATTCCGGCGTCGCCGTCCGCCGAACGGGATTCGGCCGCCGATCGCAACTGTGGGTTCTTGGCGGCATATGAGTGAAAAATATCATTGCGGCCTGAAATATTCTTTCGGGACAACCACTATCCCGCGCGGAGTAACCGTGAATTTCTCCCGGTCGGCCTGCGGGTTGATCCCAATTTCAGTATTAGGGGGGATGACGTTGTCTTTATCTATGATTGCCTTTTTGATTTTACAGTGACGACCCACTTCCACGTGGTCCATGATAACGGATTCGTCCACCTGCGCCCAACTGCGGACTGTGACGTCGCAGGAAAGCACCGAACTCCTCACGGTTCCCCCGCTTATTATGCAGCCGGGCGAAACCAGTGAATCCACCGCCGCCCCGGTCCTGGGGGTCGCCTCCTCGGGCTGGTTGAAAACGAACTTGGCCGGTGGATACTGGTGCGGACGGTTCCTGACGGGCCAAAGGCGCCCGTAGAGGTTGAAGAAGGGGTCCACGCCGGTCAAATCCATATTGGCGTTCCAGTAAGAATCCAGCGTACCGACGTCCCTCCAGTACTGCGAATCCCGGGTCGCCTCCACAAGGAGAAGCCTCCTGACCCCATCGGGGTCCACCTGAAGGATGTAATCGCGAATCCGGTTCATGCGTCTGTAAGGGTAGGCGCAGATTTTCAGTTCGTCTACGATCCTGGGAATTATGTCCCCTCCAAAATCGGTATAATCGCTCTTTTCAAGCAGGTCGAGAATAACCTCGGTCCGGAACAGATAGATGCCCATCGAAGCCAGACACCGCTCCGGTTCGTCCGGTATGGGCTTTGGCTCCTTCGGCTTCTCCTCCCAGGCGCGAATCCTGAAATCGTTGTCCACCCCGGCGATCCCAAACTCATGACCCTGCGCCCGGTCTACTTCCAAAAGAGCTACCGTTACATCCCCCCCCACCTTTTCGTGATATTCCCGAAAGGCCATATAGTCCATCTTATATACATGGTCCCCGGAAAGGATCAAAACGTGCCGGGGCATTTCACGCTTGATCAGATAAAGGTTCTGCCGCACGGAGTCCGCCGTTCCGCGGTACCATCCCTCTCCCACTCTCTGTTGAGGAGCAACCACGCGCAAATAATGGCCGAGACCCGTGGAAAAAATATTCCAGCCTTCCTCGATGTGGTCCACCAGTGATTGCGATTTGTACTGCGGAAAGATCAAAATCTTGTAAAGCTGGGAATTGATGCAGTTGCTCAGGGGGATATCGATCAGACGGTAAATGCCTCCAAAAGGGACAGCAGGCTTGGCGCGCTCCTCTGTCAGCGGCATAAGCCGCTTGCCCCTGCCTCCCGCCATGATGATTGTCAGTACGTCTTTCATTACTTTAAAAGACCCATAGGATTGGACGGCAGTTGGTTGCCCTCGTACCTGACCGTTCCGGTTTTATCCAGTAAGACAAAGTGAGGTACGCCCTCAATCCGGTAGGAACGGGTGACCTTCGAATCAGGGTCATATAAAACGATATAGGGCGCGGGATCGGTTTCTTCGAAATGCTTTACCCTGGCAAGCGAATCTCCGGCGCCCACGTCGATTGCAATTATTTCAACATCGGCATCGGAGGTTGCCTTTCGCAGCCTGATCACTTCCGGCCGCACAGCCATGCAGTGAGGACACCAGGTGGCCCAGAAATAGAGAAGGACGGGTTTTTGTCCCTTAAACTGGCTGAGGGTGACGTGAGATCCGTTCAAGTCCTGTAGATCGAAATCAGGCGCAGCAAAAGCGGTGGCCCCTTTGCTCTCCTCAACAGATCCGGT
>DASPQK010000134.1:0-6293 GCA_035624985.1 Syntrophobacteraceae bacterium | reverse complement strand
ACTTGAAGCTCAGGGACATCCTCTTTGGCTTGACGGCCCTCATCTTTTCCTTCAGCTCCAGCCTTCGCATCCTCGCCCAGTATTTTCCGTTTGAGTTCCATCTGCCGGCCTTTCCCGCAAGCTCCCGTTGCCCTATTTGGTCACGGAGGCCTGCTGGAGATGAGCGTGTTTGGGCTGAAGCGGTCGAAGGTCACCCTGGACAAATCCGGGCAGATCGTCAGCTTTGAGTCTTCTGGCCAGCCTTGTCTTAAGCTTCAACACCGCCTTGGTATGAATCTGCGAGATTCTCGACTCTGTATACCCCATGGCCGCGCCTATTTCCTTCATGGTCAGCTCTTCATAATAATAGAGCGACAGCACAAGCTGCTCTTTTTCGGCAAGACCGGCAATGGCTTGGGCCAGATGAATGCGGATCTCTTCCCTGTAGGTTGCGTCGAAAAGCTCCTCTGAGCCAGAGCAGAACATGTGGGATTCTCTGTTTTCACGGACGAAGTCATGGATATTTTCGGGCAAAAAAGAGATGCCTTTGATTTCATCCAGGAGCTTATGAAATTCATCCATGCCCAAGTTCAGCTCCGATGCGGTCTCCTCTTCGGTTGGATCACGCCCTAACCTTTGTTCCAGGTTCATGCAGGCTTTCTCCAGCAGACCGCTCTTCTGCCGTAGCGACCTGGGTACCCAATCCATAGAGCGGATCTCATCGAGCATAGCCCCTTTTATGCGGATTTTTGCGTAATACTCGAATGGAATGCCCTGGCTGGAGTCGTATTTCTCGATGGCGTCGATCAACCCCAGGACACCTGCGCTCATGAGGTCTTCTACGGCAATGTGATCCGGCAACCGCGAAATGAGCCTGAAAGCGATATACCTGACGAGGTCGCTGTGTTCCATTACAGCCTTGTCCCTTTCACTCTGGGCTGCAAATGATTCTGCCCCCTGGTTGCCATAAGGATTTTTTCGAGCCGTACAGGTGCTCTGTTCCATATGGATCATCCCTTTTTCCTAAACGTTGAGGAGCCGTTTCCAGAAAAACTGAATCGCGCCCTGGTTAAAGTTGGGAGGTGTCCTCCAGATATTTTCCGCCACCTGCACGAACGCTCTGGCCGCCGGTGCTTCTGGAAATGCTTCGAGCAAAGGTCTTTGCTGGAGCACCGATCTGGTTACCGATTTGTCGTGCGGAACAGTCCCAAGGTAATTGAGCGAAAGTCCATCCAAAAAGTGATCTGCAACTTTGCTCAGTTTTGCGAAAATGGATTTTCCCGTGGATTCTTCTGTCGCCGAGTTGACCAGGATTCCAAAATGACGCTCGCCATGCTTGGAATAGAGCACCTTTATCAGGGCGTATGCATCGGTGAGTGAAGTCGGTTCGGGCGTCACCACGATGATTCTTTCGTGGGCCGCCAGGTTGAAATAGAGCACGGTATCTGAGATGCCGGCCCCGGTGTCGATTAGCAGCGCATCAATGTCGGTTTCCATGTTGTCGAGCAGTTCGAGAAAGAGCATCTTCTGGTCGTCGGTCAGCCTGGTGAGTTCCTGCACGCCCGAACTTGCAGGCATGATCTTGACCCTGCCGGGACCGTCAATCAGGACCTCCTCGAGCTCCTTCTGCCCGCCCAACACATGATTCATATTGTACTTTGGAGTGAGACCGAGAAGGACATCGATATTGGCCAGTCCCAGGTCGGCGTCCATTATCAGCACTCTCAACCCCATCCGATCGAGGGCCAGCGAAAGATTGATCACCACGTTGCTCTTCCCCACTCCGCCCTTCCCACTGCTTACAGCTATCACTCTGACAGGCTTTTGCAGTGCTGATGCGGCTTCGCGGAAGGCGCCGCTTTTTTTGATCTCGCTGTTTTCTCTCTCCCTGAGTCCCACCGCCTGGTCCATCTTTTCCCCCTTACACAGTCTGACTCCCGGCCGGGAGCAAAAATGAAAGCAGCCGCTTCTGAGTGGCAGGTTCAATATCTTCCGGCACCCTCTGCCCGCTACTCAAGTAGGAAACCGGGTAATTGAACCGCAGCAACTGGTTTAGAATGCACCCGTGGTGAACCGTTTCGTCAAGTTTAGTGAAGATTAGACTGTTGATATCGATTTCCCGAAAATGAGCGATTGTCTGCTTCAGATCTTCATCCTTGGCCGTCGCGCTGAGAACGAGCAAATGGCTGAATCTTGGCACGCCATTAAACAATGATTTCAAATGCCGAACATGATCCCGGTTTAGATAGTTCCTGCCCGTCGTATCGACCAGGATGGCGTCGCAATGTTTCAAATCACCAAGAGCGTTGGTCAGTTCTGTCTCGTTCTGGGCAACGATGAACGGAGCTTCCAGGATGCCCGCGTAAGTCTGGAGTTGATCCACTGCGCCGATACGGTAGGTGTCCAGCGAAATGATTCCCAGATCTAACTGACGCTTTATCTTTAGATAAGCCGCCAGTTTGGCCAGCGTCGTCGTCTTTCCGACCCCCGTAGGTCCCAGGAAGCTGAAAACTGTCGGCCCGGTTGTACTTGAGATGCCCCTGAATGGTCTGGCGCAACCTAGTTTGGCAATAAACCGCTTGCAAAATGCGTTGACTATCCGGCGCCTGTCAACCGGATCGCCGTTTAGGTCCGACACCGCCTTGCCCAAAACAATGAAAACCTGCTTTTCGTCAAGGCCCCGAACCAAAAGCGAGTGATAAAACTCAGCCAGCGCCTGGTTCGCCTGGAACTGCGCCAACTGGTCCTTTGAAGAGATAAGGAGCGAAAGGAAACCCTTTATCTCCTGAATGTCATCTAATATCTCGGGAAACTGCTCCCCCCGCTCCGGCGGATTGGCCGTTTCAGGGTTAAGATGAACCTCTCGAGCGGCGCTCACCTCGAAGCCGGACTCTTCAGAGCCTGCGCTCGCCCTCCTGCTGCCCAGAATAACAGCGTCCGGTCCGAGCTCCTTTTTGACCAGAGCCAGCGCCTTTTGCATGGTTGGGGCTTTGAAAGTCTTAACCTGCATTGTCCATCCTGATTATGCGGACTGAGCGGATTTCAAGGTAATTGCTCAACTCATTGTGACTAATCACGGTCACATCAGGCAAAAACCGCTCGAGCAGCTTTCTGAGGTGCCGCCTTATCGCCGGAGAGCACAGCAGCACAGGGTGATATCCCATGCTGATCGAACGCTTGACCTCGTCGCTGGTGGCCTGGAGGAACTGCTGAAGGAAGCCGGGATCCAGGTTGAGGAAGCTGCCGTGCTCTGACTTCTGGATTCCACGTGTGAGTCTTTCCTCCAGGGCTTGCTGGAGCGAAAGGACCGGAAACTTCTGATCTTCGGTCTCATAAGGCCGTGTGATAGTGCGTGCCAAGGTCTGACGGACATACTCGGTTAGAATATCCGGGTCCTTGGACAGCGCCCCGTAATCCGCCAGAGTCTCGCAGATCGTTTGCAGATCCCGGATCGTAACCCCCTCCCCGATGAGATTCTGAAGCACCTTCTGAATGATCCCCGGTGAGAGCAGGTTGGGAACAAGCTCATCGACCAGCTTGGGCTGTTGGAGCGCAAGATTGTCGAGCAAATGCTGCACCGTCTGACGGGTCAGCATCTCGTCTGCATGCTTTTTGAACAGCTCGGTGAGGTGAGTGGCGACAACCGTGGAGGGATCTATCACCGTGTAGCCGGCCCTGGTGGCTTCTTCCCGTCTGTTCTCAGGGATCCATACCGCCGGCAGGTCGAACGCCGGGTCCCTGGTGGGAATGCCATTTATTTCCGTAACGCTTTCTCCGCCGCTCAGGGCCAGAAGATGCCCCACCATGATCTCACCCTTGCCGACCGGGTTGCCTTTTAGAAGCAACCTGTATTCGGCAGGTTTCAACTGAAGGTTATCCCTCACGTGGAGGGCCGGAACAAGAATCCCGTATTCGTGGGCGAGCTGCTGCCGTATTGCTTTGATCCTTTGCAACAAGTCTCCGTTCTGGGATTCATCGACCAGCGGTATAAGCCCGTAGCCCAGTTCGAGTTCAAGGATGTCGAGCAGCGGCGGAAGGTTCGATACCTCCCCGGCTTTTGCGCCGGCGGGTTCCTCGGTCTTTATCGTACCGGCCTGCCTCTGGCGTTTGCGGGCAACATGCGCGGCAAGCACAAACATGACAGTACCGACCAGAGTCAGAGGAATCGCCGGGAAGCTTGGGACTATGCTCAGGAAAAGGAGCATTGCGCCGGTAATCCACATGGGCTTCGGATGCATGCTGAACTGCATGCCCATGGCTTTACCCATGCCCATTTCTGATGCTGCGCGGCTCACCAGGATGCCCGCCGAGGTGGAAATGACCAGGGCAGGGACCTGCGCAGCCAGGCCATCGCCAACCGTGAGCAGCGTGTAGACCTGGAAGGCTTCAGATATGGGCATCCCGTTTTGAAGTACCCCTATGGCCAGTCCGCCGAAAATATTAATTATCATAATGAGAATGCAGGCCACTGCATCCCCGCGGACAAATTTGCTCGCTCCATCCATTGTGCCGTAGAAATCGGCCTCCTGGCGGATTTGCTCGCGCCGCTTGCGCGCTTCCTTGTCGTCGATCAGCCCGGTGTTGAGATCTGCGTCGATACTCATCTGCTTCCCGGGCATGGCGTCCAGTGTAAATCGGGCTGCAACTTCCGAGATTCGCTCCGTGCCTTTGGTGATCACCATGAAATTTACAACAACCAGGATTACAAATATGACAAAGCCCACTACGTAATTGCCGCCCACTACGAAACTGCCAAACGCGTGGATAACCAGGCCGGCGGCCTTCGTTCCTTCATGTCCGTGCAGGAGCACAAGCCGGGTGCTCGCTACTGTGAGGGCGATGCGGAAAAGGGTGGTCACCAGGAGTAAAGACGGAAACACCGCGAAGTCCAAAGGCTTATAACTGTAAATGGCCGTCAGGAGGATAACCAGCCCCACCGAGACGTTTACAACCAGCAGCACGTCAAGAAATCTGCTCGAAAGAGGCAAAAGCATGACGGACAGGATGGCGACCATCCCGATGCCCATCAAGGCATCTCCGTCGGAAATCCCCTTTAGCCGATCTGTCAAAAGACTCTGTCCAGCACCAGCCTCGTTAGCCATTCTGAGTTCGCCGCATCCATTGCTTTTGCTGATAGATGAAAGCCAGTACTCTTGCCACAGCCCTGTAAAGTTCGACTGGAATCGTTTCTTCGAGCTTAACCTGTTTATACAAAGCACGTGCCAAAGCAGGATTGCGCACTATGGAAACACCATACCTCCTGCCCGTGGCAATGATCTTAAGGGCTAGGAAATCAATGCCTTTGGCCACCACTGTGGGAGCCTGCATTCCCGACTCGTAATGCAGCGCCACCGCATAATGGGTCGGGTTGGTAATAATCACGCTCGCCTTGGGTATGCGCGACAGCATCCGCTGCCTGGCCAACGCCCTCTGGATAGTGCGGATTCTTGACTTTATCAGCGGGTTCCCTTCACTTTGCTTATGCTCTTCCTTGACCTCCTGCCGGGTCATCTTAAGGTCTTTTGTGGTCTGCCATTTCTGGTAACGAAAATCCACAACGCTCAGGCACACCATGATGGCCGACACTTGAAACAGCACCTTCAGAGCGAGCATGCCCGTGAGGTTCAAAAAATCGCATACCCCCCCTCCAGCCAGCTCGGAGATGGCTATACGCCCGGGCCACAGCACCGAGTAGACGGCATATGAGACTATGGCCATCTTGAAAATCGACTTGACAAGTTCGGCTAAGGATCTGAGTGAAAACATCCTCCCGAAGCCTTTGAGCGGGTTGATATTCTCAAAGCTTATCCGCAACGCTTCGAAGGATAAGATAAATCCCTTCATCTGAGCCAGGTTGACAATCACCGCCGTAGCGACGGCGGTAAGGATTATGGGAGCGAGCATAATAAAACCGGGAACCAAAATGTTGGTTATGAAACCGGGGACCGTCAGGCTGCTTGGATCGCAAAAGGACTCCTTCGACCAGGCGTATCTAAGAATCTGCTCGAATTTGGCGAAAATGAGGTTCCGGCACAGATAGATCGCCGCCCCGCCTGTGATGAGAACACTTACGGCGGTCAAGTCGCGGCTCTTGGGGACTTGCCCCTTTTTCCGCGCTTCGCGCAACCGTTTCCACGTTGGCAGTTCGGTTCTTTCCTGGGTGGTTTTCGCCAATTGGCTGCTCTTTCATTTCCAAAGACGATGATGTCAAAAACCGGCTGTCAATTTTTTGTCCGCCTCCCTTCCTCAGGGCAGCTGGGGAGTGATGCCAAGTTACGTAGAAAATAGCCATTTTCATGCTTCGCGGGTGAGGC
>DASPQK010000133.1:0-15755 GCA_035624985.1 Syntrophobacteraceae bacterium | reverse complement strand
GAATGCATTCGGCTCCAGGACCAGGCCTCTACCCTGGCCGAACTGCTTCATTCGGACTCCTCCTTCCCGGCCGGGAGCCGTGTGTTGGAAGCCGGATGCGGGGTCGGGGCCCAAACGCTTACGCTTGCCCGAAACAGTCGGGGTGCGCAGATTACTGCCATCGACGTGTCTGACTCGTCCCTGGCCGAGGCTGGAAAAAAATTGGATTCAGAGGGCGTCACAAATGTGACCTTGCAAAAAAGCAACATATTCAAGCTGCCTTTTCAAGCGGCGACCTTTGACCACGTCTTCCTCTGTTTTGTGCTCGAACACCTGGCGAACCCGGTCGAAGCTTTGAAGTGTCTGAAAAATGTCATAAAACCCGGCGGCACAATCACCGTTATCGAAGGGGATCACGGCTCGGTTTATTTTTATCCTGAAAGCCAGGACGCTCGCAGGGTAATAAACTGCCAGATTGTTCTTCAGGCTCAGGCGTGCGGCAACGCGCTCATCGGGAGAGAACTTTATCCCCTGCTGACAAAGGCCGGGTTCACAAGCTGCCGTGTTTCGCCCCGCATGGTGTACGTCGATTCCAGCAGGCCCCATTTGGTAGAAGGCTTCACGAGGAACACCTTCACCGCGATGATAGAGGGTGTTAGGGAAAAAGCCGTATCAGCGGGGATAATCGATCGAAAATCCTTCGACAAAGGAATACGCGACCTCTACAGGACAACAGGGCCTGACGGCGTCTTTTGTTACACTTTTTTCAAAGCCTTCGCAGCGGCCTAGATTTGTCTCTACTTCCCTTGAACCACGTTCGATACAACAACGTTGTTGTCTCTATTCGAATCAGGCACGGTGTGGTCGGGGTCGATAACTGCCATCAAATATTTCCCTATGACTGAGGTCGAGGAGCTGAAATCGATCGGGAGAGCTACGCCGTATCCGGGTTTAATCTCAACCGTTAAGGTTTCGGACCCCAACAGGGAGGTCTTGGAAACCCTATCGTTGGATAGATAGACAAGGACCCGGAAATTAGTTGTGTTGGCCGCCAGGCCCATGTTGTCCACCACAAGAGTCCCGGTGAGGATTTTACCCGCATCGGCGCTTTTGACGTTCGTAAAGAAGCCGCTCAGGTCCGGCAGCTGGACAACCGGAGGAGGAGAAGAGCCGGTGCTTCCACCGGCATATTCGATGAAGTTTGCCGCGTAGCCTACCTGGCTTACACCGTACCGGATGCGCATGTATCCTGCCTCACCCCAGGATGTGCCCCAGGAGTTGCGAAGTATCCAGTAGCCCTTATCAGTTCCAAGATCGTCATTCCAGCCGACCAGTACGATGGCGTGGTTAATCGGCACCTGTTCGCCGTTATACTTGCCGTGTTCACTGGTGTTGAAAATGCCTCCCCCGTAAGCCTGGAACTTTGGTCCGGCGTAAACCGCCGCGCTAATCGGTCCATATGTGTAAATGGCCTGTTTGATTGCCTCAACGGTCGGAACGGCGATCTCGCTTTTTATATAGGCCCAGTTGCTGATCTTGTAGTGATGCTTGTATTTTCTTCCGCAAGCTGAACTGGTTGCAGTATAAGGGTCGCTGGCATCGTAGACCGCTCCCGGGCCGTTGTTGTCCTGACCATCCAGATTCATGTGGTAGTCGTGGGCGAACCACCCCCCATCGCAGCTCCAGCCATTGACGTTGCAAGAGACAAGGTATTGTTCGGAAAGATCGACTTTCACGCGATCCTTTATAAGGATCAGAGACTCCAGAGGCCCGACGGTGCCAAATGCCCAGCAACTGCCGCAGTCTCCCTGGTTCTTGATCGGCGTGACGCCTTTCTGCTTGCGCCAATCCCAGGATGCAGGAAGACTCTTGACAGTCGATCCGATCATCGAAACCGACGGCGCATCGCTTTTATTCCACCCCTGCGGGATCTTTAATGTGGCAAGGCTCTCTATACTCTTGTCCATCGCAGCGGAGTAGCTGACCTCATAGGTGCCCCCCTGCGCCTTGACCTCTTCCTTCAATGCCTGTATCCTGGCAGTCATTTCGGGATCCAGGGGCTGAAAGTCCATTGCCGCGCAAAGGCAGGGAATCGCGAGAAGAATCGCCGTGATGATCACATGCGCAGAGCGTTTCATAACTGCTCCTTCGGTAATTCGAATTACAGGAATGAATGAAAGGTTTTCGCTCTTTTGTGTCCGCGAATCCCTGTTTTCCCCCAGTCCCATTCCGGAATCGACTTTTTCGGCTCTTGAAGGTGCAAGTTCTTTGCCACTCTGAGGATGGTCCCGCGGCAAATTTGTTCTTGTCTTGCGCAACAGGGACTCCCTGGTATATATTCGCTCACTTGCACATCGGCTCTTTGCCTATTTCGTTTACCGGGAAAGGAAGAGAAGAAAATGCAAAAGGAAGCGTCCGAGCAACTGGAGTCTCAAAACGACCTTTACTCGACATGCCCGGCCGGCGAGGTTTTCCCGATCCCAACCATATCCGACCACGAAACTGAATCTGCCAGAGTGGGCAAAATTGTCGAGCAACAGCGGCGACTGGGGCGAGAGATTGTGGTGGTGATGGGTGTGGGGTTCGTTGGGGCCGTAATGGCCGGGGTCGTGGCGGATTCATCGGACAAAACCACCGGGGAACCGTGCAAGTTCGTGATCGGAATGCAGCGACCTTCCAGCAGGTCGTTCTGGAAGATTCAGTATCTCAATCGGGGAATCGCGCCCGTCGAGGCCGAAGATCCGGAAGTTGAGCCTCTTATCCACCGGTGCGTCAAGGAAAAAAAGACCCTCATAGCCACTTATACCTACGAAGTACTTTCGATGGCCGATGTGGTGGTGGTTGACGTTCAATGCGACTATCAGAAAGAGACGCTTGGGAACGTTCGAAAGGGCCGCGCTGATATAGCGGCTTTGGAGGATTGTCTGAAAGTGATCGGGGAAAAGATCGGCCCCGAATGCCTGGTGCTGATTGAAACCACAGTGCCGCCGGGCACTACCCAGTATATTGCATATCCTATAATCAAGAAGGCTTTCCAAAGCCGCGGCATCGAAACGGAGCCTTTACTGGGCCATTCATTCGAGCGGGTTATGCCGGGCAGGAATTACGTGTCTTCGATTCGTGACTTCTGGAGGGTTTGCAGCGGCGTCAACGAGGCCTCAAAGCAGAGGGTGCAGACCTTTTTGTCCAGCGTCCTTAACGTGGAAAAATATCCGCTGACCGTCCTGGAAACGCCTATTGAAAGCGAGACCTGCAAGGTGGTCGAGAATTCCTACCGCGCCACCATTTTAGCGTTTCTTCATGAATGGAGCGTTTTTTCCGAACGAAACGGCGTAGACCTGACAAAGGTGATAGAAGCCATAAAGGTTCGGCCGACGCATTCAAACATCATATTTCCGGGAACGGGAATAGGGGGTTACTGTCTGCCAAAGGACGGAGGTCTGGGGGTCTGGGCTTACCAAACACTGCTCGGGTTCGAAGACGATATCTTCAAAATAACGCCTCAGGCTATCGACATAAACGATACAAGAGCGCTTCACGTCGCCCGCCTTGTTCGAGACGCCCTCAGGAATATGGGAAAGATCGTCGCCGCGTGCAAAATCGCCATCTTCGGCGCATCTTACAGGGAAGATGTCGGCGACACCCGCTACAGCGGTTCGGAGCTTCTTGTTCGAAAGCTTGCGGAAATGGGGGCGGATATTTCCGTCCACGATCCTTACGTAAAGCACTGGTGGGAATTTGAGAAACAGGATACTTATCCTGCGCCCGGTCATTCATGGTCGAGGTTTTTCCGAAACCAGGCAAACCTCAAAGACCTCACCATCAGCAAAAACATGGCGGAGGCTGTGCGCGGGGCCGATGCCGTGGTCCTTGCCGTGCGGCACGAACATTACCTGAAGCTTTCAGCCGACGATCTATTGGAGATGACGGGAAAGCCTGTTGCCGTGATAGATTGCTTTGGGATTCTTTCAGACGGCGACATCAAGCGCTATTTTGAGCTGGGGTGTGAAGTGAAGGGCCTGGGGCGCGGAAACGTCAAGCGTATCAAGGACCAGGTAAGAAAGTATCAAGCTACGTAAACGGATTGTCGCTTCTTGCTTCTTTCCTGATCCCAAGCTTTTCCATCAGCTCGTAGAGATTGGGGCGACTGATCCCCAGGATGGCGGCAGATTTTGCCAGATTAAAATTATTTTCTTTAAGAACTCGAAGGACTATCTCCCGGTCGGTCTTTTCACGTGCTTCCTTCAACGTCATCCTATCCGGCTTCGATTGGGTGTCGAGTTCCAGGTCTTCGTGGGAGATCCTGCGGCCCTGCACCATGATTACGGCCCTTCGCATCCGATTTTCCAGCTCCCTCACATTCCCGGGCCAGTTATAGTTCTTCAGCGCATCGAGCCCCTTCTGTGTAAACCCGAACACTTTCTTCTTGTATTCTGCGGAGTATTTGTGAAGGAAGCTCATGGCCAGCAGTTCAATGTCTCCTTCCCTCTCCCGCAGGGGAGGGATTTGCATCTTGATTACCCCCAACCGGTAATACAGGTCCTCTCTGAAATCGCCCTGACGGATAGCCTGCTCAAGGTCCGTATTGGTTGCAGCAATCACTCTGGTGTCGATGACGATTTGCTTTCTGCCGCCAACGCGCTCGATCTGGTGTTCCTGGAGAAAGCGCAGCAACTTGGCCTGAAGAGCAAGCGGCAGGTCGCCGATCTCGTCTAAAAACAGGGTGCCTTTATCGGCCATTTCGATGCGGCCTTTTCGTTGTACATGAGCGCCTGTGAAGGCGCCTTTTTCGTGTCCGAACAGTTCGCTTTCCAGCAGAGTCTCGGGAATGGCCGCACAGTTGATTGGTATGAAAGGCCCGGCCTTTCTCAGGCTTCTACCGTGGATCGCCCTTGAAACAAGCTCCTTGCCGGTGCCGCTTTCTCCGGTAATCAGGATCGGCGCATCGGTTGCAGCCACCTTTTCTATCGTCGAAAAGACCCGCTGCATCTGCGGACTCGTCCCAACCTGCTCATCAAAGGCCCCCTTCACCTGAGCAGCCAGGAGCTCGCGATTTTCGCTCTCAAGCTGGTGCAAAGTAAGCGCACGTCGCATGATGACGCCCACTTCCTCCACCTGGATCGGTTTGCAGAAAAAATCGCAAGCCCCCTGCTCGATCGCGGCAAGCGCGTTCTGCCTGTCACCCTGCCCTGAGATGATTATCACTTTCACATAGGGGTCTTCTTCCAACAGACTGTTAAGGGTCATTAAACCTTCTTCCACTCCCTGCGGCTGTGGCGGCAGCCCAAGGTCAAGTGTTACGAGCGGCGGGCGCTGGCTCCTGAATATCTCAAGGGCTTCCTGCCTGCCGCCCGCCAAAAAAACCTCATAATCCCGGGCGAACGCCCACTTCATGGACAATAGAATGCTTTCATCATCGTCGATAATAAGCAGCTTGGGTTTGTCCATTTGAAGGCTCCAATAGAATTTCCGATTGGTGAACGGTGTCTGGAAACTTGTCCCATTAAATTTTAATAATAGGACTTTCACAAAATTTTTGGAAGAAAAAGCCGAATAGGTGACGCGCTTGTTGCAACCCGACCGCAACGCCACACGCCCTGCGAGGAAATTTCCCAGGACCCCGCAAGCGATTTGCCGGAGCCTGATATAAAAAGGGGGAGTGAGGCCGGCCTCACTCCCCCTTTTGGGTCAATCGACGAATCGCTGAAAAGAACCAGGGATCAAGTCCCTCGAGCGAGGGCCGGGTTTGGCCCTGCAAGGGGTAGGAACACTGTAAAAGTACTCCCGCATCCTTCGCGGCTCTGGACTTCGATCCTACCACCGTGCGCTTCGACTATCATCTTGCTCTGGTAAAGGCCGATGCCCGATCCCCGCTCCTTGGTCGTCTTGAAGGGATGGAAAAGGCACTCCTTGATGAACTCCCGCGACATACCGCAACCCGTATCGGTAACCGAAAGCAGCAGACAGGCGCCTGTGAGGCTGGTGGCAATCCGAATCTCGGCCCCGTTGGCAACCGATTCGCTGGCATTGAGTATAAGGTTGAGGATCACGTTGCGGATTTGATCCGAGTCCAGGAAAGCCTTTGGCACCGGGCAAAGATCGGTCGCAATCGTACAGCCAAGGTTCAGGTTCGATATCGTGCCGCAAACCAGTTCGTTTAGATCGCATTCGCTCCTGTGCAATTCGAATTTCCGGTTGAGCGCCGAAAGCCGGCTGCACATACTCTGGATTTTCTCCACGCTTTTCGACATCATTTTAAGTGCATCGGCCCGAAATTCGGGGTTGTCATAATGCAGGGGAAGGTTAGTCAAAGTCAACGACAGGGTCGATGCGATATTTTTGAGGTCATGAGCGAAAAAAGCCGACACGGCCTGCATTGTCTCCATTTCCCTGGCGCGCCCAAGGCTCTCGAAAAGCTTGTGATTCAATATCAGCCCGGCAGCCTGGTCCGCAAATGTTTTCAAGAGTTCGAAATCTTCGATGGAAAAGGGCCCTCCGGTCCGGTTGCCCAGAGTCAACATGCCGATGAACTCCCCGCCTGCCGTCAGAGGGGCGCAATACCGTATCCCGGTCTTCTCCAGCAGTTCTGAAGAAATGCCATCGATCTGCGCGGAATGACAAATGTCGAAGGGCGCTCGTTGAGCGCGCACCGGAACGAACACCGGAGCGGCAAGCTCTTCGATCTGTTCGGCTTCTGAAGGGGAGAAGACGGTTGAAGCGATGATTGAAGGTTTATTTAGATTCTCATCGATAAGCCAGATGCTGACACGGGATGTGAAAAAGGTTTCAGCGACGGTCTTGGCGACTGCTGCGCATACGCGATTGATATCAACCAGCGAGGCGGTTTTCTTGGTGAAATCGGTCCATATTTTCTGGTAGTCGTAATAGGGCCTCTTCAAGTTAAGGTGAATGAACCTGCGGATCCTGTATCGAATTGTTTCCGAAAGCAGCAACACCGCCATGCCCAGCAGCGCTATAAAGACAATTAGACCATTTTGAAATAATAACTGGCTGACCCCAAAATAAACGCTCAGCTTGGCAATCACGCCTACCACGAGCAGATAGATGCCGATCACCAGGACAGTCAGGGAGCCATGCAAGATATCCTGGGAGACATAGACTTTAACGTCCCTCAGCCTGTTGCGGATCGCCGACATTATGATCAGTATATTGGCGACGAGCAGAATTACGCTGTCCAGGGTGACAACGTCGGTCCTGGCGGCCGAAAAGAGCAAGACCTGAGCCGAGGTGAAGACGCGGGCGGCAAAAAGAGTGCCTACGCCGAGGATGGTATATTTGATCTGCCACCTTATGGCGCCAAATGAAGTCATCAGAGTTTTTTCGAGATTGGCAAGGATCAGCGCCGAACTGAGCAATATAACGACATAAATGCCGTAGCCCGCCCAGCCGATTGGAATTATCCAGTTGCCGTCTTCAGAAACCCGTGGGTATCCGCCTGACAGATGATCCCAGCCCAGCGACGCCAACCCGAGAGGGACTGCAAAGGACGCAATGAGCGCCCATTTCCACGTTTTGCTGAATTCAGTGTAATTTTGGCGCGCGTAGCTCAAGCTGAAAAGAAGCCAGCTTCCGGGAATGAATGCGGCCGCATTGAGACGCCACCTGCACCACCTGAGGGCCTCGCCCGGCAAGATTGTATGCAGGGTTAGCCAGGACAGGATCATTTCGGATATCAAGGCCGCCATGCCAAGGGCAAAAGCTCGATAGGCGGGCGAACGCATATCGCGCACGAGAGCAAGGAAACCCGTTGCGGCACTGAGGATGACGGCCGCCAGAGGAATTATCAGGTACATATAACTATTCACGGCTTCCGCTCACTGCTGCCCGGCCATTTCACTGAGAACACGTTTTGCTTCCGAACCGCCCCGCAATTTTTCGCCCCCCTTTTCGATGGCGCGACTCAACGCCTGCTTTGCCTCATCATAATTGCCGAGCTGGTATTGCGTCATGCCCAGATGGAATTGGACTTCAGGACTGTCGGGCAGTTTGTCCGCACTTTCACGCAAATATCTCAATGCCAATTCGAAGTTGCTTTGTTTGTAGAGAACCCAACCGAGCGTATCGGCTATGTCGGGATTGTCGGGCGCCAGGTCCCTGGCGGACTTCGCCAGCCTCAAAGCTTTGTCGTTATCGCCCAGGTATTCGCTGTAAATGTAGGCGAGGTTATTGGCAGCAGGGGCAAAGCCGGGATTAAGGGCAATGATCGCTTCATACGCCTCCCTGGCTTTCGGAATATTCTCCTCACGCTGGCGCAGGATTCCCAAAAGCATGAGAGCACCGATGTTCTTGGGGTCCATTTTTATAACTTCATCCAATCTGACGAGCGCCTTGTCGGATTTGCCGGTGACAGCATAGACTTTGGCAAGGTCCAGAAAGGCTTGAACAAGGTGAGGATCGATCTCGATCGCTTTCAGATAGGCCTGCTCCGCTTGGTCCATATCTTTTTGCACTACCTGAACCGCCCCCAGGAGCCGATACAATTCGGCCCTGTCCGGAGAGATCTCGATCTGCTTCTTAACACGTTGGAGAGCCGAATCCGGGTGCTGTTGCTCTATATCGATGGAGATGAGCTGCGCCAGGGAATCAACGATCGGGGGAGAACCGTTTAGAGACTCTTCGAAATATCTGACCGCTTCGGCCGGCTTTCCCCGGCCGCGGAGCGCCAAGCCGAACAGATATTGTCCACGAGCATCCCCCGGACTTTTTCCCAGGTATTTTTCAAGCACCGTTGCCGCATTAGGGTAATCTTTTTTGCCCAGGTACGCAGAGCCAAGCAGCAAATAGACAACAGGCTGATTCGCCCCTTTTCCCAGCAGAGCCTCCAAATTGTCAATTGCAGCCTGGAAATCGCCGGAGCGCACATCGAGTTGAGCCAGCCGAACTCTGGGATCGTAGAGATCGGGATCGAGGTTGACCAGTTCCCTGAAGGAAGACCTCGCATGGGCGACATCGGCTTCCTGTTCGTAGGCCAAACCCGACAGGTGCAGCGCCTGTAGAGACCCCGGGTTGATCCTTAAAGCCGCCTGAAAGTCACCGAGAGCCGCCGCCGCATCTTTTTGGGCCAGCTTTACCTGCCCCTTCAATATCCAGGCATCAATGTAAGCGGGATTTTTTTCCAGAATCGCGTCGAGCATCCTGGTCGATCCGTCATAGTCCTGTTCCGCCA
The DNA here is from genome assembly GCA_035624985.1 of Syntrophobacteraceae bacterium. Lineage (GTDB taxonomy): Bacteria > Desulfobacterota > Syntrophobacteria > Syntrophobacterales > Syntrophobacteraceae > SbD1. The sequence continues at coordinate 6,589 of DASPQK010000133.1, read as the reverse complement.
ATGCTATTTTGGCCAGATAAAAAGACGCGGGCAAAAATTGGGGTGATTTTTGAACGGCATCCGAAAGTATCTTTTTTGATTCGGCGAAATTGTTTCCGATCAGGTAGAATTCGGCCAGTTTTATGTGAGCAATTGAAGCAGCCGGTGAAAGTTCGACCGCCTTCCTGTATTGCTGCTCGGCCCCTTGATGATCTTTCTTCCTGAGCAGACAGTCTCCCATGAGCGCATGGGCAGGCACGGAATCAGGCTCCATGTCCAATGCTTCCTTTATGGAACCTTCGGCTTTGGCAAAGTCCCCCTTCTTAAGATACAGAGTGCCCAGAGCCAAGTGGAATCTGGGATTAGCTTTAAAAAAGGGCATCTGTCTTTCGAGGATTTTGCCGATTTTTTCAAGTTCCTCGGAAGTTCTGGCTGTTTCAGGTAAAAGCAGGTAGGCTTCCACATTGCCGGGGTCTTTGTCGAGCACCTTGAACAAACCGTCACTGGCGGACCGAAGCGCCCCGCAGCGCAAATTGGCTTCCGCGAGCAGCAGAACGGCCGGCATGAAGCCGGGTTCCAGGTCAACCGCCTTTTGCAGACACGTTTTCGCTTTGTATGCATCACCGTTTCTAATATAGGCCAGGCCAAGCAAAAACCTTGGAAAAACAGCGTCCGGCAGAGCCTTGACGACCTCTTCGAGTTCTTCTCCAGCCTTGGCCGTTTCATTTCGGGCGAGCAGCATCCGGGCATGGATCGTTCGGGCTTCCAAATCCGATGGGTTTTTCTTAAGGGCTGCGCTCACATACTTTTCGCATTCCTCGAGGTTTTGGTTTTCGAGCGCGATTCTGGCCAGCCGGTGAAGGGCAGGCGGGTAGTCGGGGGACTTTTGAAGAATATTTTCAAGGAACTTTCCGGCCTGGTCGAAATTTTTCGTGAGAATGTAGAAATCCGCCAGTTTCAAATGCGCCTCGGAGACTTCAGGGCTCAGATCGACGGCCGCTTTATATTCCTGCTCGGCCTGCGTAAAGTCTTTCTTGACGGCGGCCAGGTCGCCCAGGCATAGATGGGCTTCAGGAAGATCGCCCTCCTTGATGGAGTCGAGAAAGTAGTTCTCGGCCTTCAACAGGTCCCTCTTCTTCCAGTAAAGCTTTCCAAGAACCAGTTTCACACGGGGCGACGCCGAGGGATCGGGCTGCAGGGCTTTGAGCCGCGAAATTCCATCCTCGATTTCCTCGGGCTTCGCAGCCATCTCGGACAAAAGAAGCTGCGCATCCAGGTGCTGTGGGTCCCTTTCGAGAATGAATTCCAGTTCCTGGCGGCTTTCGCCCCTCTTATTGGCAACGGCGAAATTCCGGGCCATCTTCAGCCGGATGTCAAGGTCCTCGGGATCAATGTCTCTGGCTTTCTTCAGAGTAGACAGGGACCGATTGAAGTCTCCAACCGCGGTGAAAACCGCTGCAAGTTTTACATAAGTGTTTTTGTCGTTCGCATCCGCTTTTAGCGCATTAGCATAGGAGGCAGCAGCTTCCTGGTACTGTTTGGCGGCAAAGAACTTGTCACCGCTTTCAAGGCACCTGGCCTTTTTCATCTGAGGCGAGATGCCGCACGCCGCCAAGGCGATCAAAAGCGAAACGACTATCAGGTTGACCCGAAAAAAAGCCTTCATGGTATATCTCGCCTCCTTTTTTCCAGCTTTCTCATAACCATAACAATGGCCATAAGCATGAAAAAAGCCAGAACAAAAACCGGGTACCCTCCCTTTTGGTGCAACTCCCCCGACATGATCCTCGGGTCTACATAGATGGCGCCCAGAGTCAGGCAGACAATTCTTACCCCGTTTTTGAAGATTGCTATGGGCACTGCGAAGATGGGCAGCAGAATCCGATTCAGGCTGGAGCGCAAAAAGAGATGACCGCACAAAAGGCTCAGGATGACGAGCGCCGTACAAGAGCGAATCCCGCTGCACTGCCGCGCCACTTCGATGGCCAATTCCGGAAACTTGAATATAAATCCGTGCACAATCGGGAAAAACCCCAGCGCGTTGAAAATCAAACCCGTAACCGTATACGATGCGACCTGGAGAAAATCGATGATTTTGTCCAAAAGCACTTCCGGAAATGGAATGACAAACAGGAGCAGCCCCAGGGGAAAGATCGCCTTTATGAAAGTGCGCCTGCCGAAGAAGAGTATGAATGACCCTATGAGATAAAGCCAGAAGGAAAACATCGTGACGCACAGGTAATCATTGAGTCCGAGCGCCGCCGCGTACTTGTGTCCGGCTATGCCCGCAGCAAGGCTAAAGACCAAAACCGGCGCTCCATAACTGCAAGACCAGGCCGGTTCGTCGAAAATCTGTTTTCGTCCGCTTATCACAAGATAGCTGCTCGTGACGAAAATAAGAGGAATAAAGGAGTAGTACTCGGAATCCAAAGACATTGAGATGAGTTCTTTGAGGGGTAAGGCGAATACACAGACGCCCAGGAAAAGGCAAATAAAATAGTAAGCGAATCGCCTGGAGCGAGTGATGACATTACCCCCGGTCCGAGTATCGACGCTGAAATCATCAAAAGGCGCGGCGCCTTGATTGTCCTGAATCATTCAATATCCTCTCATCGGTCAATCCCTGCAATTCCCCATTTGTAAACATATCGGAGATCAACCTAAGAGCTTTAGCAGATACTGTCCGTATCCGTTTTTCAACAGAGGCTCGGCGAGCCTTCGCAACATAGCGTCATCAATATAGCCCATGCGATGAGCTATTTCTTCGACACAGGCGATTTTGAGGCCCTGTCGTTTTTCGATCGTCTCAACGAAGCTGGATGCTTCAAGCAGGGATTCGTGCGTGCCGGTGTCGAGCCAGGCAAATCCCCGGCCAAGCAGTTCCACGCGAAGCTCGCCCAATTTGAGGTAAGCGTTCATGACGTCGGCTATTTCCAGTTCCCCGCGCGCAGACGGCTTAAGGCTGGAAGCTATTTCCGCCACTCTTTTATCAAAAAAATAAAGCCCCGGCACAGCGTAGCTGGACTTTGGGCGAAGGGGTTTTTCCTCTATGCTCACAACTCTGCCCGATCCATCGAATTCGACCACCCCGTAGCGCTGCGGATCGCTCACGTAATAGCCGAATACGAGTCCGCCGGACTCAAAGGCGGCCGCGCGCCTGACTATCTCCTGAAAGCCGTGTCCATAAAAGACATTGTCGCCGAGGATGAGGCAAACCCTGTCGCCGCCGATGAATTCGCGGCCGATGATGAATGCATGGGCAAGACCGGCAGGATAATCCTGCCGGATATAGGAGAAATGCAGCCCCCACTGAGACCCGTCTCCGAGCAGCGCCTCGAACCTGGGCAGGTCCTCCGGGGTGGAAATGACCAGAATGTTCCGAATCCCGGCAAGCATCAGGACCGAGAGCGGATAATAAATCATCGGCTTGTCGTAAATCGGCAGAAGCTGCTTGCTTACGACCTTCGTTATCGGGTAGAGGCGCGTGCCCGATCCACCGGCAAGAATGATGCCTTTGAGCTCGTCCATTTCAAATCCCCCTTCCATACGATCACGGCACAGACCCGAAAAACGCCGATAAAAAAGCCGTGGAACAGACAAAAAAAGCCAAACAGATACAACTATTGCCGCATAGATGTGGTCCCCCGCAGGGTCGTTGATTGCCGTTTTTCTTCTGCGGCTTCCGCGTCTGTGCGGTGAATAACCGAATTGCCGTACTGCTTTAAGATCCAGTCCCGGTAGGCCCCGGTTTTTATGGATTCGACCCAGCGGCGGTTGTCCAGGTACCAGCGAATCGTTTTCCTGAGGCCCGATTCGAAGGTCTCCTTTGCGCGCCAGCCCAACTCGTTTTCTATCCTGGCGCAGTCGATGGCGTAGCGCCGGTCGTGTCCCGGCCGGTCCTTTACGAATGTAATCAGGCTGCTGTGCGGGGCATACCCGGAGTCGGGAACCATCTCATCCAGAAGAGAGCACAGGGTATGAACGGTTTCGAGGTTCGTCTTTTCGCAGCACCCGCCGATATTATATGTATGTCCCGGCTTACCCCTTTCGAGGACCACGCGCAACGCATCGCAGTGGTCATCGACGTATAGCCAGTCACGGACATTGAGGCCGTCACCGTATATCGGCAGCGGTTTTCCTTCGATCGCATTGAGAATCATAAGAGGTGCGAGCTTCTCAGGGAACTGTCGCGGCCCGTAATTGTTCGAACAGTTCGTAATCAGCGCGGGGACTCCGAAGGTATGAAAATATGAACGCACAAGGTGATCGCTTGCCGCCTTGCTTGCCGAATAAGGGCTGTTGGGAGCATAGGGGGTATTTTCGGTGAAGGCTGGATCGTGCGGCCCCAGGGAGCCGTATACTTCATCCGTGGAGACGTGAAGAAATCGAAAATCTTCCCTCTGCTTCGCCGCAAGCTTTTTCCAGTACTCCCTTGCCTCGTCCAGGAGACGCCAGGTCCCGACAATATTTGTCTGAATGAAACTCTCAGGGTTGTCAATCGACCTGTCGACGTGAGATTCGGCGGCGAAGTTTACGACGGCGTCCGGGCGGTATCCGTAGAGGATTCTTCGTACGAGCTCCCGGTCACGGATGTCTCCCTGTATGAAAATGTGGTCGGGGTCGCCGTTGAGCTGTTCCAGGTTAAGCAGGTTGCCTGCGTATGTCAGCAGATCGAGATTGACGATCCGCTCACTCCGCATCCTTTCGCGGAGCACGAAATTACTCCCGATAAATCCGGCGCCGCCGGTGACGAGAATTGTTTTACTCATGTTTTCCTCCGAAGAATTCATCCATAAGGCAGGCAAGACTTTTTTCCCAGGGGGGAGGAGTTATGCCTAAGGTCGCATCGATCTTGCCGCAATCGAGCGCGGAGTATCTTGGCCGCAGAGCAGCGGTCGGGTAAGAATCGGTGGGCACCGGCGACACGCCGGCAATCCGGGACGGCAGCCTTCTGCGCGCCTCATCGAGGATTGTCGAGGCAAAGTCGTACCAGGTGGTAATGCCCGCTCCGCAAAAGTGATAAGTGCCCCTGGGGACCGTTTCCACGCCTGAATCAATGCGCTCCGCAATCTTTGTCAAACAGCCCGCAAGATCGAAAGACCAGGTTGGACATCCGTATTGGTCGCAGACAACTTTCAGTTCTTCCCGTTCTGCCCCGAGCCTTAGCATCGTCTTTACAAAATTTTGGCCTCTCGCCCCATAAAGCCATGAGGTCCGCACTATTATGTGATCGGAAAGCCCGGACCGCACCGCCTTCTCCCCCTGCCACTTGCTGAGTCCGTAAACGTTTATGGGGTCGGCGGCATCCTCTTCTTTATAGGGACGGTCGGATTTGCCGTTGAAAACATAGTCTGTGGAGATATGGATGAGCGGCATTCCGAGCCTTTCGCACTCCCGGGCAAGATTGGCCGGCCCGTCCCGATTGGCGGCAAAGGCGGCCTCGGGTTCCGATTCGGCCATGTCCACGGCGGTATAGGCAGCACAGTTTATAAGAAGGCGTGGAGAATCTATTCGGTCCAAAACCGATTGGACACTCTCCCGTTTGGTAATGTCTATCTGGGGGATGTCCAGGGCGGCAACCGCAAAACCTGCGGTCTTCAACGACTCGACAACTTCCCAGCCAAGCATACCCAGGCTTCCTATGACAATGACAGTGCGATTCATCTTTTCACCAAAATGAATGTTCACCACGAAGAACATGAAGATCCATGAAGGGAATGAAAAGGATCTCAGAAGCCCGTGCCCTTGCGCCCGCAATTATCATACAGGCGGTCAATTGCGCCCCGTCAAATTGCATCTTCACATTACCCAGACGATACCTTTTCACCACGAAAAGCCCATTTATCACCACGAAGAACACGAAGAGCCACGAAGAAAAACAAACGTGCACTAAGAAACCGCAGACCGAAAGCCAAAATGTTTTACGGTCATGTTATACTGCATTCTAAGTACTTCCCAACCCAGGGCTTTCCTTCGTGATCTTCGTGCTCTTCGTGGTGAGAAGTATGCTCTTCATGTTCTTCGTAATTAACGAAACTAATTACGGCATAGCGGCTACCGGTAAGCCTGCTAAAGCACAAAGCGTTTGATTCCTTCCCTCAGTCTTCTGACCAGGTCATCGAATTGCATCCCCACACTACCCAAACAAAGCTTTTTTTCACCACGAAGGGCACGAAGGACGCGAAGAAAGGCAGGCATGCATTCTCAAACTGGAGACCCGAAGACAACATGTTCCATGCTTCATTATCCGACGTTCTCTTGTACCCTGAACTTTCCCCGCCCAAGGGCCTCCCTTCGTGTTCTTCGTGCTCTTCGTGGTGAGAAATATGCCCTTCCTATTTTTCCTAATTAAGGAAAGCGATTACGGCACACCGGCTACCGGTAAGCCTGCTACAGCACAAGCCGTTTTATTCCTTCCCTCAGTCTTCCGACCAGATCATCGAATTGCATCTTCACATTACCCAAACGATGCCTTTGTCACCACGAAAAGCCCATTTATCACCACGAAGAACACGAAGAGCCACGAAGAAAAACAAACGTGCACTAAGAAACCGCAGACCGAAAGCCAAAATGTTTTACGGTCATGTTATACTGCATTCTAAGTACTTCC
>DASPQK010000132.1:0-3986 GCA_035624985.1 Syntrophobacteraceae bacterium | reverse complement strand
CCTCTGAGTGGGAATTCTTGAAACCCGTTTTAATTATGACCCAGTCTCGGAAGCCGGGGTCCAGTGCATTACTTATTAATTTCACAGTAAAAAACAAAAGTCTGGATTCCGGCGTTCGCCGGAATGACGTCCCTTTTCCTTGTGGTGCCTCATCCTTATTTGAGCGCTTATGGGGATGAACCCCGCCGCTACGTATGGGAGGGGGAGCGCAGCGAATGCGTCGCGCGATGTATGCCCTCCCGAAGGCAACTTAATTCGCCTTAACGCTGCCCAAGGCTGGGTCTGCGGGCGCTTGCGCATCGTTTTCGCCGTCTGTGGTCCCAGCCGAAGCTCCAACCGGGCTTCCAACCGCGCACGCGGAAACCCCGGCATCGTAAGCCGCAACTTTGAGTTTAAGCGAAGACAGAAGACCGGGGGCATTTGCGTTTATGACCGCGTCGACATCTTTCAAATCCAGAGTCTCTCGTTCGAGCAGGGTCTGTGCGATCTTTTCGAGCAGCACGTTATGTTTGGACAGGATATTCCTGGCGCGCTGGTAATTCTCATCGACGATACGCCGCACCTCCTTATCGATGTTGAGGGCGGTCTGTTCACTGAAATCTCTCTGGTGGCCAAGCTCACGGCCGAGGAAGGGCGCCTCGTCTCGCCGGCCAAAACTCACCGGCCCCATCTTTTCGCTCATTCCCCATTCGCAAACCATGCGCCGCGCGATCTGGGTGGCCCGCTCGATGTCATTGGCAGCCCCCGTGGTATTCATATTGAATGAAATCTCCTCGGCAACGCGGCCCCCCATAAGAATGGCTATGCTGTCCAGCAGGAAGTTTCTTGGGTAAGTATGGCGGTCGTCCTGGGGCAACTGCTGGGTGATCCCGAGCGCGCGCCCTCGCGGTATAATAGTTACCTTGTGCAGGGGGTCTGCACCGGGAAGCAGCCGCGCCATCAGAGCATGTCCCGCTTCATGAAAGGCCGTGACTCGCTTTTCCTCGTCGCTCAGGATCATGCTCTTTCTCTCAAGTCCCATCATGACCTTATCCTTGGCGTCTTCAAAGTCGCACATGGCGATAAGGTCCCTGTTCTTGCGCGCGGCCAGCAAAGCGGCTTCATTGACCAGGTTTTCCAGGTCGGCCCCGGAAAATCCGGGCGTACCCTTTGCCAGGGTTTGAACATCGACATCGGGAGCAAGCGGTTTAGCGGCGCAATGGACTTTGAGTATTCCCTCTCTGCCCCTGATATCGGGCACAGGGACTACGACCTGCCTGTCAAACCTGCCCGGACGAAGCAGTGCGGGATCGAGCACGTCGGGCCTGTTGGTGGCGGCAATCAGGATCACGCCTTCGTTGGACTCAAAACCGTCCATTTCCACCAGAAGCTGATTGAGAGTCTGTTCGCGCTCATCATGTCCGCCACCCAAGCCTGCGCCTCGATGCCTCCCTACTGCGTCGATTTCGTCGATGAAAATTATGCAGGGGGCATTTTTTTTGCCCTGAAGAAACAGGTCTCGAACACGCGATGCGCCCACGCCCACGAACATCTCTACAAAATCCGAGCCGCTTATCGTGAAAAACGGAACCCCGGCTTCACCCGCGATGGCCCGGGCCAGAAGGGTCTTTCCAGTGCCCGGCGCCCCGACCAGCAGCACGCCTTTTGGTATCCTGCCTCCGAGTCTGGTGAATTTCTTCGGGTCCTTGAGAAACTCCACTATTTCTTCCAACTCTTCTTTGGCCTCGTCCACTCCGGCTACGTCATTGAAAAGCACCTTCTTAGAGCTTTCGTTTAACAGGCGCGCGCGGCTTTTTCCAAAGCTCATCGCCTTTCCGCCCCCGATTTGCATCTGGCGCATGAAGAAAATCCATATGCCCACAAGAAGCAGCATCGGCAGCCACGTGGCAAGCATGTTCAGGTACCAGGGGTTTTCTTCCTCCGGCTTGGCCTGGATGTTGACCCCGTGGTCCCGCAAAATCCTGATCATGTCGGAATCCCGTGGGACAAAGGTTTTGAAGCTCTTGCCATCGGTGAATGCGCCGAAAACATGATCGCCCTGGATGGTCACCTGAGCGACATCGCCTTTTTGGACGGAAGCAAGGAATTGACTGTAGGTCGTTTCGAGGCTGGACCGCTGCGGCTGGTGAAACATATTGAAAAGCAGAATCACCATCAGGCTGATGACCAGCCATAAAGCCAGGTTCTTATAAAATGGGCTCAATTAAATGGCCTCCTGACCGACGCCTTTTTATCAATATCACAACCTGAGCCGCGCCGGCTAATGTGACGCCAATCCGGTCCGATAAAAATTATCACTCATATCTGCCCTCATGTCCAGTCAATCAAAACGTTAAAGAACGAAAAACCGCCTGTTCCCCCCTTTTCCAAAACGGGCAACAGGATCATTTGGTTTTTACACCGCTCACCGGCAAAGCCCTGCCCTCCTCTGCGTCAACCGCCGTCCGTGCGGCCTGCATTGGCTTGAAGATCAGGATCGATGTTGAGTATTTCACGGTCTTACTACGCCGACTGTTTTGCCCGAAATCTTCTGGGATCGATTCCGTATTTTTCCACCTTGTACTGGATGATCCTTTTAGTGGTGCCAAGCAGGCGGGCAGCCTGGGACTGGTTTCCGCGCACGTCTTTCAGGGCGTCGGTAATCAGGTCTCGCTCAAAAGCGCTGGTGAGCGCTTCCAGTTTCCCCCGGCTGATGTTTTGCATTCCTTCGGGTTTCATCTGGAGAGTGGGAGGCAGATGCCAGGAGTCGATCGCGTTTTCCTGCGAGAGCAACACCGCGCGTTCTATGCAGTTTTCCAGTTCGCGGACGTTTCCGGGCCAGTGGTAGGACATCAGCATGTCTATGGCGCTCGTGGTGATTCTTTTTACGTCTTTGCCGAACTCTCGAGCATACCTCAGAACAAAATAGTCGGCCAGCAGCAGGATATCGGGACCTCGCTCGCGCAGGGGCGGCAGATAAATAGGAAATACATTGAGCCTGTAGAAGAGGTCCTGGCGAAAAGCGCCTTGTGAGATCTCGGATTCCAGGTCCTTGTTGGACGCCGTTATAACCCGCACATCCACCTTCACCGTCCTGGACGAACCCAGCGGCTGGAACTCCCTCTCCTGCAAAACGCGCAAAAGCTTTGCCTGTGCGATCGGCGAAAGCTCTCCCACTTCGTCCAGGAAAATGCTCCCGCCCTGCGCCTCCTCGAATCGTCCGCGACGCCGTGTTATGGCGCCCGTGAAGGCGCCCTTTTCGTGGCCGAACAGCTCGCTCTCCAGCAGCGTGTCCGGCATTGCCGCGCAATTGACCTGGATCATCGGCCCGCTCGCCCTGCGGCTGTTGTCGTGTATGGCCTTGGCCACCAGTTCCTTTCCGGTGCCGGTTTCACCGGTTATGAGCACGGTGGTGTTGGTGTCGGCAACCTGGTCGATCAGGCGAAGAACTTCCTGGATTACCTTGGAACGGCCGATTATGCTGGTCGTCGGACGCTTGGCCTCGGCCAGCATGCGCCTCAGGCGCCTGTTCTCCTCTTCGACCGCCCGGAAATAGACCACCTTGCCAAGCAATTCGGCAACTGCGCTCAATATTCCCAGTTCCTGGCCTATCTCCTCGACCTGATGAGCAAGCTTGTCGGCGGAAAGAATACCTACGCAGCGCCCCTGGTAGAAGATGGGAACGCACAAAAACGCCAGCTCGGCACGGTTTAAGGACTTGCGCGCACCAGTCCTGTCCAGGAAATGGGCCTCCTTGCCCAGATTGGCTATTGCCATGGGACGCCCCGTCTGGGCGACCTTGCCCGTGATTCCCTCGCCCGGCCTGTAGCTGATTTGCCCGGTTTCAACATCAACCCCGCGGGCTATATCCAGCCACGCCTCTCCGGTCTGCAAATCCAGAACGGAAATCATCCCGCGCTCCATTCCAAGGCGCGTGCTCAGAACGTCGAGAGTTTCATGCAACTGGTCCTTGAGTTCGCTTGAACGGCAAAGGACCTTGGCTATTA
>DASPQK010000131.1:0-9238 GCA_035624985.1 Syntrophobacteraceae bacterium | reverse complement strand
GGTCCGCGTATGCGGTCGTGGGTCTCCTGGACCCCGTCCAGGCTGACCTGCACAAAGGATGGTTTCAGTTTCCCGAGCCTCGAGGCGGCGGCCCGATCTATGAGACTGCCGTTGGTCAGTATGGCGAAACTAAAGAGGCCTCTATCGGCAGAAAAACTCTGGAGCAGTTCCATGAAATCGGGCCGCAGGAAAGGTTCACCCCCGGTCACCGTCAAATGGCCCCTGATGCCGTTTTTGTACTTGTGCCTTTTACATGAAACGAGAAATTCCCTGAACTGCTCGACAATGGCGAGAAGTCCCTCGTGGGGCGGTCCGTTGTCCGTAAACGACCCCTGGTAGCAATGAGCGCACCTCAGATTGCACTGATCCGTTATGTGCAACTGGAGAAGCAAATTTCCGGGACTATACGATGCGAGCATGGCAGTTAACTCCCCCCGCCGCAACCTCCACAACCTCCACCCCCTCCTCCTCCGCATCCGCCTCCGGAACTTGTGTCCGAACCGGAGATAGAGGAATCGGGGATGGTCAGCACGCCCAAATACTGGGCATAAGGTGTTCCCCTGAGCACACTCAGACCGAAAATCCCCACGAGCAAAGCCAGATCGGCCCTCTCGATTCCAGGATCCGCAGCCGCTGCGTTCTTTGCATCCATGTATTTTCCCTGGATGCCTTTTAAATAGTCGCTGCCCCTTTTGTTAAGCCGGGGCGTTCCGGATATCATGAACACTACCATCGTCGCAATCACTGCCATAAATACCAGAAACCCGACATTGGTGTGTCCGCTCGACACGGCGACAACAAATTTGTAGCCGCCGGGGAGGAAAATGAGCAGCAGCAGAGCTATCCTTACCAGCCGCGCTCTGTCCTTTTGGACCTTGGTGGTTAGCAGTCCTTCGTTGGAAAGACGCTGTTCCAACGGATAGCAATATTCCCTGAACCTCAAAGCAAGCAGCTTTGAAAGGCTGCGCATCGTTTGAGGACCCGCCAGCTCGTCGTATACGGCGCGTTCCATGACGGACATTGAAGATAGATCAACCGCGCCGGCGGCCCGAACGATCTTACGGCTTTTGCCGCTGCTCTCAAGGCTGTGGGCCTGGATCATCTTGAATACGGTCATCTGCATGACTTCCTGTATCCCTCCCCGAAGGTACGACATTTCATAGGGGTCCGGGTTGGACGGCAGAGGCAGGGGCGTTTCTCCGCGAGTGGTATCCGAGCTGCGGATGAACTTCCACCCCAGGATCGACCCGACGGCAATTATCGCCGCGTAGAGCAACAGGAAATCCACACCTTTCATGTTTGCAATGGTATTGCCGGCCGGTCCTCCCTTTTTTTCAAGATTCACCGGGGCTTTTGCGGCTTCCACAGGTGCGCTGTAATCTATTTTTTTCAGCACCATCGTTGTTTCGCTCGTATCGTTTGGGCTGCCTGATTTTGAAATCTCGACGTTTTTAACTACGCCCACTTTGGGGGCCAGCCAGGAAACAACGTCGTACGTTTTGTCCCCTATTTGCGATTCTATTTTAATCTTGATGCAGTTTGAGAACTCGCCGTATGGAATTTTTACAATTTGGTTCGTATCCTCGATGGAATATGCATAATGTAACTTCACGGTAAACTTGCCGTCCGCAGATATAAGCTTTACGTCTGAGTCAAAGAGTTTTCCTTTTTTGATTTGCTCCTTCAGAATCGGTATTCTATTATCGTATCGCGCCAGGGGCCCCTCACCTGCCTGCATTGCCGTCAGAAACACCCCGTCCGGAGTGCGCTCTATGAACCTCGTTGTCACAACCTTTACGTCGTCACCGGAAACAACGGACGGAGTTACTTCGACGCCATCCTGGATCCTTGACCTCTGTATAGCCACCTGTCTTGTGATCGAACCGCCGGTTCCCTTCTTTTGACAGTCATATGTCATCGTTCTTGGCGTTAGCGGATAGTAAATATCCACGTTCGATTGTGCGCAGGCCTCTGTAAGGGCGGCCGCCCAACAGGCCGCACACACGAAAGCAACTACAAACAAACGCGCCCGGTGCTTCATTATCCCCTCACATTCCCAATCCACCCTCTGTCTAACGGCAAAAGGCCCACATAGAGATCGCTTTTCAGTCGGAAGGCAGCCGGACAAAGGCGCCCTTCGATCCGGCTTCGCGATCGACGCCAATACCATGCTCACTGGGCCGGCGCCGGCAGGTCCCAGAAATTATCCTTCGCGTGAGCCGCTTCCCAGGCCCTTACTTTCGCCCTGGCCGCATCGAACAAACGCACGTGGTTGGCGTACCTGACCTTGTGGGCGACCTCGGGACCGACCTTTTTCCACAGCGGGTTCAATATTTCCTTAACCGCCAGATACTCCTCGACCGGCATTCCCTTCCCCATGACCGGACTGCCTTTTTCGTCAATTCTGTTTTTCGTATAGATGACCGTGTCGGAGCCCCAAAGGACTCTATCCTGGTATTTCCTTATGAAGCCGGCCCAGTCGTCGATGCTTGGCATGCCGGGCTTTGGGTCCACTATGTATGCCTGTACCAGGTCCCAGGAAAGGTCGGTATACCAGCTCGGGCATGCGTCCAAAACCTCGGAAACGATCCGGAGGTGGTTCGCCGCCGGTTTTACGAACCGGCCAAGTCCCGTATGCGCCCAATAGACCTTAGCTTTGGGGCTCTGCGAGCAGAGATGTTTCATCCCGGCCGTGTAAGGCGCCTCCGGAGACAGGCTGACAACCCTTCCGTCGAAGCTCACCCTGGCGGGATAGATGTCGCTGTGCAGGCAGACCATCAAACCCGCTTCACCGGCAAAATCCAGGATGGTCTTAAGAGACGGGTTATAGAGGGAGTTCCTTTCCGAATCGGCCGCGTCCGGGGGCACTGTCTCGTCCTTGGCCAGGATCGTCTTGACAGGATCGTCGCTTATCTTCTCGCTCACGATCTCCTTATGGACCGAAAACTCACCTATGCCGGAAAAAACCCCGGGGAAGAGAATAAGCATGCGCTTGATGTGGTTGACGCCATACTGGTCCATGGGGTTGAAACCGACAATCATCGGATCGAGACGGTCCCTGTCGGCGGTTGAAAGCGACAGGTAGTCCATGGCAGTCATTACGTCTATAGCCGAATAGTAGTACAAGCCTGCTTTCGGCCCCAGGTAGTAATTGGGCGGCACCAGGTCATCCGCGTAATGCTCGAAGCGGTCCCATTTCTGCTGCAAAGGCAGGGGAAAGGCCACCGACCGCGCGATTTTGTCCCCCATATACTTGTCGATGATCGTCTTGAACGGGACGCCCTGCATGGCATAGTTTGCGTTGTGGAAGTGCGAGTCGGCAATCTGATCGGCTGCACGAACTGCGAAAGCCTGGATCAACATCAGGCAGGTAATCAGAATCAGCGTTCTATGAATCTTTTTCATCAGGTTTCCGTCGTCAAAATTAGTTGCGGAATCAAGGGTGGACTAAGTTTTAAGGGCTCTTGCCCAAATGTGCCCACCAATTTGGGGTCTTTTCGCGATTACTTGGGACTCAGAGCATAGGTCGTTCGCTGCTAATCGCCTGATAAGAGCCGACAGAATACGACCGCGCGCCGGTAGTGTCAATCGGAAGCTTTATCGCGCAAACGGGCGAAGCCTTTCCGGGCCGGCTTGTTTGAGGCTTCAGAACGCAACGAGCTGCGAATGGATGACGTAAAGAAGTGGGAAATATCATCCGCTGGGACAAGACAGGCTGCCATCGCCTTGCAGCCAATCAGGCGAGGCTTCCCGTCGGATATTTTGCGTATAACCTGCTCCACATATCCGGGACTAGGCGTTCTGGGGGGAGAACGTCAAACCGTCCATAGATTCGATAATAAGGCGGCTTGTGAAGGTCAGGATCAAGGTAGTCTAACATTCCCGAAGGCGGTATGTCCATCCTGCCACACCTTATCATCTTGGATGCTGCTGTCGGATTTTATTCACCTGAGCCTGCCGCCGAGTCGCACACCAAAGAGGAACCCGCCAACTCCGCGGAGGAGGTGTCTCTGAAAATCGCAAAAACCAGTCCCACGCACTTCCCACTTGCGTATTCTATTGGGAAAACTGTATGCTTTCGGCGGTTCCGGAGTTGACACGAGGTTTTGGGGCAAAAATTCGATCTCGACACGCACCTTGGACGAAGAGCGCACAAGTTGATGCATTCCGGTTCACTAGTCTTAACGATCACCGAGGTGCAAAAGGAGCGAATGCCATGAGAAAGAATCGAATTCTGTTGCGATTTGCTGTTTTGGCTCTTGCCGTTAGCCTCGTGTATTGGAGCGGGCCCATCGGGAGTTTTGCATCTGAGCAGACCGGAGCGTCGGACACCTTCCAGGTGCTGCACAGCTTCGACGGGACGGACGGGGCAAATCCGTGGCGCAGCCTCATCCTGTATGGAGGAAATCTTTACGGGATGACTTTCTCAGGGGGTCACTACGGCTACGGCACAATCTTCGAGTTCAACACCGAAACCGGCAAATTGACGACCCTGCTCAGCTTCGACGGGAAAGACGACGGGCAAAATCCGTATGGCAGCCTCATCCTGTCCGGAGAAAATCTTTACGGGATGACTAGTGCCGGGGGCCACCTCGGCTGGGGCGGTGGGACGATTTTCGAGTTCGACACCGAAGCCGGCCAGTTTACGACCTCGTACGTCTTCTACTACCAGGACTATATCAGTAGTTGTGGCTGTTACGATAATTGGTACAAAGGGGCGACTCCGTGGGGCACCCTCATGCTGTCTGGAACTAATCTTTACGGGACGACCACATATGGGGGCGCCATCTGGAACGACGAAAATCCTAATGGTTATGGCACGATCTTCGAGTTCAACATCGAAACCGGCCAATTGACGACCCTGCACAGCTTCGACGGGACCGACGGGTCCAGCCCTCAAGGCAACCTCATCCTGTATGGAGGAAATCTTTACGGGACGACTTATTACGGGGGCACCAACGACAACGGCACAATCTTAGAGTTCAACACCAAAACCGGCAAATTGACGACCCTGCATCGCTTCGACGGGACGGACGGGGCATGTCCTCATGGCGGCCTCACCCTGTATGGCGAAAATCTTTACGGGACGACCGTAGAAGGGGGCGCCTACAGAAGCAAGTATTGGGGTAACGGGTTCGGCACGATCTTCGAACTCAACGCCAAAACCGGCAAATTTGAGACCGTGCACAACTTCGCGGGCTATCCGAAGGACGGGGCTCAACCGTGGGACAACCTCATGCTGTCTGGAGAAAATCTTTACGGTACGACCGCGCTTGGGGGCGCCAACAGCACCGGGGATTACCCGAACGGATGTGGCACGATCTTCCAGTTCAACGCCAAAACCGGCAAATTGACGACCCTGCACAGCTTCGACGAGACGCACGGATCTGAACCGCATGGCAGCCTCATCCTGTCTGGAGAAAATCTTTACGGCATGACCTATTCGGGGGGCGCCAGTGGTGCCGGCGTCATCTTCTCCTGTCCCTTGAAGATAAATGGAGCCTGCGGCTCGGCAAACGGAGAAAGCTTCCTCAAAGCTCCGACATCCGACCTTTGCGAAGCCGGTGAGGCTTCCGCCGTTACGGGCAAAGGACCGTGGAAATGGACCTGCGAAGGAATAAACGGCGGGACCACGGAAAAGTGTTCGGCAAAACTTAAGTAAACAGTGATGACCACAATCCAATCTGACGGAGATTCCCTCCAGCTTCCGATCTCATCCGACATCCCGGTGACTGCTGTCCCTTCATGATAGTTAAAACATTCAAATCATAGTGCGTCGTGCGGCGGGCTGTTTTTCGGGTTGCACGATTGGCTGGAACGTCATGCCATCCATAGACTCGATCATCAGGCGCCTTGAAAAGGTGGGAGCCAAAGTGGTCCGCTATACGGGCAAGTGGAGCCGATCAAAATTCGACGGGTGGACCCGGCCAAATTCCGGGACATTGTGCCCCATGGATGGAGTGGAAATTCATCGGATCGACCTCCAGGTCGAGAATGAGGAAGTTCGGCAGGCACGCTGCATGTTGTCACTATAACAATCTTTGCCGGTTCTACCTGACTCTCAAGGACGGTCCCAAAGGGATCAGCGCCAGGCATGGGATTCTTTATCAAATCTTGACCTTTTCTTTAACTTTTCTTCATTGCTGATTGTTAATCAATTGCTGATCGCAGGAAGGGACATCTATCGGGGAGGGGGTGATGCCAGGGACTTGTCAAAGACCTTCAGTGCATCATGGTAACGAAAGTGCTGGTGCAGCAGAAATTTTTTATTATCCGCCAACATAGACAAGGAGGCATTTCAATGAAGGGTCGCAAGTTCGCAATTTCTTTAGTCGTTGTTTTGTCAATCGGCATTTTCGCTGCTACCGGATGCTTATATGCCGCAGAAACTAACGCTGCATACAAGGCAATGGTGGAGGGCGCAAAGCAGATGATGGATGCAAACAAAAAGATAATGGACAAAATGGCCAAGAAAGGGATGATGGACGCAGAATTGACGGCCGCCGACAAGATGATGAAAGAAGGCTACGATATGATGATGAAAGGCCACGGAATGGTGGCGACCAACAAGGCTGAAGCTCAGAAGATGGCGTCACAGGGCGGAAAGATGATGATGGATGCTGATAAGAAGGTCGCGGCCGAGGTTGAGAAGAAGGGCATGACGGTGGAGTGCAAGATCGATCTCTCCGACTGTACTACCGGGGAGCAAAAGATCAAACAGGGAGCGTTGGACTGGTTTTTCGGTGGCATATAGGATCAGCGCCGCCCGTTCAGATAATATCTTTCAACGCATTTAAGGTTCCTCTGTTGTCACAATAACTTGAATGGGGGCATGCTCCATACTGTGCGGCATAGAGCACGTTGGATCGCATCGCCCCCTTCCATTCCCAATATTTAGAATTTTTGCGCGACTTGCTCAGGTTTTTTCCTAACCCTTCCCGGAAGGAGATTTGAAAAAATGAGACGCTCGAACTTCAAGCGGTGTCTTCTGGCATCCTTTATCGTGTTTATTGCCTCATCTTTGGTTAGTGGAGCTGAAGGAATTACTTTAATCAGCAAGGATCAATTAAAAGAAGAACTCGCAAAACCGGATCTGATAGTAATTGACGTGCGAGCCTCCCATGACTGGAATTCCAGCGAGTGGAAAATTGCGGGCGCTCGGCGAGAGTCCCCTACGGAAACTAAAGAATGGATGACTAAATACCCCAGGGACAAAACGATAGTTTTATACTGCGCATGACACAATGAGGCCACTAGCGCCCGTGTGGCGCAAGAACTCGCTGGCGGAGGCTTCAAGACGGTCGAAGTGCTCAAGGGTGGTTGGAACGAATGGGTTTTGAGCCAATACCCGGTCGAGAAGAAATAACCCCAATCTGCTGGAAAGATCAAGGCAGACAATCAGGAAGCTGGTGGGATTCTACTTGGCGATGGTCTCATGTGCACTAGCTGCGATTCGATCTGACAGCGGCATCCTTTCCGGAGGTCCGTAAGAGAAAGTCTAGGCCTTCAGAGGCAGCTCCCTTCTACCCAACATGTTCTGCCTTGCCAAAGAAAGATTCCCACTTGAATCGACGATCTCGATTCAAATTATATCCGAGATCCTTTACCGAACTGGAAGAGGAGCACCGGGTGAGACTATCAGGCTAAATCTCCACTTGCAGAAGTGATCCTCGGGATGAGGATCGGGAGGTGCGTAAAGACACTCAACCCTCACCAACGGGTCGATCTCGTGGGCAAAGCGCTCGAACTCGTCCCGGTGCATTTCCTTGCAGACATACTCGCCAAGTCCACGCTTCAACCTTGCTTCCTGCGGCGGACAGCGAGGCACGGTAATGATTACTTCGTCAGCTTTTTCTTCGATCTCATACCCTACGATGACCGCCCATGGAAAGAGCCTCTGCGCCCTCACAAACCCGCGCAGACCTTTCTCATCGATTCCGAAACGTTCCTTAATGTCTCTTGCCGCCATTTTGGCTATCTTACCCCACACCTTCTGGTTGAGCTTCTCCGCTGTGGCCACACCGTATTTCTCTTCGACATTTAAAAACCAGAATGCATCCACCACCCGGTAATGCCAAAGCAGGAACCCGAGATAGTCTCTGAGTTGATCAGCTTCCATGTCTTCGAAGATTTCCATTCGCACCGCTTCTTACGTTGCCTCCCTTCCTCAGATACTGAGACCGACTGTGAAGCATGGTCTGACTGTTTATTCCAGATCAACCCTGATGGCAAGCAAGAATGGATGCCAGGTTTGACTTTGAGCCGCCCGAATTCTTGCACCATGTTCAAAGTTAGACTTCGATTCACCAACTCTGCGCCGATCTCAGCCGCGAGTTACGTCGAGAATTGACCCTGGCCTGCTTTGTTGAAATCAGGAGACGAAGTGAATATATTCCATTTCAAAAAGAAATTGTATCTACGGGAAGGAGCGGAAGGAATGGTCAGCGTAAGAGCAACTGAAATGAAGGACAGATTGGAACACTATCTCGATGTGGCTCTGAAGGAGCCGGTCGCCATTGAAAACACCGGCCGGAAGGTGGCTGTATTAATGTCAATGAAAGAATATGAGCGCCTCAGGAGGCTTGAGGAAGCCTATCTGCAGTCGAAAGAGTGCATGCCTGAGGGGGTAACAGGCAGTCCATGCGCACTTTGACGGCAGATAGACTCTTTTAACGTGAAAACCAGCCCTCAGTTCTTCTTAGGCGAATAAGTTATCCCGGTCAATGACCAGACGTTCGGCGGATTTACCGTAAAAATGGTAGCCGGAACCTGCCTCAGAGAGCGTATCGAGCAATTTATCCGGATCGGTCACCTTTATGCCGCCAATAGCGTCAATACCACGGCGAAAAAAGGCTTCCGGAAGCATACTGGCTGTCGGCCCGACTAGAACAGCTTCCGCTCTATGGCGCATTTGGCCAAGGATGTCTTCAAGGGTGCCGTTGATCAATGTTGTACCGGTAATGATAAGTAAATCTGCGGATGCAATGCTTTCCCGGGCTTTTTCTTGTGGACGGTAATACTTCATCTCATCCATTCTGAGCGTGCGGGCATCCTTTTCTAAAATGAAAAATGGGCGCCCACGGCGCTTGAGCATCCTGATATAAGGGATAAGAGCGCCAATAACTACAACAACCGCATCATCGGAGATAGCCCTATTCTCTATCGGATCCACTCCCTCTTTTAAATTATACTGAGTGGGAGGGTTCCTGCTCCAGCAGGTGGAAGACAAGGCGTTGAG
>DASPQK010000130.1:0-2551 GCA_035624985.1 Syntrophobacteraceae bacterium | reverse complement strand
ATGCTAAAACTCCACCACCTGGTCGATGACAAGATCCATGCAAGGTCCATTGGTCCCTACTCTCTTGTCACACAGCAGCCGCTTGGCGGAAAAGCCCAGTTCGGAGGACAGCGCCTGGGTGAAATGGAAGTCTGGACCATGGAAGCCTACGGCGCCGCCTTTGCGCTCCAGGAATTTCTCACCGTTAAATCCGACGATGTGGCTGGACGCACGCGAATGTACGAAAAGATTGTCAAAGGCGACAACACCCTTGAGGCCGGACTGCCGGAATCCTTCAATGTTCTGGTGAAAGAGCTGCAGGCGCTTGCCCTGGACGTAAGGCTCCTCGAAGAAGAGGAAGGCAATTAGCAGTGGTCATGGAAATGCGGATGTTGGATGTTGGCTCGAAGCGAAGCAGTTTCACAGCACCGCTTCGGTTCATTCGGCATCCAGTATCCACAATCAAACATCGTGTTTTTGATTTGACCACCCAAGGAGGTCCTTTTGAAAGAACTTTACTCTCTTTTTACCAAACCTAAAGATCCGCTGAATTTCAACGCGGTCAAAATCATGATTTCGTCGCCCGAAAGAATCCGGGAATGGTCTTACGGCGAAGTGAAAAAACCCGAGACGATAAATTACCGCACATTCAAGCCCGAGCGAGATGGGCTTTTCTGCGCCAGAATATTCGGTCCGATCAAAGACTATGAATGCAACTGCGGCAAATACAAACGGATGAAGCACCGAGGTGTGGTTTGCGAAAAGTGCGGGGTCGAGGTCATTCAGTCCAAGGTTCGCCGAGAGCGGATGGGTCATATTGAGCTGGCTTCTCCGGTAGCTCACATATGGTTTTTAAGGAGTCTTCCGAGCAAGATCGGAAACCTGCTGGACCTGACGCTTCGGGAGCTGGAGAAAGTACTTTATTTCGATTCGTATATACTGCTGGACCCTGGTGAAACGAACCTGGAAAAGGGAGAACTGCTCACCGAGGAACGCTATCGCCAACTGGTGCAGGAACACGGCGGACGTTTTACCGCCGGCATCGGCGCCGAAGCGATCAAACAGCTACTCGCCAGCCTTGACCTGGAGAGCCTTGCCATGGAGCTGCGCGAAGAAATGGTGAAGACCAACTCGGTAGCCAAGCGCAAGAAACTTGCAAAACGGCTCAAAATCATCGATGCATTCCGTGAGTCCGAAAACCGGCCGGAATGGATGATCATGGACGTCATCCCCGTTCTTCCGCCGGACCTCAGGCCCCTTGTTCCCCTGGATGGCGGAAGGTTTGCCACCAGTGACCTCAACGATCTCTACAGGCGCGTAATCAACCGGAACAACCGGCTCAAGCGCCTTCAGGAACTCAACGCCCCGGACATCATTATACGCAATGAGAAACGGATGCTCCAGGAGGCCGTTGACGTTCTGTTCGACAATGGGCGTCGCGGCAAAACCATAACTGGGGCCAGCAAGCGCCCCCTCAAGTCCCTGAGCGACATGCTCAAGGGAAAACAGGGCCGGTTCCGGCAAAACCTTCTGGGCAAGCGGGTTGACTACTCGGGACGTACAGTGATCGTTATTGGCCCCAATCTAAGGCTCCACCAGTGCGGGTTGCCCAAAAAAATGGCCCTCGAGCTCTTCAAGCCCTTCATCTACAATAGACTTGAGGAAAAAGGCTACGTTACCACTATAAAAGCGGCCAAGAAAATGGTCGAGCGCGAAACCCCTGAGGTATGGGACACCCTGGATGAAGTGGTCCGGGAGTTCCCCGTAATGCTCAACCGCGCTCCGACCCTGCATAGGCTGGGTATCCAGGCATTCGAACCGATACTTATCGAAGGCAAGGCCATCCAGCTCCACCCGCTGGTTTGCACGGCCTTCAACGCCGACTTCGACGGCGACCAGATGGCCGTCCACGTGCCGCTTTCAATCGAAGCACAGGCCGAGGCGCGAATACTGATGATGTCCACCAACAACATTCTCAGCCCGGCACACGGCGACCCGATCATCGTGCCCTCTCAGGACATAGTCCTGGGGATTTATTACATGACCCGCGAAAAGCCTTTCGCCAAGGGGTCCACCTTGCCGTTCGCAGACGCCCAGGATCTGAAGCAGTCAATCGCCAGGGGCGAAACACGGGTATATAACAGCCCCGAGGAGGTACGCTCGGCTTTTGATGCTGAAGAGGCCGATCTGCATGCAGGCATTGTCGTTCGGTTCCGCATAGCGGCAGAGCAAGACGGGGTCATCGATTACATAAGCGAAAAAGAGATCGGCTTGAAAGCTGACGGAAAAAGGCCGACCTATGCGCTGAGCGAAGGCAGGCCCTTAGTGTCTCGAAAAATAATGGTTCAGCCAGGGGATGAAGTCCGCAAAGGTCAGGTTCTTGCCGATGAATTGGTCAGAACAACCGTCGGCCGAGTCATCCTGTCCGAAATCCTGCCGGAGGGGGTTAATTTCTCAGCCGTAAACAAGGTGATGAACAAGAAGGCCCTTGCCCAGTTAATCGATACGTGCTACCGGAGCGCCGGAATGAAAGCCACGGTCATCCTGGCCGACAAACTCAAGGATACCGGTT
>DASPQK010000129.1:0-6557 GCA_035624985.1 Syntrophobacteraceae bacterium | reverse complement strand
AAAGGTTCGCCGTCTTCGAGAAGCATACCTATGACTTCCTGCAAATTCCGATTGAGTTCGTCCAGGGTCTCACCCTGGCTGTGTGCCCCCGGAAAACCAGGGACATAGCCGACATACAAACCAGTTTCAGCGCACTTTTCGATTATGGCAGTGAATTTATTCATTCTAGACCTCAAGGAACTCATCGTCTCAATGCCCACACATGAACAATAGAGCCTCGTGCCCTCTCTTGCAACATAAAATAGGCTTGCTTCAGAGGCAACCAAAGATGACCTTCCGAGACTCCCTCACCTGACTTCAAACTTACTGGAGGAGCGTTACGGCGTTAAATTTCGCTTGATTCCTTGCGCTGCAAGAATTTAAATATCCGGTAACATCAAGAGCATGTGGGACCCTTCCGCCGGTGAAATCCGCACTCGGGAAACTCGGCTGATTGCGCCGGGAGAAATAACCTCGCGGGGAGACGCCTGCGCCGGGAATACGATATGAGATCCAGACATGGTCAGGAGCTACAGTGCCGTTGGCGGGGCGCTTGACTCGATGTGAAAGCCTCCGGCGTCAGACCGGGAACTGAGTGAGCGTTGCCGGCGTGTCCAAAGAAGTCCGGCAACCGGTCAAACGGAAACTTGACCCCTTTATTATTTATTTAATTTAAGCTGGAAATTTATTGTGTCAGCTCCTATCCCACTGCCCACGCCTGAGATGGTTTCACTTCCACCGGACACCGACAGGGTGCCGTTTAAAACCGCATACGTCTCCGTATCTTCACTATTAACTGTCAGCTTGGACAAGTCGGTCGCCACGCCTATGGTAGTCCCCGTGGATTTACATTTTCCATTGGGGTTGCTGGCCCCATTGAGGCAGCCATAACCGGGCACGTACTGGCTGCTGAAGCCTGTAGACTCCACATAGCTGCCGGCTAGTACGGTGATGGTAACAGCCATACCGGAAATGTTTCCTGACAACTTCATAGTCTTTTTTCCGTTGTAAAGGGTGCCGTAGAATAACGACCCCTTCTGGTCTTTAACATGCATTGTGAGGTCCAAAGTGGACAAGGTTCCATCAGGATCCATATCGTCGCCGGTCCCGGTCCAGGTGCCCTTCAAGCTTGGAACGCCAACCGAGTGGCTTACCGTGCAGTTGAAGCCGCTAAGGAGTAAGAAGGCTGTCAGGAAAACAATGGATTTTTTCATCGTCAATCCTCCGTAACTGGGTAGAAATAAATCGCGTCTTATTGCCATAATCCGGAATAATGCACCCAACTTCAGCGCCAAGCATCCCAACGGCATTTTCGGGTCGGATCTTTAACCGAAAAAACTTCACTTGCGCGCCTGCGACTGGATAAAGGATACAATCCGGTGTTGGAATACGCAAGCTATACGTCGATGGGACCGGTTTTTGCGATTTCATGACGCACCTCCATCCCTGGAGTTTATAGCCTGCTTCCGGCAGGTCCGACTTGTGGGATTCACGCGAATCTGATAGGATAATAATGGGCGGGGGAGAAAGCCCAAAGCAATTTCAATCCCTTATATTTATTCAACGTCCGGCTGCGACGTGCACAAACTTTTAACAGGAGGGTGGTTTCATTATGTACTCATTCCTTACTCCCAGCGAGTTTGTCCCTGTAAGGTTCCTGTTCTTGCTGAGCTTTTTCGGTGTCATTTACCTTTTTGCAACTCGGGTGAAGTTCCTGTTGCAGGCTTTGAGTCTGGGCGTCCCCGATCCGAAGCCCAGGTTCGATCAACCGGGCAGGAGGATCATGAGCGTGCTGACGTTCGTGTTCGGGCAGAAGCGCGTTTTGATGTTTTTGGGGGGTATCGGGCACTTCGTGATCTTTTGGGGCTTCCTGATGATCTCCCTGGCGACTTTGGAGCTTCTTGTAAACGCAGTGTTCCCGCAGGTTTCGTTTTGGGCGCTGCCCGGCTTCAAAGTTATCGGGCTGATCGTGGACATTATCAGCGTGGGGGTTTTGATCGCTATCGCCATTTCTCTTTTCCGCCGGTTCGTTCTGAAGCCGGTGCGGCTTGTAGGCCCCCTATCGGGGACTATCGACGCCGTCATCATTCTCGGCCTTATCTCCACGCTGATCGTCAGTTATTTCCTTATGTGCGCCATGAGAATATCGACAGGAGAAATAAGCGCTTCGTGGGCGCCGATTTCAAACCTGTTCACCTCAATCATGCCGGCGGCAAAGGAAGGACAGGTGACAAGTTCGGCCAAGGCCGTTTTCGGAATTCTCTGGCTTATTCACGTGTCGGCGCTCTTGTTCTTTATCTACTACATTCCGCGTTCCAAGCACCTGCACATCCTGGGCGCGATCCCCAACATCTACCTTCGAGACTTCGGTCACACGGGCGTCATCAACAAAATGGACCTCGAGGACGAAGAGGCTGAATCGTTCGGGGTCAACGCGGTGGAGCAGTTCACCTGGAAACAGCTCCTCGACACTTACGCCTGCACGGAATGCGGCCGCTGCCAGGAACAGTGCCCTGCTTTCAACACCGGCAAGGAACTTACCCCCAAAGGTCTTGTCCACGACCTGAAGGAGCACCTGTTCGAGCGTGCGGCCGTTCTTATCCGAGAAGGCAGGATGTCCGCCGAAAAACTCGAAGAGATGAAAGAGAAATACGAAGTTTTGAACAAGGACCTCATCGGCGGGGTCTTCAGCGAGAAATTCATCTGGGCCTGCACTTCGTGCCAGGCATGCCAGACTTCCTGCCCAGTGTGGATCCAGCACGTGCAGCTTATCGTGGATATGAGACGCTACCTTGTCCTGACCGAGGCTAAGATGAGTCCGGAAGTCCAGCTTGCCATGCGCAACATGGAAAAGAACTCTAACCCGTGGGGCATCGGCCAGCACTTGCGGATGGAATGGGCCGCCGGCCTGGACATCCCTACCATGGCGGAAAGAGAAGAAAGCGGCGCCGAGTATCTCCTGTACCTCGGCTGTGCTGCTTCTTTTGACCAGGAGAGCAGGAGGATAGCCATCGACACCGCTAAAATCCTTAAAGCTGCGGGGGTGGACTTCGCGATCCTCGGTGAGGAGGAAATGTGCTGCGGAGAAACGGCCAGAAGGCTCGGCAATGAATACCTGTCCGCCGCCATGATGCAGGGCAACGTCGACATGTTCAACGGCTATAACGTTAAAAAGATCATCACGGTTTGCCCGCACTGCTACAATACGACCAAAAACGAATACAAGCAGTTCGGCGGCGAGTACGAAGCATATCACCATACGGAGTTCATCAAGAAGCTCATCGACGAGGGTAGGATCCAGCTGGGCAAAAGTCTCGATATGGGCAAAATCGTGTGGCACGATTCCTGTTATCTGGGCAGGTATAATGAAATCTACAATGAGCCTCGAGACCTCATCGCAAAGGCGACCGGCAAACCGCCCGCCGAAATGAGCAAGCACCATAAGCTCAGCTTCTGCTGCGGCGGAGGCGGGGGCGGGATGTGGATGGAGGAAAGCGAGGGCGAGCGCATCTGCACGGCGCGCGCAAGGATGGCCGTTGAAGCGGGTGCGGACACTATTTGCACTGCTTGTCCGTATTGCCGCACCATGCTCGCCGACGGCCTAAAGAACCTCGAAAAAGAGGAGATCAAGGTCAGCGACGTCAGCAGCATTGTTCTCGGGGCCATGAAAGACTAACGGCGATTTGCCTCAGGAGGGGAGGGCAGACATCGGGCAAAAGAGGTGTTAATGCTGTTGGCCTCAGCCAATAGTCTTGAGCCGCCGTTCGTCATTGCGTCCTTTTGATTCCGGCTAGTCTGGGAGGGAACGAGGACGGGCGCTGTGTGAAGAGTGTAGGTTTGACCCCTTTCCCGTTTTCGTCATATGCAAATAATCAAGCTCTATCTTCGTGCCCATGGTCGTTTTTGGTCGCCTAACGCTCGGCATAAGGCGCGGCGGCTTTTTGCCGTCGCCCTTAATGCCGTTGTTGTGTTATCTCTATTTACTCTCCCCGAAGCTCTCCGACAGCTATCATAATGTCGCCAATGCCTGTAATCATAGATGTGACTGCACCAACTGTTGTTGTGTCGGGAGAAAGCGGGACAGGCCAAAATCCAGCAAGTAAACCTACATCAACAGCCGTAAGAATAGTCCCTCGGCATATTCCTCCCAATCCCTTAAATATCTTCCTTTTAGTGGGAGGGTTGTTCGAATTGGATTCTTTTAAAATTTCCTTTTTTCTCTGAACAATGGACTCACTTTTTTCAAGTGAATATCTTAACGAACTCTCTTTGGAATTATAGCCCGTAGATATTTTAAGCTTCTTTACTCTTATCACTGATACATGCACTTCACTTTTCGGATCATGGCTACCAGCCTCTCGAAGAGCATCAAAATCGGCCTCAGGAATGTCTGAAATATCCATTCCATCGACTATTTCATCCCAAAATTCTTCAACAACATCAGAAATGCCGCTTTGCAAAACCAGATGATTATTTTGTTCAACGCCCCATTTGAGATTATCAAGGATGTTGTCAAGATATTCTTTGTTGAAAACCTTTGTAAGGTCGTGTTCATCGTCAAAGTTTTCGTTGATAAACCCTATTGTTCTTGTAGCCAGAAAAAACCATCTGTAAGCAAAAGGGAACCGCTCAAACCATTCAAGAGGATGATATTTGCCAAAAATTCTTCCGAGCCTTGGTCGAATTTCATGGTTGCAAATGCCTTTTACGAGTTCATTCCATTCCTCTTTTGTCATCATCACACCTCGAATAGTTTACACATAACAATGTTTCGATTGATCCACATAAGATGCCAATTCGCGAATTTGAGCCCATATGAGAAGCTATAAAACCGGTAGCCGATATCGATCTGAGTCTCCGCTTTTCCAGAGATTTTGGTCTGCCTCCCGACTTGTCATAGGATCTTACGCGGATCGGCATAATACTCTTCCCTCATCAGCTCAAAGAGAGTCCATCGGACTGTTCACGCCGGGGGTTCCCCCGTTCAGGGTATTGGCCTAGCCCACAATCGTTTCGATATCGTTATGGTTCAAAAGTTCTTGCACGGCAAGGGTATAATCATGGGCATCGTTGTCAAGCTATTATAGAATTGTAGACGGGTGCAGCCATCCAGAGGATCTTGCCACTTTTCGATTTTTCACGATATGATTTGCTTATAGAAACCCATCCGAAAAGCCCGGATACCATGTTTTTCGCTGTGCAGGACAGGTATTAAATCGACCTCGCTGCTATCACGGCCGTCCAGGCAGGGGATGCCGGATATCGGGAGATCGTCGTTCCGGAATCAAACGCGAAGAAAGCGGCGGTTGGGATCGAAAAAGCCCCGTGAAAAGGTAATTTGTTGTGGACATGGATAAAAACCGGGGTTAGAAACTTGCAGTGGCGCATGGTTCCCGCTTGGCCGTCCCGGAGGGCTGAGAACTGCCTTTTTCCTCCTGCGCAACGGTTTTCAGGAGGGCGCATTGAGACCGGAAATATCCGACCTGCAGCGTCAGGTTCAGAAAAACTGCGATATATCGGACGCCCGGCACGCCGGGGTGTACTCGCTCTGCGGCCTTCTGCTTAGGATGCGGGACCAGTACAAATGGGAGCACCGGATGGTCCCCTGGCAGGAGCCCAGAGCGGCCGATCTTATGGGGTGGATGGAAGACAGGGAGCAATACTGGGAGGAAATCATAGAGGGAGAAATCGCGCCGGTTGTCCTGGGCGGAGAGCGTTTCGATCCTTACGACATGGCCGGACTAAACGTTCGCCTGCGCCCGCTGGGTCTGGTCTACGGGGCGGGCTACGGCATCGGCATGAAACCCACTTTTTTCCTGGCTGAATGCGCCGAATCGAGCTCGGTGGGCGGGCTGAGAATCGACGTGGTAAACCGCGAGCTTGCCCGCGACATCTTCATGACCCCGGCAATGCGGCGGGGAGAGCAGATATTCGCCAGGCGGTCGTGCATGCTCTTTTTCCTGTGGGACCATATTCTTGAGGCGCCCCCCTCTGCGCGGGAAGCCGTGGAGTTCGGTCTTGCCCGGTACGGGGTGGGTCTCGATGAGATCCGCCGCAACGCGGCGCGCCTCGGGGACCTACTGGAGCGGATCGCGGGGCGGGAACTTGAAACCTGGGTCTACCACGAAATCGGGGAAGTGTTGGAGACCGGCTTCGACAGCGGCCTCTGGCAGGAACTGGTCTCCGCCTATGCGAATACCCCGGTCGAAATCTTTGCCCGAGTGCTGAAAGACGTTCTTGCGGACACCCACCCGGAAGGGCTGCTCGGCCACATCGTACAAAACCGCGTCGAATCTTCCCTCGGGTTCTATGTCGCTTTCCAGCGTGCCATCTCGCGGGCGGTTTTCCCGGAAATCCGGGAAGCCTTCTTCCGATTCCGGCAAACCGGCGACTGGAGTTTGATCGAGATGGCCCGAGAATCCGGGCGGCGGAACATGTACCGGCACGCGGCCGCCTTGACGCGGCTCCACCAGGAAGCGCAAGCCTCAGGGACCGACAGGGCGAGGGTTCGTATCATATCGGAAATCCTCGAACCCCTGGGCATTGCCAAAGGCGGCACCGGCTAGTAAGACCGGCTT
>DASPQK010000128.1:0-7109 GCA_035624985.1 Syntrophobacteraceae bacterium | reverse complement strand
GCGTCGCCCCGTCGTGGATGTGGGCTGCCGCTTCTTCAGGGTTTAGTTCGGGAAATCCGTTTTTCGGTGACATTTGGTTCTCCTTTAAGTCAAGGCCCTCAATCCTGCTCAAGCATTTCGGCTAGAAGCTCAACCGTGTGTCGAACGCTGACCGGCGCCCCTTCCTTGTCAAAGCCGCCCCTGATCTGCATGACGCAGCCGGGGCAGTCCATCGCGACGACAGAGGCCCCGGTGTTCCTGATGTTTTTCAGCTTTCGCTCCAGGATCGGGGCGGAAATCTCCGGCAGCTTGAGCGAGTAGGATCCGCCCATTCCACAACAGATGTCGGATTCGAACATCTCCAGGACTTCATGGCCACTTCTTTTCAGAAGCTCGCGCGGCTCCCGGAAGACGTTCAACGTCCTTTTCAGGTGGCAAGAGTCATGGTAGGTCAGTTTCGTGATCTGCCGGGCTTCCTTGAAGGATAGACGCCCCTCGTCGACGAGCTTCTTCACAAAGGAGGAAAAATCCATCGTCTTTGCGGACAGCTCCTTTGCCTTGTCCATCCATTGAACCTGTCCGAGACTTTCAAAGGTGCCGAGGAATTCATGTTTCAGGGCGGCGGTGCAGGTCGGGCAGGCCGACACCACGCAGTCGGCTTTTTCACCCAGAAGGGCATCAATATTGTCAGCGGCATTTTGTCCCGCCACCTCGTAGGCGCCGCTGTAGCGGGCCGGGGCTCCGCAGCATGTCTGAGCTTCGGGAAAGACGACTTCGAGGCCGGCCTTGTTCAAGATCTTAATCAGCGCCTCGCCCATCTCCGGGTAAGCGAAGTCTATGAGGCACCCGGAATAGAATGCAATCTTTTGGTTTGATCCGGGCTGCTCGATTCTCCTGACCCGGTCTCTAAAGGGAACGCCGGCAATTGCGGGCAGGCTGCGGAAATCGGTCAGCTTTGACAGGAACATGGGCAGGTGCCGAATGAACCCTTGCCTGGCAAACGGCGCCTGAGTGAGCGACGCCGTGCGCAATATGGAGTGGAAGAGCCTGCGGTTGTTGACGACGGCGAACATGGCCTTCTCGATCAGAGGGTGGCCTTCCTGCTGCGCTATGCGTCGGCGTATCTCGAGGATGAGCTCGGGGATGTCTATTTTTCCCGGACAGACCTGCTTGCAGTTGCCACACTGAATGCAAAGGCCCTGGATCTCTTCGGATTTTTTCAGCTCATCGAACCAAGCGGTGAGGATCGTTCCTATGCCACCGGTGTAAACCTTTCCGAAGACGTGGCCGCCAACGAGACGAAAGACGGGGCAGACGTTGAGGCACGACCCGCAGCGTATACACTGTAGCGCCTGCTTGAATTTCGGGTCATTGGACATCTCCGATCTCCGGTTGTCCATGAGTATGATGTGCAGCTCCTTCCGGGCGCCATCAGTCGCCGGTGTCGCTCCAGTGATGATGGAGACGTAGCTCGTCAACAACTGGGCCGTGGCGCTTTTCGGAAGCGCCGTGAGGATAGGGGCAATGTCTTCGAATTTTTCCACGAGCTTTTCGAGACCGACGACGGCAACATGTATCTTTGGCAAGCTGGTGACCAGGCGCGCATTGCCTTCATTGGTAACCAGAACTATGCTGCCGGTCTCGGCCACCGCAATGTTTGCGCCGGAGATGCCCATGTCGGCAGCCAGAAACTTTTCGCGCAACTGCTCGCGGGCAACCTTGACCAAGCGGGGGATATCCGAGCTCAGCCGCTCGTGCACCTCCTTGCTGAAAAGCTCAGCCACTTCCTCCCTGGTCATGTGAATGGCAGGCAAAACCATGTGGGAAGGCGTCTGCCCCGCAAGTTGTATTATCCACTCCCCCAGGTCCGTCTCCTTCACGGCAATGCCGGCTTTTTCGAGGTAGGAGTTGAGATGGATCTCCTCCGAGGCCATCGATTTTGATTTGACTATGCTTTTGACTCCTCTTTGCAGAGCTAGATTAAGGATGTATTCCTTGACCGCCTCGGGGCTGCTGGTCCGAAACACCTTGGCCCCTTTGGCTTCGGCTTTTTGTTTGAATTGCGCGGCCAAATAATCGAAGTGCGAAGCCGCAGAGGATTTGATCCCGGCTATCTTCTCCCTCAGAGCTTCGAAATCTATCCCATCGTATGCTTGAGCGCGGCTCACCCTGTATGCCTCGGAAAACCTGCCAAGAGCCCCCACCAGAGTCGTCGAGTGCAGCGCCTTGTCTATTTTCTTTCGAAACTCCCTGCTAATAGCCATAGGTTTATCCTCCAAGCTCGTCTACGGCAGCAATGATCAATTTCACCGGCCCGTGAACACCTATGGTCAACACGCGCTCGATGTCCGAGGTCCGGCTCGGCCCGGTTATCATGGCAATATAGCTGCTCTGTTCGGGGTTTACCTTCTTTAGAACCGTGGGTAGGTCGGCCAGGATGCGGTCCGTGGCGATCAGAGCGATATGGATGGCGGGCAGTGTGGATACGAGGCGCTGTTCGGCCCGTGTTGAGTCCTGCACCAGTGTACCGGTGTCCGCCAAGCCCCAATCCATCTGGCTGATGCCGATCCTGGTTTGGGCCGCAAGCTCGCGGGTGACGTCGAACCTGAGCCCCGGCACTTCTTTCGAGAGTTTCCCCTTGTCCAAACCTTCGAGAAAGGGACTGTCGGCCCAGAGAGCATAGCATTGCGGCGCGTCGGCAACACCTTCCCGTTTGAGGAAGCCGAGAATGAAATCAAGTGCTGCGTCCTTTGTCGGAAAGCGATACACCTCGGCGCTGACCGCCTCCGCCTTGATCTTGAATGCATCGAACATTTCGCATGACTCCTTTGGTGTCTTTTCTTACTGTGGTTGGGCGGCACCCCCTCAAAGAAACCCTCATCAGGTGAGCGAGGGAGGTTAACTCCCCGCCTTCGGTGAGCCGATTTAATGGAAAACCGTTTTAACGGCGCCCTCCCGCTTCACCAGGCCTTTGCCGAAGGCGCGCGACAGTATGGTGATGACAACCGCCGCGGCAAATGTGATTCCAAGGTAAAGCAGGCCCTCCGAGATGCCGGTTGCCGCTGCGGCAGCAGCCTGTGCAACCGCGGGCGCCGCCTTTTCCACTGCCGGAATTATCCAGGTGAAGACATAGGCCTGGAGCATACAGATAGTGCCGATTACCGAGCAAAGGATTAGTGAATGCTTCAGGGTGAAACGGAAAATATCCGACTCCCTGCCGACCATGTGAGTCGCCGCGGTGGCGACGGAGATTGACTGAGGCGAGATCATCTTGCCGCACACGCCGCCGGAAGTGTTCGCATTGAGTGTAACCAGGGGATTAATGCCGATCTGATCTGCCGTGACGGCCTGGAGCTTTCCGAAAAGGGCGTTCGTGGACGTGTCGGACCCGGTCATGAATACGCCGAGCCAACCCAGAAATGCGGCAAAAAATGGGAAAAGCCAGCCTGTGGAGGCGAAGGCATAACCCAGTGTGATGGCCATACCTGAGTAGTTCATGATATAGGCGAAGCCCAGGATAGTAGAAATCGTGACAATAGGCCACTTGAGCTGCTTCAGAGTGCTGGCGGCCACCTCAAGGGCAGTCTGAATGGAGGCGCCCATGACGGGGATAGAAAAGAACCAGGCCAGGAGAATGGCCGTGCCGGCGGCGCTCAGCCCGTTGAAAAGGTAGAGCGCCGATTTTGCCTTGCCCACATGGTCGATCACCATGTTGTGGAGGCCGTAGATGGGCAGCTTGAGCAGGAAAATCTGGTTCATGGCGGCCTGAACGGGTTTGATGCCCCAGGCGGCAACAAAGATAGAAAGCAGAAGGAATGGCGCCCACGCGCGGAATACCTGGCCGCCGGCATACTGGAGCTCAGCCCTGCCGTTGCTCGTGGGTTCCTCAGGGAAGTGCCAGCTTTGCTTCGGATGCCAGTATCGCAGGAAGATAACGGTGCAGATGATCGAGGATATGGACGAGAGAATATCCGGGAGAAGGGGTCCAATATAATTGGAAGACAAGAACTGCACGAGTGCAAACGAACCGCCGCATACCATGCAGGCGGGCCAGACTTCCATGCCTCTTTTCCAGCCGGCCATGAGAATGACCAGGTAAAGCGGGACAAAGACGCTAAGGAACGGCAGCGTGCGGCCGGTCATCTGGCTGAATCCCATCAGATCGACGCCGGAAACGCCGGCGCCTACCACAATAGGGATTCCGATTGCGCCGAAGGCAACAGGCGCCGTGTTGGCCAGAAGACAGATACCGGCGGCATAGAGGGGATTAAAACCGAGTCCTGCCAACATGGCGGCGGTGATCGCCACGGGCGTTCCGAACCCGGCGGCGCCTTCGATAAAGGCACCGAACGAGAAGGCGATGAGCAAAGCTTGCATGCGGCGATCATCTGAAATTGTCGCCAGCGAGTTTTTAATGACTTCAAACTGTCCGGTTTTAACGGACATATTGTAGATGAAAAGGGCAGTAATGACTATCCAGCAGACGGGGAAAAGACCGAACAGCGCTCCGTAAACCACAGAAAGCCCCGCGTAGTTTACAGGCATGCCGTAGACGGCAGCCGCGATGATCACGGCCAGGGAAGTGGCGACGATTGCGGCCCAGTGGCCTTTC
The DNA here is from genome assembly GCA_035624985.1 of Syntrophobacteraceae bacterium. Taxonomy (GTDB): domain Bacteria; phylum Desulfobacterota; class Syntrophobacteria; order Syntrophobacterales; family Syntrophobacteraceae; genus SbD1. Next base: position 2,518 of record DASPQK010000128.1, on the reverse strand, counting down.
ATTTTCAAAACGGTAAGAGCAACAAAGAGAAAGAGGATGGGCACAGCCGCAACCAGGGCCGATAATCCCAGGTTCCCGAACGGGTTGACGTTCATTGTCCATGGCATGATTTTTTATCTCCTTTTCACGAGGGCACCTCGAATTTGGGCGAGAGATTTTATAAATGGTCTTACCTAATGACAACAAGTCACTTCTAGCAGAGAAAAATAGGGCTGTCAAGTAATTATTTTACTTGACATGGTTCAAGAACCCCTGTATTGGTGGGGATACGGCGGAATCGCTCCAAAAAAACTTTCACCTGGGCAGATGGTAATCTGAATTGACAACAATTCATATACAGGAAGCGACGGACATGATTGGTAAAAAGATATTGACTGCATGTGAAGGCGATTTGGATACGGTCTCCTATCATGATCCGTGTCATCTGAAAAAATCCCAGGGAATATCGGAACAGCCAAGAAAGCTCATCATCGAAATATATGCTGATTCGTTGAGGTGAGGGAAAGATGTTAAAAAGAGTTAAACTTGCACGTGCTTCAGACCTTGTGTTCGAGCAGCTTCGGGACCTCATCTTCAAAGGGCGACTGAAGCCAGGCGACCGGCTGATGACCGAGCGCGAATTGACCGAAAATCTTGGGGTAAGCCGCCCGACTGTAAGAGAGGCAATCAACAGGCTGGTGGCGCAGGGTCTTTTGGAACATAAGCAAGGTCAGGGGACTTTCGTAAGTCCGACTGCATTTTCGGCTGAAAAGAATCCCTTTGCGGCCATGATAACGGATCGGGAAATAAGCCTGATCGATCTGCTCGAAGTCAGGCTCGGGCTCGAGTGCAATGCGGCCAAAATGGCCGCCGGCCGGGCAACGGACGAGGACATCATGGATCTGGAGCGAAGCCTGGAGGAGATGGCGGCCGAAGTCGAAAGGGGGGGGCTTGGACAGGAACCGGATGTAGCTTTCCATATGGGAATAGCTTATGCTACAAAGAATGCCGTCCATATCCACATCATGAAGAATTTTTTTGCCTTGCTCTTTTTCGGAATCACCAAGAACCGCCAGAATCTGTATAGTGACCATGACAATCTCGAAAAAGTTGCCCAACAGCATGCAAGAATACTCAAAGGCATCCGCGCGCATGACACCGATTCAGCTTATAGGGCAATGGAGGAGCACATCAAGTTCGTCTTGGATTTCACCAAGCGTGCGGAGAACTATTCTTTTACTATTTGAGTTCCCACCTCCGGCTTTGGATGAGAGGGTCCGGCAAAGAATCGCCTTGGGACATGTGCGAATCGCCAAATGAGGCGAGACTTTCATATACGGCTATATGTCCGCCTTTTTGCGCCCCTATTCGCTCGATTTCTGAGGAACACCCTGCAGCAGGTTCCGGCGAAAAAGGCTGTATAGAAATTGGGTAATCCTCCACGCCTAACTCTCCACCGCAGACGCAGGCGGGCATTTTATAAGGCAACTTTCCCAAAACAGGACCCGGAGTGTCTTCAAAAAGTCGTCCCGCATATCGAACCGTCGGCCACAAAGGTCGAATCGGCAGGCAGACTGTGAGGCTTTGCATTGATTTGCCAAGAGATCATTCTTCCGGCTAGTATTCATTATTGATTTTTGCTATTTTCAGGCCGCCGGGTCTTAAAGCATCCAAATTTTATTGATGGCGCGGCCCAATGAGCGGGAACGCCGTGTTTTTGGGGGAATCGATGACCGCCCCAAACCGCTTGGTTTTGGAACATTATTCATTTGCACTACGGGATTTGCGACGTGCGAGAGTTTGACCGTATTGTGGAAAATGAGGCGGCCTCTCCATCAATCGATGCGCATGTGTCAGCCTTTGCCGGGATTGAAGCGGCAATCCCTCCCAAAAGTTTTGATCTTCCCTTGCCCGGAACGCCCTCCCGTTGGCCTCGTTTTGCGGCAATAGCTTTAAGCATTGCCGTTTTCACGGGCAGCACCGTTTACGTTGTCCTGACATTTCAATGGGGATCTATCTTTCAGACCCTCAAAGAAGTAAACTTTGTTCAAGTGATGGGCTATGGCGGAGCATCTATCATACTCTACTGGATGATTCGCGCTCTGCGCTGGCATCTGCTTCTCAAACGCACAGGCACCAAAGTTCCCTTCTTCGATCTCTATATGTGTACGGCCGTTTCATTAAGTTTTTCGATCTTCACCCCCTTGCAGTCAGGAGAGATGCTCAAAGTGGAGCTCCTGAAAAAGTACGGCATGATCGGGCGTTTTCCGGGATACGGATCCTTTCTGGTCGAACGCGCGCTGGATCTGGCGACAGTGGTGGCCATAGCCGGTATGAGCCTCCTCACGGCGTTTAATGTCTACAGGTGCTATGCTCTTTTGCTGATCTTCGGGTCGTTGATCTTCGCTGCTTCAGGCTTCTACGTTCTTTATAGAATGCGATTGAGGGGGAGAGCACAGCAGTTGCTGGATTCAATAAATCAGAGCGCCGGAAACCTGCGAGGGCTGCTGTCGGCCGCCCTTATTACGTGCGTGTCATG
>DASPQK010000127.1:0-3528 GCA_035624985.1 Syntrophobacteraceae bacterium | reverse complement strand
TAAAGCCGATTCTCACTGTCATAAGCCGAGTGGTGATCCACAATCAGGCGATTGACTTCTCCGTGCATGGCATAAGTCCCAGAGCCGAACGCACCGAGTTGGAATATTGCCTGAGGCCGACGAAGCTATTGCCGACCGACGGCATCGTGAAGGAAACCGCACTCAGGATCACCGGAAACTCGAAGACAGATATTGACAAAGCGCGCACGATCTATGAGTGGATTGTGGAGAACACGAGCCGTAATCCGAAGACGCGCGGGTGCGGCCTTGGCAATATCCGGTTCATGCTCGAGTCCGGGGATTTGACGGGCAAATGCGCCGACCTAAATGCACTCTACGTCGGCCTTGCGCGTGCTGCCGGGCTTCCGGCACGCGACGTCTACGGCATACGTCTGGCCAAATCGGAATTGGGATACAAAAGCCTGGGAGTTGCTTCCGAAAACGTGACGAAAGCGCAACATTGCCGTGCGGAAGTCTATTTAAGTGACTACGGCTGGATCCCTATCGATCCTGCGGATGTGCGAAAGGTGATGCTTGAAGAGCCGCCCGGAAACCGTCCGCTGGACGATGACATGGTGAAGAGGGCGCGGGCCCGGCTGTTCGGATCCTGGGAGATGAACTGGATGGCTTATAACTTTGCGCACGATGTGGTTCTGCCAGGATCAAGCGGACAGCCAATTGCGTTTCTGATGTATCCGCAGGCAGAAACATCCGAGGAGAGGCTCGACAGCCTGGATCCGGATAGCTTCAAATATGAGATCACATCTAAGGAAACAGCATCTACAAACGGCTGACGCCTGTATTAAGCCTATATTGTTGGTTTTCCGACGGTCTCGGTACTCATAGATACAGGGTGATAAGCCTATTCCTTAATCGGCAAAACATGAATAGCCTTGACGACCAGTATCAGTTTATCCCCGACTTTGAGATTCATATCTTTCACTGATTCAGTGGTCAGAACAGAAGACATCTCATGAGGAGTAGTTACCTCAAATTTTACCAGAGACATAATCTCGTCACTCTTGATGGATAGGACAGCAGGCTGCTGAAAGCAGCCTGCTGTCCATAGGCCGATGCGCAATAGGCAAGGAGCAGCAAAATACAACAGGAAAAATGCTTGCAATAAGCATGGTTTTGGTGGCACAGTGACAAGCAGAAAAATGAAAGGAATAGCCATTCACCTCTTTTCCGGCTTTACTTGATAACCGTCCGATAAAACGTCGGTACGCCGTCCTTTCACTGTAATTAGAAATTCACCTTTATCCTGTCTGCCGGGTTCATCTTCTTGCCACGGCCGAATGATTTCGCAGGTTTGTGGAACCATCACGAATTCGCATGGAGGGCCAGCTATGGCAGATGAAAGCAGTAATACAAACAACAACCTATAGTAATGGCAATAAATAACTTGACATAATGTTGACACCTGGGCTACTCTTCATGCATGAACCCCCTAACGGTCACGCATGCTTCAATCACCGAGAAGGCATTGCTGCGAAAGGCCGAGAGCATTCCCGGTGCCTGGAACGGCATCAGAATCGCCGCGCTACTGCTGCTTTTAAAGGGATGGAAATCGTCGGCTATCAGCCAACTCTTTGGAGTAAGCCGGCAGGCGGTTGTCGATTGGATCCGCAAAGCCAACAAACGTGGGCTCGACAGCATACTGGACGAACCCCGTCCTGGTCGTCCGACGCACGTGAGCCCAGCAGTACAAAAGAAATTGGCAGATGCGTTGGTGAAGTCGCCGGAGGAATTCGGTCTGAGGCGCACGCGATGGGATGGTGTTGTCGTGGTCGAATTCCTGCACAAGGTATGCAACGTGGAGTTGAAGCCGCGACAAGCGCGCAATTGGCTGAAGCGGCTCGGCTTCGCTCTCAAGCAGCCGGTATATCGGTATGTACAGGCCACAGACAAAGGCGTTGCCGAATTCCGGCGCGGGCTCAAAAAAAACTCCACCGAATCCTGAAACTCGGCGAACTCGCCTTGTTGGTTTTTTCGGACGAAAGCGGTTTCTCGATTCACCCGAAGCTTGGCCGTGTTTGGGCGCGGCGAGGGACGCAGCCGGTGGTGCCGACTACGAGCCAGCATAACAAGCGGCTCAATCTCTTTGGATGGGCAGAACCGCTTTATGGGTGGCATGGTTTGTTCCGATGGCCCAAAGGCAATCGCGAAGGCTTCCTGGCATTTCTGAAATACCTGTGCGACCGCGTCAAGGGCTGGAAGGTCTACCTCTACATAGATGGGGCATCCTGGCATAAAGGAACCGAGGTGCGCGAGTTTCTGGGCCAGCACCAGGAAATCGAGATGGAGTACCTTCCGCCCTATCACCCGGAACTCAACGTCCAAGAACGCGTCTGGCGTCATATTCGGTACACGGTGACAACCAATAGGTATCATCCGACTGTGGACCTGATTGAACAAGCCATTCGCAGCGCTCAGCGCCGATGGAAGCCAGATAAAATTCGTCATTTATGTAAAGTTATTTAATGCCGTTACTATAATGGAGGAGTGGAAGGATGCCGCATGCCTGGGATGACAATAAAGGGAAGACGCACTTTGTTCACAGAACAGCCACGTTTGATTGGAAACTCGAAGACCTTCGAACAACTGATGGGTTTGCCTCCGTCGCGGCAGTGAAGGCCGATCAACTGATTTGCCTTATCACAAACGAGAAGGGCGACAAACTTCGGGAAAAATTTAGATTTACCCGCTATGGAGAGCATCGGATCAAGCGCTGTCAGAAATACAACCTGGGTTGTGGTTACCGGCTAGTCTTCATTCGTAAAGGATGTCATATCGTGCTCCTGTATATTGGCTCCCACGATGATTGTTCCCGATGGCTCGAACGCAACAGTCGCATGGTCTATGAGCTTGATAGCGCAAATAATTCAACAGAGATTTCAACTCATGCTTGCATAGAGGCTAGTTCTGTTCCCGGCGATGAAATAGCGGAGGAGTGCCAGACTGACGAGTATGAAGAACAATTGATGAGAAGGATCGATGATAAGACCCTGCGCAAAATTTTTTCTGGGCTCACGAGAATTCGCGCCACGGATAGGGCTTAGCCAGATCGCATTATCGCCCAATCCTCGCGGTGCGCCCCCAAATCATGCAAACGCGCCTGATCTACAGCAGAACTGATTGCCGTCATCGCCTCAAGCGAATGATCGCCTCGGAGATGATGTTGCTTGCCTGATCAATCTCCTGCGGAGTCGTATCCCTGCCCACCGAAAACCAGATAGTTCCCTTGGCCCATTCCAGTGGCACTTGCATCGCGGTTAATACCGCTGAAACGGTCACCCCCTCGGCATGACAAGCAGATCGATTGCTTCCGTTGCGCAGGTAATCACGCTGGTTCAGGTTACCACGGCCGCGCTCCCGGGGATGCGCTCACAGGATAGCTGTGTCTTTGCGCGAGAATCCTTGACCCATATCACGAAAGTCCGGATTTGAGTTATACTCTGGGCCGACCAAATTCAGTTGCCCGCTGGGGACCTGAAAAGAGGGAATTATGCCCCCATTAATGCTTCT
>DASPQK010000126.1:0-5257 GCA_035624985.1 Syntrophobacteraceae bacterium | reverse complement strand
CTCGGTGTGGGTTGCGAGCTGATGGAAACTATATCTGATGCCCTTTTTTTGACCCGTAGTCCCGGAAGAAAGCTGCAAAATCGAGCCGGTCCGCGGGAAATCCGAGCGCAGTGGAGCAGAAGGCGGATTTTCATCCAGGAGCAAACATTGCGAGATGTTTTCGGGGTGGTGGCTCACCAGATCGGGGCCGTGAATTATGCCTTTTAACCCGCAAATTGATATCGTCTGGCGAACGGACTGCCTCCAGTAATCATGGCTGAGTTTCGCTGTCGGGTATTGAAGTATGCAGGGAGTTCTTCCGGAAAGCACCGCCCCCAGCCAGGCCAGCACCTGCTCAGGGCCGGATTTGAAGATGAGTCCAACGGGATCCTCCGGCTTGTAGCAATGGGCAACCATATCCGCAATGCCTTGGATGCGCCGCCCGGCGTCCGCAAGATTGAGCGCCTCTTCTCTGCCGTCTCCCACAAAAGTAAATCGCGGCAGTATGGAATATTCAAACACCCGTTTCCTCCTGTAATGCGATTTTCCTCCGGGTCATGGTATAGCAGGTATCGCAAAGATTTCAAGGTATGTCGAAGCGCCGGAATCGGAAGTGATTCCAATGAATAGCCGCTGTAAACACGGACAGCAAAATAGTTCACTGCGGGGAGCCAAAAACATGTCGGAGAAAGTTAACCTTCAACAGATATCGCCTGGTTAAGGTTCACTCCCGTCCTTCCGGGCAGCAGGTCGCCGATCAAAGGAGTGACAAATCCCCCTTCCTTCAACCCTTACTCGCCCTGACCGGGCATCCACAAATAGTAGAAGCCGTTTCTCAGAGGAGTAACGGAATCCCCCAGGCCCAGGTCAATCAGGTTTATTTCGGGCAAACCCTGCTTGCTGGTGGAAGCCGTGTTATAGACATTATCGTTTGGGTATTCGGTGCGTCGATAAACCACCACTTTGGCGTCGCCCGGGAGCCCGGCAAGTTTTGCCGCGTCGCGGATCGCATCGTCCAGATACCCGATTCGGTCCACAAGACCCAGGTTGAGCGCATCCTCGGCTATGAAAACACGTGCCGACGCGATATTCTCCCTTGCTTGGTCACTGAGCTTGCGATGGTTCATGGTGAGGGACACAAACCTTCCAGCGAATTCATCGATAAGGTTCTGAACGATTTGCTCTTCTTCACGAGTGGCCTTCCGGAAAGGGGACCCCATATCTTTGTTCTTACCTGACTTGCTTGCATCGACTTCCACGCCGATTTTGTTCATCAACCCCGAAACGTTGGGACTCAGGAATACAACCCCGATCGAACCGGTGATAGTGGTCGGGTGAGCCAGTATAAGGTCCGCGGGCAAGGCTACGTAATATCCTCCCGAAGCCGCCACTCCCATCATGGCCGCAACGATCTTTGCCCCGCTGCATTTCTTGTACTCCATGATCTCATGATACAAAATATCGCTTGCAGTAACCGAACCGCCGGGGGAGTCGATCTTTAAAACGACTGCCTTTACTTCCTTGTCCTTTCCGGCTTTCTTCAATTGAGATACAATCTCCTCGACCATGCTTGACTTATTGAGAAAACCTCTCGGAGAATCCGAGATGAATCCTTTAATTGAAACGATCAGGATTTTCTCTTTCCCGGTGCCTTGAAGTGTGAATTCCTTCAATGGCTCCGTCTTATCGGGAAATATGGTGATCTTCGGCTTGATGCAACCAGCGCAAAGCAGAAGAACCGCAAAGATGGAAACAATGGGGAGGGTTCTCAGGAAACATCTCAGTGTCATAGACACCTCGCCGGCTTTTTGCTCCGACCGTCGGCAGAGCCTCGTTTTCCGATCTTCAGGATAATTTGTGCGATCTCGGCAAACCCGAGCCCCCCCTCCAGCTTGGTAACAAAGGCGGGTAGACAGCGCATTCGCTCGACAAAAGCGAGTATATTTCTCACTGCCGTGCGACCGGCATGCAGGGCTGAAACCGGCTCGGGCAAAATCAGGACAGTTTTCATCCCTTTCACCTTTGCAGTGTAGGATTTATGAAACAGCACCCATTGAGTTTGCCGTTTTATGAGCGACTGAATCGTTTATTGGATACGCTTCCGATCAGGCGGGCAGGTGGTGCCAAATCGGATTTTCCCGCTTGCCGGAGCATCAGGACGAGTCTACTTGAGTCGCATTTTGGAGTCAAGGCAAAGCGGTGCCGGCAAGGCCGCGCGGGTCTTCTCCGGCACTCTCTTCAAACCTTCAAGTCGATCCTGAAGATGAAATGATAAAGATATTGGAGGGCATCGAGATGACGATTCGATATAAGTCGGGTTTTTTGGAGACGTGAGATCGTTTCACCTGCTCTCAAGGAACAACCGGATGTTATACCGAGTTCAAGATTGGGCGGTGAGAAAATCCCCAGGCCCTTCATACCTGTTTCAAAACATCTGTTACATGAGATGCGCTTGGGATTGGAGATTTCTCCGCCCTTCCATCGTTTGATGGGATTTGGTTCACGAATAAATGGGCGGGCCATGGAAATATAGGCGGCTGTTTTTGCATTAAGAATCCCAGCGTCCTGATAGCGCAAAATTCAGTGCTAATGAAAAATCTCTTGCATGTTTTATTGAGAAGTCGTATGGTCCCGCAAACTGTGGGCGGTGGCTCTTGCAGTTTTTGGGCGGAAACCGGTCCCAAAGTGAGGTTCGAACCTATTGCAACCAATTTCAATGGAGGGAAAGGAGTTCTCTTATGAAAATGAATGAGGTGCAGGGTTTGGCTAGGAGTTTGGGAATAAAGTCTTCCGGAAAGAACAAGGCTGAGTTGATAAAGCAGATTCAACGCAAACAGGGCAATTTCGATTGCTTTGGGAGCGCTGAGGACTATTGTGACCAGTGTAACTGTCTTTTCCGCTCATCCTGTCTCCCTCAAAAAGATTAAAAAGGGAAGGAAGAGAGCTCAGGGACCTGGATTGGGCGGGAGGCGTTCCCCGAAGACGTGATATTTGTTTTTGGTTTGAGCGCAAATCTCGCCTTAAATAAGGGCAGGAAAGATAGAAACCGGGACGAGCGGCTGTCAGGCTTGGACCCCGCCGGCAAGGGAGTGGCATTGCTCCCTCGTGCATAGCGAAGAGTCGGGTGATTTGGTCGGGGATGTCGATTAAAGGCTTGACTCACCACTTGGAAGGGGTCGCTTTCACTGTCCCGGAGAGATCTGAAAAAGAGGTGAAGTTCGACATCGATTGTATCTTCGCGACAACTCCGTTCCCCTCAGTCCCCAAAGATATGCTCTTTAACATGAATTAAGCCAAACATATCAAACACAGGAAAAAGATACGAGGGGGGGGAAGTTTTTCGTGGCGCAATTCGACCCGGAACGCTTTTCTTGGGATCTGCAGCGTACAACTTGATGCATGATTCCCGATTATCGTGGACCTGTAGCAAAAGGAGAATTCGATATGAAAAAGAAGCTGGCTCTTGTCGCGCTCCTTGTCGTTTTGTTGCTGGCGGTTGCCTATTTCCTGTTTCCCGAGTTTCTGTTCAACCTTGCCCAGCAAGCTAACCGGCGTTGCGCCGGTCTGGTAAAAAAGGAGGTGCAGGTAGACAGTGACAGGATCGTGTACCTCGAAGGCGGTCGGGGCGAGATAGTGTTGCTCTTGCACGGATACACAGCCAACAAGGACCGCTGGACCCATTTCGCCAAAAGGCTGACACCGGATTATCATGTCATCATCCCCGATCTGGCCGGTTTTGGCGAAAGCACGAAAAGGTGGGACCAAAGCTACGATATAGACAGCCAGGTGAAGCTTCTCGACAGATTTACCGAGGTGTTGCAACTCCAGAGATTCCACCTGGCGGGAAACTCTATGGGAGGCGCTGTTGCGGCAGTCTACAGCGCCGAAATCCCTCAGAAAATATTGACCGTGGCGCTCCTGGCTCCCTACGGCGTCGTGACTGCCAAAAAGTCGGAGTTCCAGCTGCAGCGGGATAAGGGCGTCAATCCGCTTCTGATCCGCAACCCTGCCGACTTTGAAAGGGTCCTCCCTTATCTTTTTTTCAAGCCCCCGCCGATTCCCGCCGTCTTCAGGAAAGTGATAGCGGCCCAAGCCATGGCCGCCAGGGAGTTCAACGAAAAAATCGCGCAGGACCTCGCCAAAGAAAGACTGGCCCTGGAGCCTTTCCTGCCGATGATCGAGGCGCCGGTACTGATTATCTGGGGGGACCACGACAGGATGCTCGACGTGTCCGGCGCATCGATTCTGGAGAAAGGCCTGAAGAACCATCAGACCTTAATCATGAACGATACCGGGCATCTCCCTATGATGGAAAAACCGGCGGAAACGGCAGCAGCCTACATTAGCTTTCTGAAAAATGAACGGAGCATGTAATACGGACTTGCGTTCAAGATTGGGCGGCGGTAAACCCGGGCCCTTTGTAGGGGAGGGCTTTATGCCCTCCCAGTCACATCGATCTTGGACGGAACTTGGCGTAAGAGATTCGGCGGATACAAACTCATGAGACACGAGATTCTAAGCTGTGGCAGAGGAGAAAAAGGAAAAGCCCCAAAACCCGGCGGGGAAAATATCTCCAGTGTTTGCAAAAGACGACACGAAAAATAATTTCCCCCGATTTACATCGTTTTTTCCCCTAAACTGATAATGACCGGTTTACATGATGTGGGGATATTAATTTGATCATTCCTCCGATCAGCGGCGGATGAGTCGTGCCCTATGCAACGATTGAGGAAGGAAGTGGTCCGGATCGCTGGAGCGGTGCTGCATTACTGTTTGCTCTAACGATCCGGCTTCACGCTCAATCTTTTCCGATCATTACGCTGCTTGCCTTGATGAGGGCGTATACCTGATCACCGGATTTGAGACCGAGTTCTTTCACCGCTTCAACGGTGATGGTCGAGGTGAGAATGTTGCCCCCTCCTATGTCCACCTTCACTTTTGCTGCTACCGCGCCTTCCGTGATGTCAACAACCTTGCCCTTGATGACGTTTCGTGTACTCAATTTCATGGGGATTCTCCTTCCTGGTTACGATTTTTAAGGACTTGCGTATTGCGTTCCAAATTCCCTCTTTGTGATCTTCGCTGCCTCATCCCAAATTGGCAACCCGTAATGATGCGGTGTCTCCGCCCCTCTAACCTTGGGATTCGACAGCCCCAAAAAGCCACAATTCGGCCTTCTATGGGATAGAACAACTCAAAACGAAAAAACTTGCGCTCCCGTGGAAAAAATTCTCACTTCATCTTCCCTTTCGACTTATAAATGCAGGGTTCTCGCAAG
>DASPQK010000125.1:0-12172 GCA_035624985.1 Syntrophobacteraceae bacterium | reverse complement strand
GGCCAGAGACCATGCGGCATATGCGGCTGAGGTGATGTTCTGGCTGATGCTGTTCGGAATTGTAGGGGCCTTCATAATGGCCTATATCCACGCGCGCGCAATCAGCCGTCCCCTTAAAGCGTTGGCGCGGGAGATGCGCCGCATCGGACGGGGAGAATTCTTTTGCACGGCTAAAGTCAAAGGTCCTACGGAAATTATCGAGCTCGCCAGGTCATTCAATCGCATGGCCCTGGAACTTGAGCATCTGGATCGTTTGAAAGCGGATTTTACTGCACATGTTTCCCACGAATTGCGAACACCCCTGACGGCCATACGGGAAGGCACGGCGCTCCTTCTCGAAGGAATACCCGGACCTCTCAACGGCAGCCAGCGAGAGATACTTGAGGTAGTGCGAAATCACAGTCAGCGTCTGTTCAAAAGTATTTCATCCATCCTCGATTTGTCCAAAATGGAGGCCGAGATGATGGACTACGAGTTCACCATGTGCGACTTGAGAGCGCTGATTGAAAAATCCGCAGAGGCCTTGCATTTAATTGCGCGCAAAAGAGACATCAAACTTCAATGGAATGTGGCCGGGTCAATTCCGATGTTCTTGGCCGATGAGCGCAGGATTCAGCAGGTCCTGGATAATCTTTTGAGCAATGCTTTGAAGTTCTCACCGGCCGGGGGCGAGGTGCGGATCGATGCCTTCCCTGTTGGGAGCGACCAGGCGCGTGCCGGCGCTGTTCAAATAAGAGTCTCCGACGATGGTCCGGGTATTCAGGCGGAGGAAGCCCGCAATATTTTCAAACACTTCTATCAGGGCAGGGATCAAAAGGTAAAGGGACAGCAGGGAACCGGTCTGGGCCTGGCGATAGCCCGGCATATCGTTGAAGCCCATAGAGGCAGGATCTGGGCGGAGAGCGAAATCGGATGCGGAGCGACTTTCAACGTCGTTTTGCCTCTGCGTGTGGATAAGGAACCAAACGTCCAGAATTCAAACTTATTGAAACAAGTCGGCAATGGGTAGCAAATCCAGTTGCAAAAAGGATTTTAAGGTGTTCAGTCCTTTTCTGTTCACCGTTCACCCTTCACCGTGCACTGCGTTTAAGGGACAGATGGGATTTTTGCTCGGCGCTTCCGTCGTTATTATCATATTCCTCCTGATTGTCGGGTGTGCGTCCCCAACCAATAAGCTTTCTCAGGAAGCGCCATCGCCCCCGCTCCCGTTTCCTCCCCTGACCGCAATGCATACGGGCGATTATGCAAGCTTTTACAAGGAAAACTCAGAAACGCTCAAGACCTGCCAGGACCCCGAAAAATGCGCTGAGGCGCTTTTCAACCTCAGCTTCCTTTGCTGCTATTCGAAAAGTCCTTATTATGACCCTCGACTGGGATTGAACTACATAAATGATTTGATTACGGCATCCCCGGACAGCACGTGGGCCGGCCAGGCAAGGGTCTGGAAAGATCTGATCGAAAAAAGCGTCAGGAAAAAGAGTACTAAACGCCAGGTAACCATCGAAGATCCCAAAACAAAAGAATTGGAGCAGTCCCAGGGATTGCCTGACGATTTCGCAAGGCCCGATGATGTCGCCCAAGGAAAAGACTTTGGATCTGACCGGCAGCGCATCGAAGACGAGATCGCGTACAAAGACGAGTTGATCAACAAACTTAGAAAACAGCTTGAACGCTCGCGGCAGATCGATATCGAAATGGAACAAAGGGAGCGTGGACTCTTGCCATGATTTGCGGTCCGATGTTTTAAGCGAGCATGAGATCTTAACCGGGCCTATGAGCAGGGAGGGGCTTGTGGCCAAAGAAAAAATCCTCGTAGTTGATGACGATCCGGGGTTACTCACTCTGATGAAGGCGCGTCTGGATGCCGCCGAATACGAGGTCGCCGTTGCCTCGGGAGGTGAGGAGGCCCTTGCTTGCGCCTGTGAGAAAGTATTCAGTGCGGCTATCCTCGACTTGAAACTCGACGATATGGACGGCATCGACCTGATGGAACAACTATTGAAAATCCAGCCCTATCTTCCGGTGATCATACTGACCGCTTATGGAACGATCTCGCGCGCAGTGGAAGCCACTAAGAAGGGTGCCTACGACTTTCTGACAAAACCTTTTGAGGCCAAGGACCTTCTGTATCGCCTTGAAAAAGCCCTTGAGGTCGGCCGGTTGAAGGTAGAGGTTGACAGGCTCCGGCTCATGGTCGGCAAGAGGTATGACAACATCATAGCTTCGAGCGCAAAGATGCAGCGCATTCTCAACCAGATTGCTCAGATCGCCCCGACGGACTCTACAGTCTGCCTTTACGGTGAGAGCGGCACCGGTAAGGAGTTGATGGCCAGGGCCATTCACCTGGGCAGCCCCCGCTCCAAAGGCCCCTTTGTGGCAATAAATTGCGGGGCTATCCCTGAAGGTCTGCTGGAAAGCGAACTTTTCGGACACGTTAAAGGCGCATTCACCGGCGCTGACGGACCGAAGAAGGGCCTGCTCCAAATGGCCGACCGCGGAACCCTTTTCATGGATGAGGTCGCGGAACTCTCCCCGGCCCTCCAGGTCAAGCTGTTGCGAGTGTTTCAGGACCGTGAATTCTACGCCGTCGGCGGCACCAGGCCGGTAAGGGTTGACATACGCCTGGTCGCTGCCACCAATCGCGATCTGTGGAAAGCCATCCAGGAAGGCAGGTTCCGCGAAGATTTGTATTATCGCATTCATGTAATACCGATTTTTCTGCCTCCCCTGCGCGACAGGATAGAAGACCTGCCATTGCTTGCCAACCATTTCCTTCAGCATTTCAACCGTGAAATGAACAAGAACATTCAGGGATTTTCACCCGAAGTCATGCAGCGGCTGATGCTCCACAATTGGCCCGGAAACGTTCGCGAACTCGCAAATGTGATAGAAAGAGCCGTGGCCCTTTCAACTCACACCGTGATAACGCCTGAGTCGCTGTTTCTGGGAGGATGTGAAAGACCTGTGCAAAAAAAACTTATGCCCCTCGATGAAGCAAGAGAGGAACATGACAGGGCTTACCTGACCCAGGTGCTCATGGAAACCGGCGGAAATGTCACCCGCGCCTCCGCCCTGGCCGGCAGGTATCGAGCAGAATTCTATAAAATGATGCGAAAATATGGGATCAACCCCGCCGATTTTAAAGGCAATAGCAGCACGTAAACAAAGATGATCTGTTTGCCGCCCGCCGCCTGATGTCTGCCGATCCATTCATCGCTGTCGCCAAAACCCTTCGGTTAATCGCGGAAAAGGTGCCCGGAAGTGCCGCCGGCTCTTGTTTTCCGGGGTTGGCATATACCATGCTTTAGACTACACGGGACCTGCGCAAAGTCCGCGGCAAAGATGGATCTGGAATCCTTGCCGAAGGCCGGAACAGAATATTCCCGCTTTCTCATGCAAACGGGACGCCGGCTAAAGGAGCCTGCATGAATAGAGTATTGATAGTGGACGATGATGAAGACCTCCTTTTTATTATCGGAGAATACCTCGATTCCAATGGAATCCAATTCCATTTGGCGCAGAGCGCTCCTCAGGCCCGCAAATGTATGGCCCATTTCGATTATGACCTGGTCATCTCTGATTTACAAATGCCCTGTGAATCCGGCCTGGATCTCTTGAGGTCCGTGGCATTAAGACATCCCGGACTCCCTTTCATACTGATGAGTGGGAACCTCGACCCGCGCCTGAGACGTGAAGCCAAAGCCATGGGCGTTTGCAATTTTGTGGAAAAACCTTTTGAACTTGGGGAGTTAAAGCGGCTAATCGTCGATTCGCAACGGTACGCAGTCATGGCCGCAATGGAGGCGCCTGCGGCATAGGGTGCGACAGCGCCCAATGTCGCCTCGGGGGAAGGGATATATTCGCTTTTCTGTAGGGTTTCAAAGGAGGGGAAAAAACATGGCGGTACTAAGGTGGTTAGTGATCGTGACTTTGATTTGCAGTGTCTGTGGGTGTGCAGGTTTGAGCACAACAGACCAGCGGGTATTGAGCGGTGGTGCGATTGGTTCGGCTGCCGGTGTCGGGGCGGCTGCGATCATCGGAGCGCCGTTGCTCGTAGGGGTTGCCGCAGGTGCTGCGGCCGGAGCTGTCGGGGGCTTGGTGGTTGACCAAATCCAAAAACGATAGCCAAGTGCGGCTTAGCGATGATTATGAGGCGGTCTTATTTTCCCGGAGCCGGTGATCAACCTGCCGAAGCAGGATTTGGCATCGAGCGCAAGATAATATAGCGCTAGAACACTATAGAACCCGGCAAAGAGAAGAATAAACACAACTATAGGCACAGTTACAAATATTGGAAGTTTAAGGAAGGAGTAAATCACCATGTTTACTCCTTCCCAATCGGTAAAGGTATAGAAAAAAGTTAGGAGCTTTGGAGGAGCAATCTTATAAGTCTGTAAGTCTAGAATTATTGCAAATCGAAGCCAATAGTAACACTCATATAAGAAAACTAACACGCCTGGATAAATACATAGCCATTTGACTGAAAACCTGAACCACCTGCTCCAAACTTTCAAAAAATCGAAATTGCCCTCGATTAGTCTGATGGGCGCATTCATCTAAACACCTTGCTCCGGAAAAATCAATACCGCTTTTAAACACTTTTGTCTGAATTATCCAACGTGCTGTGAGGGTTATTAATGTTAAGAATAGATTTGAGCGCTTCCCAGTTGGGTCCGCCTTTTCTGCGCGCTTCGGCAATCTTGTGCAGCAACTGATAGTCCTCGTTCTCCATCAGCAGGCGGCCTAAAAGAACTTCAAATGATTCCGAGGCCGATACGTCACTCTTTTCGTCGTTCCTGGCCCGCAGTTCCTCGATGTCTCTTTCATTGCGATCGAGATAATCCAAAATGATTTCCAGGGCCAGCAATTCCTCTCTATTCGTAAGGGCGCCCTTTATCAGAAAATGAAGTTTTTTGCAAAAAACCAGGTAACGGTCATAAAGCTCTCTAAAATTGTTTTGAGTCACTGCCCTGTGTTCACCTAAAAGGTCCCTCATAAGGGACTCCTCTCTCATTGCAATGCGCCCGTAACTCTTTGGATTCTTGAAATCTGCCTGGCCAGTTCTCCGGGTGGTGCTGCGCCTTGTTCTGTAGCGCCTGAAGGATCATCCGCTGCTGGCGCATAGGCCGGTTTGTCGTATCGAGCTTCCTTTTCGAACGAAAGGTCCAACTTGATCGCCTTTCTTTGTATATCCCTTCTCAGCCCCGTCAAGCCGAGCCTGCCGTATAAAATACCTACATCATAGAGCAGGGCGGCATTGGTCGGGTCCAATTCCAGGGCGCAGGCGAACGTTTGCAAAGCATCATCATATCGGTTTTCATCCACGTACAGCAATGCCAGCAACCGGAGAGCCTCCTGATTTCCCGGCTCGGCTTTGATGGCCTTAGCATAGGATTTCTCTGCTTCATCATTCAGGTTCTTTTTACGGTACGCTTTCCCAAGCGCAATTGAAAATCGCGCTTCATCCGGCGTTATAAGACAAGCAAGCCGGAGTGCATGAATGGATTCGCCATGCCTGTTCGAATCAGAAAAAGCAACGCTTACGTTGTAAAGCAATTCGGCAAACTGGTCCTTCATCGTTAACCATGACACAAAGAACAGAGCAATTACCAAGGCGACCGAAAGAATGCCTCTGAAGAACCGGGCGGACGCTGACCGCGGTCCGCTTGAATGAATCGAGACGCATTCACTATCGGAGGAAATTGCCTCCTGGTGCGGATCTACAGAATTACTTGCCATAATTCGCCGGTAGGCGACAATAATCTTCTTGAGCTGTTCCTGGGCTCTTCTCTGCAATCGCACGTCCCCGTGGAACGCGTCAGGGTGCCACACCTTGACTTGATCTCTGTACGCCTGCTTTATCTCCGGCAGGCTGGACCCTTGCTTTACACCAAGAACCCGATAGCAATCGATAAGATCTGCCATATGCTCAAGCTCATGATTTTGCCGTTCACGATCCCTGTTCACCGGCCTTGATAAATTGCCTGATCCGCGTTCAGACAGACCCTCTTCTGCCTGGCTGATTTCCCAAAGGAATCAGTTGCCTGTTGTTCCCATCGCAATCTCCCTCAGGCGGCAACCGGAAATGGGACAGATCGTCCCCTGCGGCAGACGAGGCCCTCTCGGCAAGCGCTTTCTGCCTTAATTTCTCGAGTTCATCCTCTTTGTCGGCCAGCAGGTCTCCAACCATTTCCAGGGCCAGGCTCTCATTTTGTCCACCTTGTCCAGCCCGGACGAAAAACCTGATCTTGCGGATCAAATCGTATTGATTTTCGTAGAGGTCGTTGAATACCTCCCAACTGACCACGCCCAATTGGTGCAACTTGTTTTCCATGCCAGCTCCAAAACATACGGGAAGATGAAAATGACGGGCAACCGGCTCGCAAGCCCACATTCAACCACAATGGCCGATTTAATGTCCATAATTGTTTTCTATCATCTGTTTTTTTGCCTGCAAGGGAAATCTCACGATTGGCTTGATCCTTTTGCCGAATTCCTGTACCTTTGCACTATGGGCTATTGAACTGCTCATCATTCCACCATTGCAAAAACCTCGCTGATGGGGGATCGCCGAAGTGGATATTGACATTTTAGCGCGGCAGCTAAAGATGGAGCGTCTAAGGCGAGGATGGACGTTGCAGCAGGCCTCGGACCTCACCCGCATCAGCATCACCATGCTCAAAATGCTCGAGCAGAAAAATTTCAAAAGAATCGGCGGGCAACACACTGTCGAGATGCTGCTTCGGAGCTACTCCAATGCCTTTGGACAAGAGGGCCCTTGCCCAGGGTCGGCTCCCGCTGACCGCCTCCAGACAGACGGCAGAGGTCCGGACGGCAGGAAGCCGCAATCCGGTCCGTATCTCCGTCCCCTTCTGGCAGCCGGTCTGATCATAGCGGTTATTGCAGGCTTGGGACTTGTCTACTATGAGTATGGGACTAGGCTCATTTCCTTTGGCAAACCCACCCCCGAAGCCCGAATCGAGAACCGCACCGGCGAACCGAAAATAGAGCAAAACGCTGTTGTGCCCGGTAATACGGAGAAAAACACTGCCTCGCCGGGCGAACAGCCGCTGGCCGTTGGTCCCACAGGACCCGACAACCGCCCCGACCAACCCAAAACGGAGGAAAACCCTCTCGGAGTCAGCATTGAAGAAGGACATGCATCAACGCCTGGTGAGCAAAGCCGGGCTGCCGGCGCCGTCCGGGAACAGATGGAACCCTCCGGAAAAGAAAACACGGGGCGCGACGAACAACCAGGCCTGCCATCGGCGTCCGAAGATGCGGTAAATAAGCCCCAGGAACAGTCCGGCACCGAGGTCGCCCCGGGCTCGGCACCAGCATGTGCTCCATCTATCGGTGCTGCTCATCAACTGGAGATGGAGGCGGCCCAAAAAACCTGGATTCAAGTCACTATTGATGGAATAAAGCCCCAGAGTGAACTTCTTCAGCCTGGCGAGAGGAGAAAGTGGAAAGTATTAAAAAAAGCTGACCTGGTAATCGGCAATCGAGGCGGCGTCGAATTAAAATGGGATGGGAGGCCGGTCGATCTGGGCGGCAGTACGGCCCGTGTGATACGGCTTTCACTGACCGACTCAGGCATCGTGCTCAAGTGAGCGGCCGATCGCGTTGTGCTCTATCCTCCCGATACCCTTCTTATAAACATACTGGCCTGGGTTGGGTCCCTCTCATAAGAACCTGATTCAGCAGGAACTGTCATGGCCGATTTGACCGAGTTTTACCGCATTTTGGGGATCGATCCGGCATCGGACCCCGAGTTAATCACCGCAGCGCGAGATGAATTGATCAGGGTCTGGAACCCGGACAGATTCCAAAACGATGATCGCATCCGCCTTATGGCGGTTGTCAAAATAGCCGAAATCAATGCAGCTCATGATGTTTTGATCGCACATTCTCAGAATGGCCGTGGTATCCTCAGCCGTGTCGACTCTCGCGCCCTGCTGACCCCTGATGTAGAGGCATTGCAGCAGAACTCGCTCAAGAAAAGGGCCTATATCGTCCTTTTGGCAGTGATCTCTTCGGTCATATGGTTTTGGCTGGCGTCTCACCACGAGCAGGAAACCACCCCGCCCATGACAGGCGGTGCTTCCGCCATCATTAAACGGGTCCCTCAGCCGGTCAATGAGCTCAACCTCGCCTACTTTATTCTGGACATGGTCGAGCAACTGGACCTATCGAAAATATCCCCGCGCTCCATGCCGGACATTCAAGGGCCCCCTTCAACTTGTGACCCGAAAATGATGACAGCCCTGCTTTTCTATTCATACTGCACGGGGGTGCCTAGTTCCCGTCAGATAGAGAAAAAAACTTACGAAGACCCCATTTTCAAAATTATTTCAGCTAACAGCCACCCCAGTCATTTTTCTATCTCTGAGTTCAGGAACCGGCATACGGCCGCTCTAGGCGAGATCTTCGTGCAGATGCTTCAACTCTGCCGGAAAGCGGGTTTTGCCCACCTTGGCAATGTTGCCGTCGAGACCGGCCTCTTGCAGTATAAAGAGACCGCTTCCGGCATGGAGAAAATGAAAAATGAGGAGATCGAGAAACAAGTCAGGGCGCTTCTCGCAAAGGCCGATGAAGTCGACAGGGAGGCAGACAAAAAATAGCAGGAAACTGGGTGTAAGCGGACACCTATATAGACGCCAGAGCCAAAAAGGGGTTAACCCGAAGTAAGCTAACCCCTTGAATTTCCTGGAGGCGGCAAGCGGATTTGAACCGCTGTATAACGGTTTTGCAGACCGCTCCCTTGCCACTTGGGTATGCCGCCCCTGAAAGACCCAGGCAATCTACTTAAAAAGACACATCAAGTCAAGTGCGGATGTCGGATACCTATATCGGAGATCGGACGCCCGTCTGACACCCGGCTCCCGACACCAGATAGCCGATATCCGATACCCGTCCCCTCAGCTTTGAACAATCTTGAACCCGGAACGGCCCGCATAGCAGCCGGAGGTGCCCAGTTCCTCCTCGATTCGGAGCAGTTGATTGTACTTTGAAAGCCGGTCGGACCTGGATAGCGACCCCGTCTTTATCTGACCGCTTCCAACAGCCACGGCCAGGTCGGCGATCATGGTGTCTTCGGTCTCACCCGAGCGGTGTGAGATTACTGTCGTGTAGCCCGCCCGGTGAGCCATGTTTATTGCCTCCATGGTCTCGGTGATTGTGCCGATCTGGTTAAGCTTTATCAGAATCGAGTTGGCGATTCCTTCCATTATGCCTCTGGAAAATATTTTCGCATTGGTGACGAAAATATCGTCTCCTACCAGTTGAAGTTCGGCGCCAAGCTTTTTGGTAAGCGATTTCCAGCCTTCCCAGTCACCTTCGGCCATTCCGTCCTCGATGGAAATCAACGGGTAGCGGTCGACCCATGAGCTGTAGAATTCAACCAGCTCCGGCGTGCTTTTCCTGGGCGTTGCTTCGGCTTTGAGTTCATAGACGCCATTCTCATAGAATTCGCTCGCAGCCGAGTCCAGTGCGATGAAAATATCCTGGCCCGGCCTGTATCCCGCGGCCTCAATGGCCTGCATCAGCATTTCCATCGCCTCCTCGTTCGATCCCAGGTTAGGGGCAAAACCTCCTTCGTCTCCCACCGCCGTACTGAGCTTCCTGGACTTGAGCACCTTTTTGAGGTTGTGGAAAGTTTCGGCTCCCATCCGCAGCGCTTCGCGGAAGCTGGGCGCCCCTACCGGGACGATCATGAACTCCTGAATATCGAGGTTGTTGTCCGCGTGAGCGCCCCCGTTCAAAACGTTCATCATCGGCACGGGCAAAAGAAAAGCCGATACGCCTCCCAGGTAGCGGTACAAAGGCAGCTCGGACTCGGAGGCGGCAGCCTTGGCCACCGCCATGCTGACCGAAAGGATTGCGTTTGCTCCAAGGAGGCTTTTGTTTTCGGTCCCGTCAAGGTCGATCATGAACCGGTCAATCCCTATCTGATCGGTGGCCTCCAAGCCGATGAGCTTGGGTCCGATCTCTTCGTTTACGTTCTGCACTGCTTTGAGGACTCCCTTCCCGAGATAGCGCTCAGGGTCGCCGTCGCGCAGTTCCAGAGCCTCCCTGGACCCGGTTGATGCGCCCGAAGGGACGACAGCCGATCCGAGATAGCCGCTGTCAAGCAACACCTCGGCCTCGACGGTGGGATTGCCGCGTGAGTCCAGAATTTCTCTTGCCTTGACGGAAAGAATTTCGCTCATTGTTTTCCTCCTGTTTAAAGCAGAACCATATTGACCATTGTCTCAAAATGTCATTAGAATATCAACTTTATATAAAATAGCGCGAAGAAAGGACCACTACATGGCAGCCGTTCTTACTGCGGGTGAATTGCGAAAGGGCCTCAAACTGGAAATAGACGGGGACCCCTACCTGATTGTGGACTTCGAATTCACCAAGCCCGGCAAAGGGCAGGCCCTCTATCGCTGCCGGCTCAAAAACATGATCACCGGCATACAGTTCGACCGCACCTACCGGTCGGGCGATAAATTCAACGCCGCCGACCTCGAAGAACAGGAAATGCAATTTCTCTATAGCGACGGCGAAAACTACCACTTTATGAATATGACGAGCTTCGAACAGATCGAGATGCCGGCGGAGGCCGTCGGGGACTCATCGAGCTTTCTGACCGAAAACCTGGTCGTCAACGTGCTCCTGTTCCAGGGACGACCGATCGGGTTGACGCTTCCCAATTTTGTCGAACTCAAAATCGTGACATCCGCTCCGGGTGTCAAGGGCGATACAGCGTCCGGAGCAACCAAACCGGCCAGGCTCCAAACCGGCCACGTCATCCACGTCCCTCTTTTCGTCGAAGAAGGCGAAACCGTCCGCATAGATACGAGGACCGGGCAATATGTGGAGCGCGTCAAAGGCTGATGGAAATTGACGAAATAGAGCTACTTCGCTCCAACAGGCGCTTTCTCGAATCCCGTTGCCGGGTGCTGCGGCTGATTCGCGCCTTCTTCGAAACCCAGGGGTTCCTGGAAGTTCAAACACCGATGCTGACCGCCGCCCCCGCCCCCGAACTCCACATTAGGCCGATCCAAGCCGGCGGCGGACGTTTTCTATCAACCAGTCCGGAACTCCACATGAAGCGGATGCTCGCCGCCGGGTTCGAAAAAATCTTCCAGATTACCCACGCATTTCGAGCGGACGAGCGCGGCAGACTCCATCACCCCGAGTTCACCATCCTGGAGTGGTACCGCCTGGGCGCAGATTATAAAGACTTGCAGCAGGACTGTCAAAAGCTGGTGAGATTCACTTGCAGGGCCGTTGCCCCAAAGTCTGGCCTTCATTTCCA
Organism: Syntrophobacteraceae bacterium; assembly: GCA_035624985.1. GTDB lineage: Bacteria > Desulfobacterota > Syntrophobacteria > Syntrophobacterales > Syntrophobacteraceae > SbD1. The sequence continues at coordinate 864 of DASPQK010000125.1, read as the reverse complement.
GGGCATCCGCCTCGATTTTGAGGGACCCTGGAAAACCTGCTCGGTCAGGGAAGCCTTCCAAAAGTTTGCCGGATGGGACCCCGGCCTTGGTCCCGACCTGGACCGCTTCGACCTGGATATGGCGCAAAAAGTCCAGACTAACCTCGGCTTCCCTGCCCCCTGCATACTGGAGGATTATCCGAAAAGTCGGGCCTCCCTTGCCCGAATAAAACCGGCAGAGCCTGAAGTGGCGGAAAGGTTTGAGCTTTTCTGGGCAGGAATCGAACTGGCCAACGGATTCAGCGAACTCATAGACCCACACGAACAAAGGACTCGCTTCCAATCGGCAATCGCAAGCAAAGAGCAGTTGGAACAAATCTCCTGTCCAATGCCCGAAGCTTTCCTGGCAAGCCTCAGACACCTTCGTCCCTGCGCTGGGATCGCCCTGGGAGTTGACCGGTTTGTCATGCTTCTCGCAGGCGCCGAAACAATCGACGATGTTGTGACATTCACTCCGGAAAGGGCGTGATGTCAGAAACAGGAAACAGCGAGCTTCGCTTCGGCTTTAATCGCCATCATGTCCTCATAGGTAAAATCGGGACGGCGGCACGCAAAAAACGTGTTGTTATGGTAAAGAGGCTCCGCGCCGATATCGAATGCAGAGACGGCGGCGGCTCTGTCCCACATCGGGGTGCCGGGGATGGGCGAGTATTCGGCTATGTGCGGCCGCACACCGCTTTGCCTGACGATTCGTACCGATTCAGCCACTTCCTCCGGGGTTTGACCCGGTGCCCCGCAAAGCAGGTAGACCCCGATATCTTCCCCCGAAAAACCGGCGCTGAAAAGGTTTTCCACCGCCTCGAAGTATGTCTCCGTATCGACCTT
>DASPQK010000124.1:0-5040 GCA_035624985.1 Syntrophobacteraceae bacterium | reverse complement strand
CCCGGCAGCTCTATATTACGAGGAAAACGGGCTCGGGCGTCCAATCGACCGGCAGGAAGCTCTTGAAGTGCTGGATCAGGCTGAAAAAGCAGGATTGGTTCTTCAACCGTCTAATACCCAGAGAGTTGACAATATCTGCACCTGCTGCGGGTGTTGCTGTCAAGTTCTCATAAACTTGAAAAGGCTCCCCGAGCCGGCCCGGCATGCCTCTTCAAATTACTTCGCGTCAATCGACCCGGAGCTCTGCGCCGGATGCGGGACTTGCCTGGGCCGGTGCCAGATGGAGGCAATAGATATGGGTGAGGAGACCGCCTCCGTTCTGCGCAATCGCTGTATCGGGTGTGGTCTTTGCGTAACGACCTGTCCGGAGGAGGCGATACGCCTTCAAGAAAAGCCGGAGGTCGAAAGGTCCACCCCGCCCATTGACAGAAGGGAAAGGTTCAGGATCGTCAGTGAAGAAAGGCTGGCTAAAGACTGACGATCTTTGACCTCGGCATTGCCTCGGCATTGGGTCGGACCCAATGCCGTTAACTTAAGACGTGCGGTCACAGTAATGAGCCTTACTTCGTAATTCCGGCAGCACGTCATCCCGTGTTTGAGTGCTTTTGAGCCGGGATCAAGAGCCGGAATCCAGTCCCCCTCTCACGGCCCTGCAGTGCGCGCGGTTCCAAGACCCTTGACCCCCTCCAGCGTTTTGCGGGACTCGACGGGGTGACAGCCCAGGGCGCCTGAATCCTTAAGTTAACAGCATTCCATGATTAAGACCATCGGGTAGGGAGTAGGAGGATTTTCACACCTGCAACTTGGTTAATTGCACCTGGAGATAGGCATTTTTGAGAAAACTCATTCTGAAATCCTCGCCTGGGCAGGACCGATTTCAAGGCACGCCTCATCGGCACGAGAGTCGATTGGATTGCTTAGAAGTGACCTTTGTGCGACAAGAGTGTAGGTGACCCCTTTCCTCATGTCTCTTACCCGGAAGTCGGTCTGTCCACGTCCCGCCTTTTCCGGTTTCCGATCAACAGTACGGCTGCGGTCGCATCCCCAGGACCAAGGAATGAACCCTGTTGCATTGGCTGATTGGAACCGTTATTCTATTGGTGACATGTTACTTATCACGGAGGGATAAAGAATGGCCTTGAATGCATCGGAAAAGACCGCAAAGTACCGGGAAAAAATGCGAGCGCAAGGTCTCAGGCCCATTCAAATTTGGGTGCCGGATGTCCGGTCCAAGACCTTGGCGGAGGAAGTCAGACGACAATCTCTGAGGGTGAGCCGAAAAGATGAGTCGGATTTAATGGATGAACTCGATATGTCCGCTGCCCAAACCGAGGACTGGTCATGGTGAAAAGGGGGGATGTCGTAGTCGCGGTTTTTCTCGAAAGGACAAAGTGCGGCAGATAATCGGACGCCTTGATGAGGACACCATCATCCGACTTAACCGCTCGATAGCGTTTTGGCTCGGATTAGGTTAGATGCCGGCAACATCCGTTTCCCGCATTGGAACGGATGAGAACGTATTCGAATGCACGGCGCCCCGAGCGATCCTCCATGGTTGAGATAATGGCGGGCATTTTTTAAATGCGATGCGCCCGAAGGTATTGCAACAGTAATAAAACCGCCACAAACCTGCCATGAACATCTGTCGGAAACCAGGAAAAACCAAGAAAAGCGGTGCAGGTTGCGGTGCAATCCGCTATAATGAATTTTATAAGTGAAACGTGCATGGAGGACGAAGCTCATGAGAAGGCACTTTCCAGTTATTATCGAGCAAGACGGCGACGGAGTATTTATCGTTGAGTGTCCCAGCTTCAGGGGATGCCGGAGCTACGGTCATACTATCGAAGAAGCAATGGATAATATTCTGGAAGCCATTGAAGCATGCCTGGAGGAAATGCCCTCCGCAAGTGATGTGACCTTTATCGGGGTTCGCGACCTGGAAATCAATGTCGCATGACGCATGTCCCCACCCTTTCATTCAAGCAATTGATAACTGCTGTGGAGCGGCTCGGTTTTGCGAGAATTCGGCAACGAGGCTCACACGTGAGATTTGCTCACGATGATGGGCGCAGGACAACCATCCCTGATCATGGAAATAAGAGTGTACCAAAAGGACTACTTCTCAGAATCGTTCGCAATGACCTGGAAATGACGCTTGCCGATTTTCTGAGGCTGTTGCAGTAAGCCCAAGCCAACCTATAGCCAAATAGAAGATTCCGATCTTCCACTTCCTCATTTCCCTTCAGTTCACAACATCACGAGCGGTCTCCCCGAGGATACCACATGGTCGAGACCATATGGGATGCATCGGGGCGGATACACACTCGGGGATGGGGCGGACAAACACTGCTTGTGTATCGCTGTGCAGGAAGGTATAATATTACGAAACCACTATCGATGGAGTTTGCGTATGGAAGCGGTTAAGATTTCCCCGAAGTTCCAGGTTGTTATTCCCAAAAGACTTCGAGATGCCTTGAAGCTGTCGGCTGGACAAAAAATTCAAATGGTCGCCTACGACAACAGAATCGAGATGATTCCCCTCAGAAAGATTTCAGAAATGAAGGGGTTTCTCAAAGGGATTGATACGACGGTGGAAAGGGAAGCCGATAGAGTATGAACATAGTCGATTCTTCCGGCTGGCTTGAGTATTTCGCTGATGGTCCCAATGCCCATTTCTTTTCCCGCCCCCTTGAGGAAACAGCCGATCTTGTCGTGCCCACCATTACGATTTACGAGGTCTTCAAGATCGTTCTCCGCCAACGAGGCGAGTCCGACGCATTGCAGTCGGCAGCACTCATGCAACAGGGTCTTGTTGTAGATCTTACGCCCGAAATCTCAGTCCTGGCTGCGAGAACGAGTGTCGAACACCATCTGCCTATGGCCGATAGCATCATTCTGGCAACTTCACGCCTCTTTGGAGCAACCATATGGACCCAGGACTCCGACTTCAAGGAAATCGACGGCGTCCAATATGTTGAAAAGAAGAATGGATAACCTTGCCAAACAAGAATTAGGGACAAGAAATTTGGACGCTCTTTGTATTTTGGAACCTTGCCAACCGTATAAGAAGAGCGCATATGTGCTTCAATACACTTCTGAGGGCTTCCCAATGATTGAAACCACCGGGGAGGTTTCCGGCATAAAATCCACGCTCGGGCAGAAGGCCGCGATATTGGATAACCCGCGGTCATTCAAAACGGGTAATTTTCTGGCGTTCACTGAGACGCTAACAGCTCTTTGCTGCCTGTGCCGCGAGGCAAAGACCGGAATTGAGCCTTACTGACCCTCTGAAGGAAGGACTCCCGTTTTCCGGTACTCCAGCATGTCCTGAACTTCAAGCATCTCCTCCCCGTAGATCCCGTTCGCTTCCGGTTTTGTTGAGGATGGGTCGCAATACTTTTTCATTACCGGGTTCGTATCGTGGCAGTACTTCCGAAGCTCGGCGATTGTTTCATCGGTGTACTGGATAGGAACCAAGCCCAAAGAGCGGATAACTCCAATGTCGAACGGGTCGGGGTGACCGTCGGAGACGATACTTCGAAAAAAACGGAGGAGCACGTCATGATCCCTGGTGACCCTCAGCTTTAAGAAAGCAGGAGCACCGTTGTCGGGCCAAGGCAGTTTCTTTGATTCCAGATCCCGAATATCGGCTTCCCCTCTGTCATCGAGCCTTGCCCAGATGAACAAAAAGACATCTTCACTGTCTCCTCTGATCACCTCACGATCAGGAGTCCACGCGGTGAACTCCTGTATCTCTTCTTTAGACGCTTTTGCGAGCACTTCCTCGACCGGGCGCCAAGAGTACATCGGAAAAACTTCAGAGGCACCTGAATGACATTTTGACCAAAGCGTAGGGATCTGACTTGAGGCAAGCTCCGGCCCCGGGAACAGGGCAATCGCGACTGCTAGCAGATAAAATTGTGCCCGCGAGTTCATTGCGATACCTTTCGAGGCTGCAAATGAAAATAGGCCTTCCCATTGTTGTTGCTGTTCTCTATGAGCATCTGATGCAACTGTTCATATGTCGGCCTGTCGGTGACGAAACACCCCTCGGTACGTCCACCTTGGCCGGTAACCCTGTCATGGCCGGGGTGGATCATCACTCCCCCCAGTTTCGTGCCGTCTTTGTAGATAATCGTGTTCCAATCATCGGTATTTGATAATGTTGGGTAACCCTCGTTCTTATTAATGTCCAGGGAAACATTGCCTGACAGCAGTGTGCCAATCTGCTGCTTTATGCCCGCCAGACCACTCTTCTCCTCAATATGGGGCCGAAAAGAAAGGGTATACCTGCCCGGGCGAACCTTACCGGTGTCGTTCGAAGTGGTCACATTGAATTGACCCCGGATCGACTTGGGATTGTCACCGCTATTAACAGCCACAAAATCATAACCTTTTTCACCTCGGGGGGTGACCAATATGTCAACCCGTGGAGCCGTAGGCCCCTGCTCACCGCCCAGGATCGATCCCTGGATAGTCTCCGATCCAGAACCGGTCCCTGCCACTAAAGGCGGAATGCCTCCTGCTAAAGCCTGCTGCGTTTGTCCAGCGCCACCATAGCACATCTCGTTCTCCTTTCTGAAGATTGTCGAATAAATTCTTGTAGCAATATCTTACCACGACAGGATTTTGGATTGCCAAACGGCAACCGGAAGCGGCATCCAGAAACGGCAATAGAAACGGCAACCAGAAGCGGCAAAAACCAGAAAAAGTGGTGAATCGTGAGCGGGGACAAGAGGTGCGGTCAAACCTGCACTTTTTACATGGACCTGCTGCTCGCCCTGTCTGTGGGATGCTCTTTGATTGAAACCACTAGGCATTCCTAGGCATTGGGTCGGACCCAATGCCGCTAACTTAAGGAAAAAAGCTATTCTTTCGCCTACTTATGCACTGGACGTGTAGGATGGGTGAGCGGAGCGAAACCCATCGCTTTGCATAAGCGTTTTGGTTTCAGTGCTCTGCGGTCATGTTATCCAGGCCGTGTATTGTCAGCCGCATGGTTGCACCGACGGAACAAACCAAAAAGCGATCTGAATTCAA
>DASPQK010000123.1:0-14523 GCA_035624985.1 Syntrophobacteraceae bacterium | reverse complement strand
GGCCCGTAAATCGACTGAGCAAGCCTTTCAGCCTGCTGGTCGATGAAAGACCCTGTTCCCGAGGCGCATGGACCGTTCATGTTGAAAGATTCCAACCGCCACTCATCACCGCTGTACGCCAACTGGAAGACTGCCGCATCCTGGCCCCCCACCGTAATGATCGAGCGTACACCAGGGACTACGTGCCCGGCGCCAAGCACCTGGGCGATTGTTTCCACTTCGAATGGAGCGGCGAGCTTTTCGGCAAGCATCTCTCCGTGGACACCGGTAAAGCTCACCGATCTGAGAACGCCGGAGCCCTCGGCCTGGAATTGTCGTGTGATATCCTTCAAAATCCTGTGGGTTTCTTCGTAGATCAGGCCAAAATGTCTCAGGTATGCAGTCTCCAGGACAACTCTGCGGTTTTCGTCCAGAATAATGCAGTTGATGCTGACCGACCCGACATCAACCCCAACGTCATAATTCATTACTCAAGCCCCTCAATTAATCTAGACTTTCACATCGGGGCAGGGACGCCCCAGCGCAAAACCGCGCCTAATATAATGAATTCGGTGGATTTGTTCAATCATAAGATTTGAAGCGAATTGAGAGATTGATTAAGAAACCGCACCAATTCTCGAAGACCTTCCTTTTTGAGCGAAGATACCAGAAGCACGGGGTATCCCAGTTCACGGTAGCATTTCTCGATCCTGTTCAGTTCATGGGTGTCTTTGACGAGGTCGGTCTTGTTCAGAACGATTATTCGCGGTTTTTTCCTCAACTCCTCCGAATAAGTCTCCAGTTCGTGTTCAATCTGTTTGAACGGCTCAAGCAGGTTATCAGGAGGCAGCCGTGACAGGTCGATCACGTGAACCAGCAGCCGTGTCCTCTCAATGTGTTTCAAGAACCTGACTCCCAGTCCCGCGCCCTGATGGGCGCCCTCGATAAGCCCCGGCACATCGGCCATTACAAAGGGGGGGGCATCTTCGTACTGTACGACCCCAAGATTAGGCGTAAGAGTGGTAAAGGGGTAGTCCGCTATTTTGGGACGCGCTGCGGAGACTCCGGAAACGAGGGTGGATTTGCCAGCGTTTGGAAGGCCTACCAGACCAACGTCGGCAATGAGTTTTAGCTCAAGCCTGAGGATGCGTTGTTCCCCTTGCTGGCCTTGCTGGGCAAAACGGGGCGTCCTGTGAGTCGAGGTGACGAAATGAGCATTTCCTTTTCCGCCTTTTCCCCCTTTGGCAGCTATGCTCTTCTGCCCGGCCCTTGTCAGATCGGCAAGAGTTTCTCCATTGAGGGGGTCTTTCACCACGGTGCCAACCGGCACTTCCACAAGGAGGTCCTCTGCGCTTCGTCCATGCCTGTTCCCGCCGGACCCGCCCTGGCCGGGCTCAGCGCGGAAGAGGTTTCGATACCTGAAGTCAAGCAGGCTGCGCTTTCGCTCCGAGGCCTCCAAAACGACGCTGCCTCCCTGGCCGCCGTCCCCCCCATCGGGCCCACCTTGAGGCACATACTTCTCGCGCCTGAAACTGAGGCAGCCATCGCCGCCCTTGCCAGCCACAACGGTGATTGTCACTTCATCTATGAATTTCAAGGCCTGTGAACCTGGAGCCCGTCGGGTCCGCAGGGCCCGACGGGACGCCCTTAACCTATACACCTCATAGCCCTGAAGGGGCCTATAAGTTTTACAGCCCTATTGGGTTTCAACGGGATAGACGCTGATCTTTTGGCGGATTTTGTCCATGTATTCGAAGGTGACCAGGCCGTCGGAAAGCGCGAAGAGAGTATAGTCCCTGCCCATGCCGACATTGTTGCCGGGATGGAAGTGGGTGCCGAGCTGGCGAACTATGATGTTGCCAGCGCGCACGAATTCACCGCCGAATTTCTTTACGCCTCTGCGCTGACCGGCGCTGTCCCGACCATTTCGGGAGCTTCCGCCTGCTTTTTTGTGTGCCATGAGATTTCTCCAATATGAAGCGAGCAACAAGGATCTGCAATAAAGCCAGTCTTTTCCATGTACCTGCTCCATGCTATCCGCTATCGATATTTTCCACCCGCATAGCCGTGTAAGCCTGTCTGTGTCCCTGTCTTTTTCGATAGTCCTTACGTCTTTTATGCTTGAACATCTCGATTTTGGGCAGACGCCCCTGCTCAACTATGGTGGCATGAACCTTGGCGCCTTCTACAACAGGGCGGCCAATGCGCAACTGAGCGCCGTCGGAAAACAAAAGCACCTGATCGATGGTGACATTTTCCCCGACTTCGCCGGAAATCTTTTCTATTCTGACCACATGTCCGGGCCGGGCTTCGTATTGTCTGCCGCCGGACTTGAAGATAGCGTACACAGGTTTAAATCCTCCTGTAAGGCATCCTATAAAAAAAGCGGCCACCAACCTGGCCGCTCATCAATGGTTGAACGCCTGCAACTACATCGTGGCGTAGATTCCCTGTTTGAGAATCATCTCCTGGTATTCCCTGAGCCTTTCACATTTATCCAGGCATTTGTTTTTGTCCTCGTTGGCTCTGGCACAGTTGATACAAGGGCTTTTTACCATCACGGCGCCTCCTTGCAAGGGGAAATATTTGAATTGCATTATATATGCAAATCGGAGGCGCCCTGTCAAGCTATTTCTGAGAAAATTCTCTTCATTCCGGAGCGAGCAACAAGCAGGAAGAAACCTGACATGTTGCTGCGTTCCGCTCCTCGCATTCGGCCTGATGGCTTCACGGGAGCACAGGTTCGCGCAGCAGCAGGCGAATTGCTTCCGAGGCAGTGGCTGCAAGGCGGGGATGCGTGTCGCTAAGGGCCTCAATCTGTCGAAGGTGATCGGCTGTGCGCAGGATAATCATTGCAAGGTCTCCTTCATCCATGCCGGAAATCTCGCGAACCTGGTCCCACGAAAGGCCCTGCGCCCAATGGTAAACGGTCACCACAGCCCAGAATGGGAGAGGCGGAGTCTCGAAGCCTTCAGCCTGCAATCGTTCCCTGATCCTTTGGAGATATTTCAACATCTGGAAAAAGGGTTTGGCGATGTCCGGATATTTCCATACAAAAGAGGCCAGTTGCAGATCGCCTTTTCTGTCCCGGTCCGTTACAAAGGGAGCGATGAGCGAGGCCAGCAACTCGGGCTTATCTTTTGGGAAAACGTTTGCGCGGATTCCATCGGAAATGAGCAGGGGCTGGTCGAGCCGGAGTTTTGAGGCCCACATGCCGTCGGGGGTCAACTTGCCGTCTTCATCCACATAACCTTCAGCCTGGAGCAACCGGCAGTGTTTGAGAAATGAACGCCAAAGCTGTTCCTGGATCGAATCGACCTTTGCGAATAGATGAAAGTACCGCCTAAGGGCCGAAGAGAAGGGATGAGCCGTCTCTTTTTGGCAGGGCCCGAAAAGGGTGCATTTTTCACATGGATAGGATTGCAGTCTTTGGGCCATTGCCGCCAGGTCTCTGGATGCAAGGTCTTGGGAGATCCCGGCGGGGCTCTGCGGCTCGATCGCCGTGAACTCACCATTGGCGGCGCGCGCGATCAGGGTTTCCCACGCTTGCCGATCATCCAGAGCCGGAAAGGCGTCAAGCAAGACACTCAAACCACGCACGCGCTGAAACGCCACCCGATGAGTCCTCATGCGCCCGCGCCGTTTGCGGGCCGGATTGGCCAGCCGGACGGCTTCAACGTTGCCGTATTCAAAATCTGGAGAGGCTACGCAAAGATAGGGTGTGCCTCTCTGGGTGATAAAGATCCTGCCGGGGCCCAGCCGGTCGACAAGCTTGCCGAATCCGGGTCTGCGTTTGAGCGACCTGCGCATTTTCCGCAACTGCTCAAAAGCAGTCGAGTATGCGGGCCGAACGTCTGAGAGCACATCGACGGAGCCGCAGCCCATCTGATCCCGATATTGTTCGAGTTCAGCGCGCACGGCATCGAGCCTTTTAATCGAGTGAACGTCGCGGCTCATGTTTTGAAAAGTGGCTAAAGACGCGGTGAAGAGGTTTCTAATTTCCTCCGGGCTATGGGACAGCAACAGGTTCAAAACCATCGAGAAGTTAACTCGAATCTGGCTCTGGATCGGGTCGGGGGGTGACTTTAGCAGATCGTTAACGAGCCGCGGGTCCTGATGCTGACCGGGAACGACGAGCACGAAGCCGATTTCGTCCATCCCGCGGCGCCCGGCCCTGCCCGTCATCTGCAGGAGGTCGGTTGCGCTGAGCGGCACGAAATCCTTGCCATTAAAGCGATCGCTTTGAAAAATAACCACTGAGCGAGCCGGGAAATTGACTCCCGCAGCGATGGTGGAAGTCGAGAAGATGGCGTCCATGCGCCCGGCCTGCATCATCTTCTCCAAAACCAGTTTCCAGTGCGGAAGTTGTCCGCCGTGATGAGAACCCACCCGGCAGGCCTTCAGTGCCGAGAGGTGCTGATGCGTTCTGAGAAAAGGGTACAGGTCGAACAACTCTTCGAAGGTCTCAGGAAGTCGAGTATCCTGCTGATCTTTTGGGCTAAGCGCCGGCTGGCAGAATCCAACCGCCTTGTCGCAGTCGGCCCTGGATTTTAGAAAAAATATGGCTGGCAACAGGTTGGCATTCCGCAGCACCTCCAGCACCCTAGGGATCTCGGCAAGTTCGCTTCGAGGAATCGATCTGGAATCGATCTTTTCAATTCTGGGAAGCAGACCTCTACGCGTCCGCAGCGGGGCAAGCTCTCCACCGGGGAAAAGGAAAAGCGGGAAAAGCGGGACGGGACGCTCGTAAGCGGCCACCCACCGACACTCGGAGCCCCGCATCCAGGTGAGCCATTTGCCGATTTCACCGCCATTAAGTATTGTAGCTGAAAGCAGCAGGAGCCGAACACGGGGCGGAAGATAAATGAGCACCTCCTCCCACACGACGCCCCTATCGACATCGCCCAGATAATGGGCTTCGTCCAGAACCACCAGGTCAATGTCGATGTCCTCTCCCAGGTGCATCGTGTCGTACAGCTGGTTGCGCAGGATTTCGGTGGTGCCCACGATTATCGGGGCATGGGAATTTTCTTTCCTGTCTCCGGTGAGTATGCCGACGTTTTGGGGGCCGAAGATTTCGCCGAATTCCTGATACTTTGCGTTTGACAGGGCCTTGAGCGGCGAGGCATACCAGCTTTTGCCGCCCCTGTGAAAAACTTTGTCAATAGCTTCAATTGCGATATAAGTTTTTCCGGCGCCGGTCGGAGCGGTCACAAGCACGTCCGATGACTCAATTGCGCTCAGGGCTTCAACCTGGAAAGGGTCCGGCGTGAAAGCGACGGGTTTGGGAGTCCCTATTCGGTCCAAGACGGGCCGAAGACTTCCATAGATTTTAAAAGTGAAGGGACGAGCCGGGGATTCAATCGAGAATTGGCGTCCGTGACGTCTGGGACGACCTGGTTTGTCAGGGGAATTATTCATTTGCGGAAAGATTGCCAAAGACGACCTCTTATGTCAAAGATTTAAAAATATATCACATACATCTTTTTATTATAATAAGGAGTTTTTCAATGGACGAGCCTTCATCAAAAAAGACCATCGCCCACGCGCGGGCACAGACTTCGAATGCTGTTGGCTATCACACGACGAGCCTGCGGATTCCGCTTTTTGAAGTCGATGCAGGTCAGGGGGTCTATCACGGCAATTATTATCACATATTCGAACTGGCTCGTGAAGATTTCCTCAGGGAAATCAACTTCCCATACAGAGAATTCATGAACCGGCAGCTTCACCTGACTATTGTCGAATCCCGCTGCAAATACCGTAAGGCCTTGCGCTATGACGATGAAATCGAGATACATACTGCAATAACTTCGCTGGGAAGACGCAGCGTCTCTTTTTCTCAACTTATTTACAAACGGGCGGAGCCCTCTTCGAAGCGCGAAATGAAAACCCCGACACTGGAACTCTGCACGGAGGTCCAATTGAGCATGGTTTGCATCCGGTTCACCGGCCAGCCGACTCTTTTGCCTGAAGATTTCATAAAAGCCCTCAAGGGTGAAAAGTAAAATAGCGAGGAGATGATGAAAGACAACGGGGAGAGTACGCCGGAAATAATCTTGAGGCCCATCGGCATAATCCGCAGCCCGATAGCCCATCCGGGCGAGGGTCCCCGGCAGGGGAGCGAATCCGGGGTCGCCGGCAAATTAATTGTCGATGAACAATACAGGGACGCACTATTGGGCCTGCAAAGGGGCGACAGGATAGTCATTCTCTACTGGATGCACCTTGCCGAACGCGATATGCTTCAGGTCCACCCCAGGGGCGATCGTTCCCGGCCGCTGCGAGGCGTTTTTACTACACGCAGCCCCCAGCGGCCAAACCCCATATCAGTCGATACCGTTGAAGTAACCGGCATACAGAACACCATTATCGACGTAGTCGGCCTTGACGCCGTTGACGGCACTCCGCTGCTCGATATCAAGTGCACGCCTTAGCGGGTGCTGAAAGCAGAAGAAAGTTTAATCCAATGCAGCAGTTCGGCCATTTCCTCCGAAAGGAGTCAGCGCGCCTTTCCTCACCCTGCCATATTCACAGGTCAGGTTAAATATTGCTTCTCTAAGTTAAATCCGTAAGTTATAAAAGCTTGACAGGGTGATTTCATGCATGGTATCGGTTTGGGTTGGCAGATCAGTGTAGATTAAGTTAAGGTGGGCGGCAGGGATTACAAACATTATATAAGAGGCGCCAATGAAGAAACCCAAGCAAACAGGTCCCTATGAGGATAAAGACGATCTGATGGGGGACCTCAATGTCGACATCGAGAGCCCGGATGATGATAGTGACGTAATCGATCTTGAGGACATCATCGAGATGCCCGACAGTCCTATAGATGAAGATGAGGACTTAGACCTGGACGTCGGGATTCTTTATGAGGGGTCGGACCTGGAACCCGCGCCGGGCGAGGCCGAACAGTCTATTGTCGAACAACAACCTCAGGGTCTGGGTCCCGAAGAGGAAGACCTGCTCAAACTGATTGAGGAGGAGCCGGAGGAAGAAGAGGTTCTTTTCGAGCCTGCTAAAACCGGGGAACCTGGGGAGCCGACCGTGAGCGGGGGCGAACCGCCGTTTTTCGATGAAGACGAGGAATCTTTCCTGGATGAGTTCATGGAAAAGCCTCCCGCGCCCGGGAAAGGGATGGATGCCGAAGAACGGGAAGCGGGGCCGGCTGAGGCATTAAAGATCAGGGAGCAAACCCGTATCCCCTACGTTGAACCTGAAGCTGAAATCTCGGAGCCAACGGCCGAGGCCCCGGCGAGAGCGTCCATCGCGTCAGCCGCCGAGCTTTCAGAAACGGTTGAAGAACTTATAGGTGGAATCGAGTCCCGGTTGGAGGAACATATACGGGCGGAGGTGGCGTCAAGGCTGCCTGACCTAGTCAGGTCGATATTGCTTGACGAAATCGAGAAGCTTAAGAAAGAGCTTGGTCTAACAGGGGAACGGATTTTATGAGCGAAGGCGCTCTGCCTAAAGGGTATGAATTTGCCGAGGTCGAATCGCATTGGTACAACCACTGGGAAAAAGAAAGTCTTTTCCGCGCCGACGCGATGGGTCAAAAACTCCCTTACTCCATAGTCATCCCTCCTCCGAACGTAACGGGTCAACTCCACATAGGGCACGCTCTTAACAACACTTTGCAGGACATACTTTGCCGGTACAAAAGGCTCAGAGGCTTCGAGGTCCTTTGGGCGCCGGGGACGGACCACGCCGGAATCGCCACTCAGAATGTCGTCGAGAGGCAGCTTGGGGCTGAAGGTTTAACCAGGCACGGGGTAGGCCGTGAAGCCTTTGTCCAGCGTGTATGGGAATGGAAGGCAAGGTATGGCGGGATTATAATAAACCAGTTGAAGCGGCTTGGGGCGTCCTGCGATTGGTCCCGCGAGCGATTTACCATGGACGAAGGTCTTTCGACGGCTGTGCGCCAGGTTTTTGTATCGCTCTATGAGGCGGGTCTTATCTATCGCGGCAGGCGCATGATCAACTGGTGCCCTCGCTGCATGACCGCGCTTGCCAACATCGAGGTCGACGGTGAGGAACTGGACAGCTTTCTTTACTATATTCGCTACCCCCTGCCAAGCGGAAAGGGATCGCTGGTGGTGGCCACCACCAGACCCGAAACTATGCTGGGTGACACTGCTGTGGCCGTAAACCCTGAAGACCACCGGTACAGGGCCTACATAGGGCAAAAGGTGATTCTGCCCATAGTGGGCCGCAACATTCCAGTTATCGGCGACCCTTATGTCGAGCGCGAGTTCGGGACCGGGGCGCTCAAGGTGACCCCCGCACACGATTTCAACGATTTCGAGCTGTGCGGGAAGCACCATCTGGAACTGGTTCAGGTCATAGACGAGCGCGGAATAATGACCGAACAGGCAGGCCGCCCCTACGCCGGAATGGACCGTTTTGCCTGCCGCAAACAGATTTTAAAAGACCTCAATAAGTCAGGTCACCTTGTAAAGACAGAGCCGTACAAGCACCGCGTCGGGCACTGTTACCGCTGCCATAACGTGGTAGAACCGATGCTTTCGCTCCAGTGGTTCGTGGCCACCAGAGGACTTGCCCAAGCTGCAATCGAAGCGGTCAAAGAGGGTAAAACCAGGATCATCCCCGCCAAGTGGGAAAAAGATTATTTCAACTGGCTGGAAAACCTCGAAGACTGGTGCATAAGCCGCCAGATATGGTGGGGCCATCGCATCCCGGCCTGGTACTGCCCGAAGTGTAATGACGTTATAGTCTCAATGGAAGCTCCAAAGGAATGCCCCAACTGCCCGGGCGCGGCGGTCGAACAGGATCCGGACGTTCTGGATACGTGGTTGAGCTCAAGCCTGTGGCCCTTTTCGATCCTGGGATGGCCCGACAAGACATTGGATCTGGAGAAATTCTACCCCACTTCCGTTCTGGTCACGGCCTTCGACATTTTGTTCTTCTGGGTCGCCCGAATGATGATGATGGGACTTGAGTTCATGAAGGAAGTCCCATTCCGGCAGGTCTATGTTCATGCCCTAGTTCGGGATGCGGAGGGGCAGAAGATGAGCAAATCCAGGGGAAATGTAATCGACCCGCTCCTCATGATGGACAAATACGGGACCGATGCTTTGCGGTTCGCCCTAACGGCCTTCGCGGCCCAGGGAAGGGACATCAGGCTTTCGGAGGAACGAATCGAAGGTTACAAACATTTTGTTAACAAGATATGGAACGCTGCCCGGCTTGTTCTAATGAACCTTGCAGACTTCGAAGGGCCGGTGCGGCTCCCGGAAGCTCCCGCCAAGCCTTGGGAAAAGGACCGGGGGGGCGAGGTTCTGGGACTTGCCCACCGCTGGATTCTTAGCCGCCTTCAAAGGGTTGCCGCAGAAACCGTCGAGTCTTTGGACAACTATTATTTCAATCAATATGCTCAGGTCCTCTATCAGTTCCTGTGGCACGAGTACTGTGACTGGTACCTGGAAATAATCAAGCCAGACCTCTACGGCAGGGGCGCGGATGCTGGAGACCTTGCGAGGTCTGTTGCGGCAGTGGTTCTGGAAAAAATCCTGATCCTTCTGCATCCGGTGATGCCTTTCATAACCGAAGAGGTCTGGCACAGGCTGCCTCACACTTCCGGCATGACCATCATGAAAGCGGCCTTTCCGGAAGCCCAGGCCGAATGGATCGATCCCGAAGCCGAGGAGCAGATGGAAACACTTATGGCGGTCATCGTTGCAATCCGCAATATCCGCGGCGAGATGAACGTTTCCCCGGCGCTCAAGGTGGAGGTGGCGTGCCTGTGTGTGCAGGACGCGGAATTGGATCTCCTCAAAGTTCACCAGAGCACTATCGCCGACCTGGGCAAAGTCTCGAAGCTCACGATCGCCAAGGCCGGCAAGATAGCCAAACCGAGGTACGCGGCGGGGGCGGTGGTCAGGAACATGGAAGTTTTTGTCGTGCTCAAAGATATCCTGGATTTCGACAGCGAGTCAAGCAGGCTCCAAAAAGAGCTGGCCAAACTGGAAAAAGAACTGGGACTGACCCACAGGAAGCTGTCCAACGATGATTTTCTCCAGAAAGCCCCCCATGAGGTAATCGAAAAGGAACGCGAAAAGAACGTGCGGCTTGGCGAAAAGATCGACAAATTGAACCGCAGACTCGAGATCATGAATGGGTTGCGGGAAAGCCGGGCAGGGTGAGCGGACGAGGGATGCAAATGGATGAACTGCTCCGCCAGGCGCTTGCCGAAGACATCGGGAGCGGGGATGTAACGACGTTGTGTGTCATCCCCGCCGACCTGCATGGAAGCGCAGTCGTTTTCGGGCGCGAACCTTTCGTTCTGTCGGGTTCAAAACCGTTCCGCAGGGTATTCGAACTCCTGGACCCGCAAATCAGTGTAAACTGCCTGTTCGAAGATGGGCAACAAGTCGGTCCCGATGTTGCGGTGTTCAGGATCGAGGGCAAGGTGCGCACTCTTTTGACGGCGGAGAGGACTGCCCTAAATTTCGCCCAGCGGTTGTGCGGGATTGCCACAATGACACGGAAAATGGTGGATGCCTTAAGGGGAACCGGATGCAGGCTGCTGGATACACGAAAGACAACCCCTCTTTTGCGAAGCCTGGAAAAAGAGGCCGTGCGGCATGGGGGCGGGAAGAATCACCGGTTCGGCCTGGCCGACGGCATCCTCATCAAGGACAACCACATCGCGGCAGCGGGGGGTTTGAAGGAATCGGTTCGCCTCGCGCGCCAAAACGCTCCCCATACTCTTCGCATCGAGGTCGAAGTGGAAAACATCGAGCAGCTCGATGAGGCTATCGCTGCAGGGGCCGACGTAGTGCTTCTCGATAATTTTACGCCCGACAGGCTCAAAGAGGCCGTCGCGGTCGCCAGGGGCCGCGTCCTGCTTGAGGCATCCGGCGGTGTCAACCTCGAAACCGTTCGCAGCATAGCGCAAACAGGGGTCGATTTCGTGAGCTGCGGCTCACTTACCCACTCGGCAAAGGCCATCGATCTGACAATGGAATTTTGCGCGGTCGACAGTGAGTGCCCGGCCGGTCGGTCACCAGTTTAATCCCCTAATACGGAGTTGCTTTCAATATCGGGCGGGGATGAACCCCGCCGCTACGTAAGGGAGGGCTTTACGCCCTCCCGAAGGTAACGAATTGAACGCAACCCGGTATAAGACGCGATAAAGGCCCAGGAAGTCCGGGTAGTCCCATCGCGCCAACACTTCCCGCCTGACTTTTTACCATCAAAAGCCAGGTGCATCATAATTTCATCAGGTTTTCCTTGAGCGTTGCGTTTGCCTTCAGTCTCGATTTGTGCAATCAATGGCCAGGGACTCAGGGATGAGGCCGGATTGAAATTCCTTAAATATTAGCGAGGTGAAAGACACATTTGCCTGGGCTGCAATCAGACACCTTCTGCCGCCTGTGCGGTCTTCCAGTGGGGAGTTCGAATATCTCCCAGCAGGTTTCGGGCAGTACGGCTCATTTTTGCTGCCTCGGCTGCATGTATGTGTTTCAAATTTTGTGCAACAGACCTGAAGGGATCACAGAAGATTATCGAGAAACCGAACTCTATAAGGCCTGCGTCACCGCGGGCCTCATTCCATCGGCAGAAGCGGAGAATCCCGGCTCCGCTATCCGATATGCGACCTCCGACCGTGCCTCCCCGAAGGGGCAGGGAACCGCGATCCCGGACCCCGACATCGAGGCGCGCCTATCGCAGGAACTTTCCATCCGGATCGAAGGAATGTGGTGCGTCGCCTGCTCCTGGCTGATCGAGCAGCTTGTAGTCAAAATGGATGGAGTATTGAGCGCAAACATCTTCTTTTTTTCGGACATAGCCCGCATCAGGTACATGCCCCACCTCGTCGAGCCCAAAACCATCATGGAGACCATATCACGGCTGGGCTACAGGGCCTCTGAGGCAGAGTCCGCACTGGATTCGGGCCAAAGCGGAAAGCTGGTTGTGCGTTTAGGGATTTCTGCGATCCTCAGCATGAACATCATGATGATCTCGTTTGCTCTGTGGGCCGGTTTTTTCGGGCAGATAGGACAGGAGGGCGCAGCCCTTTTTTCCTATACCCTCTGGGTAATTGCCTCGCCGGTCGTCTTCTATGGGGGCTGGCCCATTCTCAGGGGTGGATTTTGGAGCATAAGGCATCGGACCGCAACAATGGATACGCTTATCGGCACAGGAGTGCTCGCCGCCTATCTCTACAGCGTTGCAGCCATGTTGCGGGGAAGCCTCTATATATATTTCGACACAGCCTCGATGCTTGTCACTCTCGTTTTGCTGGGAAGGTTCATCGAGAGCCGGGCTAAAGAAAGAATCTCGGGCGCTATCACCGCTCTTTTTCACGCAACTACCGGGAAGGTCCGAATCGTGAGGGAGGGCAGGCAAAACTGGACGGCATCCGAGAAAGTTTCAAAAGGTGATTTATTCCTCGTTTCGCCCGGCGAGCGCGTGCCAGTCGACGGACGCATCGTTTCCGGGGAGGCTGTTTTTGACGAGTCCGTAATAAGCGGGGAATCGCGTCCCGTCAGGAAAGCAGCCGGCGCCGAGGTCTGCGCCGGTTCTCTGATGGTCGATGGAGATGCGAAGTTCGAGGCCGACCGTCCAGGCAGCGAGAGTTCTCTGACCCAGATAATTACGCTTATCCAAGAGGCTCTTTCCACCAAGAACCGGCTGGAACTTTTCGCGGACCGTCTCATGCGGGTGCTGGTCCCGGCTGTGCTGGCGTTTTCCGCTTCGATCTTCATCTTTGCTCTCTACTGGTCCACACCGCCGGAAGAAGCCCTTTTGCGGGCCCTGGCCGTGCTTGTAATAACATGCCCCTGCGCTCTGGGAATAGCCACGCCTCTTGCCCGGGTGGCTGAGATCGCCAAGGCGCGCGCTTCGGCCATGCTCATTCGCAATCCCGCCGCCCTGGAAGGGGCGGGACGGCTTGACGTAGTGATTTTCGATAAAACCGGGACATTGACCGAGGGCAGCTACATCCTTCGCCAGACAGTGGCAGGAGAGGGCGCTGATGTTGATGAAGCCCTTCGACGGGTCGCCTCGGCCGAAGTAAAGTCGGATCATTTCCTGGCCCGTGAGATCGTAAAGGTTGCGCGCGAAAGGTCGATCGAACTCGAGGAAGTACTTTCTTTCGAGGCCAGGGAAGGGATGGGAATAATGGCTTTAACGGGGTCGGGCGAGGTGGTTGCGGGCTCACAAGAGCTTGTGGCGGACCGTGGTCTTGAAATCCCCGATGAGTTGCGTAACCGGGCGCAGGCTCTGGAGGCCGCCGGCTCTACAATCGTCTTCTTCGCCTGGGATAATGCAGTAAGAGGTTTTTTTGTCTTTGGCGACAGGCTCAGAGACAGTGCTGCCGAAATCGTATCCAGACTTCACTCCGAGGGAATCTCGGTATGGGTGGTTTCGGGAGATTCGGAGCAAACTACCCGGACCCTCGCTTTGCAGGCGGGGGCCGATAATTTCGCCGGTCAAAGGCGCCCGCAGGAAAAGGCACTAATAATTGAAGGCTTACAGGCGCAGGGGAAACGGGTTGCAATGGTCGGTGACGGGATAAACGATGCTGCAGCGCTTGCCCGCGCAGACATTGGAATAACGTTTGGGGCAGGCGCAAATCTTATCAGGGAATGCTCCGATGCGGCGGTGCTGGGAGACAGTCTGGTAAAGGTAGCCGAACTGCTCGAACTTTCCCGCTTTTCTTTCAGAATCACCAGGCAGAACCTTGTTTTTTCCTTCTTCTATAACATCCTTGGGATTCCGCTTGCGGCTGTCGGGGCCCTGAATCCGCTGATCGCCGCCTTCGCCATGTTCGCAAGCAGCGTGACGGTGATCTGCAATACTTCCAGGATTTCAAGATTCAATTGGGACTTACCGATGCAGCGAATTTAATCTTCCCTTCAGGATCGTTAGAGGGAGCACAACGACGGCTGGAGAGCCTATCGTCACTGTCGACACACTCTCGAAAGGGAGCCCGTATCAAACCGGCTTCAAGGGCCGTTCGGCGCCTCTTTCCAGGATGACCTCGTCGATGAGTCCGTATTCTTTGGCCTGTGCTCCGGACATGTAGAAGTCCCTGTCGGTATCCCGCTGTATCTGATCGACGGGCCTACCCGTGTGATTTACCAGTATCTGGTTGAGGTCTTCGCGGAGCCTCAAGATTTCCTTGGCCTGGATATCGACGTCGGTCGCCTGCCCCTGGAAGCCGCCCATCGGCTGGTGCAGCATTATGCGGGCGTGGGGGAGCGCGAATCTTTTGCCCTTTTGTCCGGCAGCCAGCAGGATCGCCGCCATGCTGGCGGCCTGTCCCATGCACAGTGTTTCAACTTTGGGTTTTATGTACTGCATCGTGTCGTAAATCGCCAGGCCGGCGGTAACCAGGCCGCCCGGAGAGTTAATATAGAAATGAATGTCCTTGTCGGGGTCTTCGGATTCGAGGAAAAGCATCTGGGCGATAATCACATTGGCGATATCGTCGCTGATTGCCGTCCCAAGGAAGACGATCCGATCCCTGAGCAGTCTGGAGTAGATGTCCCATGCCCGCTCACCGCGGCTGCTTTG
>DASPQK010000122.1:0-7610 GCA_035624985.1 Syntrophobacteraceae bacterium | reverse complement strand
GGTCAATATATATCCTGCAGCAAGCCTGACAAAAAGTATGACACGCTGATCGCCCTTCCAATCCTGGCCGACTGCCATGCTGTCAGCTATACCTTCGATATTTTCAACAACATTGTAGATTTCAGCCGGACCTATGCGCACACCCGAGGGTTTCAAAGTGAAATCGGAGCGGCCAAGAAAAGTTATCCCACCAGAATCACTATGGAAAACGATCCAGTCTCCATGCCGCCAAACACCGGGGAAGACGTCGAAATAGGCACTCTTGTACCTGGCAAAATCCGGATCGTTCCAAAAGTACAGAGGCATGGAAGGCGCCGGGGCTTCGCAGACCAGCTCCGCTTCCTTGTCCACTACATGCTTTCCCGACTCGTCATAAGCCTTCACCTTCATGCCCAGGCCCGGACTTTGTAATTCCCCTGCATATACGGGTTGGATAGGGGTCCCTATGGCGAAGCAACCATTGATGTCGGTCCCCCCGGCAATGGAGTTAAAGTGCATGTCAGCCTTGATTTCCCTGTAAACGTATTCGAACCCGTCGGCAGAAAGAGATGAGCCGGTTTGGGACATGGCCCTGAGCGAGGAGAGGTCGTAAGTCTTTCCCGGACTGGCGCCGGCGCTTTTCAGAAAATTGATATAGCTCGCGCTGAGGCCGAAAATGGTGATCTTCTCGTCCTGTGCAAGTTTCCACATCGCCCCCCAGTCCGGATAGCTGGGGTTGCCGTCGTAGAGCACGACGGTGGAACCCACAGCCAACGAGCAGATAAGCCAATTCCACATCATCCAGCTTGGCGAAGTGATGTAGAAAATTCTATCCTCGCGTTTGAGGTCGGTTTGGATTATAAGTTCCTTGAGCTGATTTATGAGAACGCCGGCCCCCTGGACCATGCACTTAGGTTTTCCGGTCGTCCCGGAAGAAAACATGATGTAAACGGGATGATCGAATGGAAGCTGCTCGAACTGGATTTCCGGCGCATCTTTTGACAGAAAGTCGGCAAAGAGCACACCATTTTTGAGGTGGCCGATCTCAGGCCGCTTCTCCACATAGGGCGTTACAACTATTCTTTCCAGCGACGGTATTTCCTTAGCGATCCTGTCGACATTCGCCAGCACGTTTATGGCTTTGCCTTTGTAGAGCTGCGCGTCAACAGTAAACAGCACCCTCGGTCCGATCTGACCCAGACGGTCGGGTACGGCTCCTGCCCCCAGTTCGGTGCCGCAGGATGACCAGACCGCCCCAATGCTGGTGACGGCGAGCATCGCTATCGCGGTTTCCATCAGGTTTGGCATGTAGGCGCCAACCCGGTCGCCCGCAACGATCCCTATATCTCGAAGTGACTTCGACAGGCGCGCAACCGAATCGTAGAGTTGGCCATAAGTCATTGAGGCGGCTATTTTGTCTTCACCCCGAAATATGAGCGCCGTTTTATCGTCCCTGAATCTGAGAAGGTTTTCCGCAAAGTTGAGTCTGGCGCCGGGAAACCATTCCGTTCCGGGGAACCTGGCGATATCTTCGACAACCTTGTCGTATTTGCGGGAGGCCTTTATTTCTACAAAGTCCCAAACCGCAGCCCAAAACTCCGGTATGCACTCTGTAGACCACCTGTGGAGGTCGGCATAGGAACCTATATTCCGCCCGCACGTCCTGTTTACAAACTCGATGAACCGGGTCACGTTGGCCTTTGCTTCCCACTCGGCCGATGGGACCCAGAGCGGCTCTCTCTTTGCAGTTGTTAGTGGGACCTGTTCTTCATTCATCGTTGCGGTCTCCTTGTGAGGTTCTTAAATCACTTTCCCTTAAATGCCGGTTTCCTCTTTTCATTAAAAGCGGCCAGCGCCTCCCGGCGGTCTTCCGTGGGAATTGTAACCCAGTAGGCATTCGATTCGATGGCCAGACCCGAATGAAGATCGACCTCCAAGCCGTGGTTTATTGCGTACTTTGCCTGAGCAATGGCAACCGGTCCTCCTTCACAAATCATTGCAGCCATCCGGACGCACTCATCTACCAAGCTTTGGGCAGGCGCAACCTTATTGACCAAACCGATTGCAAGGGCTTCATTTGCATCCACCCGCCTGCCCGTAAAGATCAGTTCCTTGGCCTTGCTGCGCCCTACAATGCGCGGTAGGCGCTGAGTGCCGCCCCCACCAGGTATTATGGCAAGCCTGGTCTCAGTGAGCCCCATTGATGCATTTTCGGAGGCAATCCGTATGTCGCACGCCATAGCGAGCTCGGTGCCGCCCCCGAGAGCAACTCCGTTTACTGCCGCGATGAACGGCTTGGGCATGTAATCGATGAAGGTAAACAAATTGCGAAGAGTAAGGATGTATTGCCTCACCTTCTCCTCAGGCATCGTCGCTCTTTCTTTGAGGTCGGCTCCAGCGCAGAAGGCCTTTTGTCCTGCTCCCGTGATGATTATTACCCGCACTTCCGGGTCCCACTGAAGAGCTTCGACCTTTTCCCTGATTGCAAGGACCAGCGGGAAATTCAATGAATTCATTACCTCCGGCCGATTGAGCGTAAGAATGCTCGTCTGTCCGGATCGATCTTCCAAAACCAACGGCTCTTCCATTTTTGCCCTCCTTCATGGCTACATTGAAGTTACACCCGGACAACAACAGGTTTTGATCGCGCAAGCCCTTGAGGGTCCGCTCCGGATAACTCGGACACGGAGATGCGAATTATGCATGCAGCCTATTTAAGAGTCAATCAATTCCACAATTACGGCAGGCAGTCTTGCTATAGCGGGGTTGAGACTTTAATCTATGAATCGGAGGAGATGGAGATGAACGATTATCGGGAGTTTTTGGATCGTGAGGACTGCGCTTTGCTGCTTGTCGATATCCAGAAAACATTGCTCGACTATTGCATCGGCCCGGAACGCACGGTGTCGAATGCAGGGGCGCTGATCGAGGCCGCAGAGCTTTTTGGAATTCCCGTTTTCTTCTCTGTCCACAATCCTGATAAATTAGGCGGGTTTGTGGCCGAGCTGACTTCCAAGATTTCGCAGCCCAGGATTCTGGGAAAATTGGAGTTCGATTGCTTCCAAAACGAGGGGATCGCGCGGGCAATTGCCGAAACAGGGCGCAAAACGCTGCTTCTGGCGGGTCTGGAAGGGCACGTGTGCATCTTTCAAACAGGAGTCGGAGCGTTGCGTCTTGGCTATCGCGTGCATGTCGCTCAAGACGCGGTGACATCTCGGAACGGTTCCGACAAGCAAACCGGCATCCATCGCCTGGATAGGGCGGGGGCTGTGATAAGTTCCACAGAGATGATCATCTTCGAACTGCTCAAGCGGGCGGGCACAAAGGAATTCCGGGCGCTCCTGCCGCTGCTCAAAAGGCTTCATCCCAACCGGCCGCAACAGGGATGGGTTAAACGACAAGCAGGGCCCTAGTCAGTCTTCCTCCCCCATGAGAGCTTTATCTTCTCGACAATTTTCGGGATGAAGAACGAAAACACGAAAAGCCCGACGGAGAAGAAAATCTTCCATGAGAGAAGTTCTTCCCATCGGCCGCTTGCCCAGGCCTCTTTTACCGTTCCGACAAAGAAAGTGAAGATGAAGGTGCCCACGATAATGCCCAGCGCCGTTCCGGCAAAGTAATCGATAAAACGCACCCCGGTGAGGCCCATACCGAAGCTCATAGCCGTGAAAGGGAAATAGACAAGGCGCAGGTAAAGCACGGTTGCAAAGCCGTTTCGGGCAATGGCGTCATCGTATTTTTTCAGCTTGTCCCCGATGAGCGAGGCGGCAAAATCTCTTCCGAGATAGCGCCCGATAAAGAAAGCAAGGCCGGAGGCGGCCACAGCCCCAAACCATACGTACACAAAGCCAAGGTAAGGACCGAATATTGCAGCGCCCAGGGCTGTCAAAAGCGTTCCCGGCAGGAAGAGGCAGATGCCTGCTATATATACTACGACGTAGACCAGAGGCGCCCAGACTCCGGCGGCTTCGAGCAAACGGCCCAACTCTTCGGCCCTCAAATACTCTTTGACAGGCGTCAAACGCACAAGCACCACAGCCGCTGCTATAAAAACGAGCAGCAAAGCCGCCTTTATTGCCGCAGTTCTACGATTCATTTCCAAGATTCGCTTCCTCCGGTCCGGCTGGCTCATTGCCGACCGGGTTTTTACAATCCCTGAACGGCAGCATGTCTCAGACCGGACTTTCTGGCTTCCACGTAACGAGCCGCCGCCAATGCAGCTATACAGCCTTCGGCGGCAGCAATTACTATCTGTTTGGCATAATTTTGCCTCAAATCCCCGGCGGCAAATATCCCTGCAACATTTGTCTCACATTTCTCATCCGTCAGCACGTAACCCGAGGCTGTCGTTTTTACCTCCATGGGCACAAGCGCGCTGTTTGGCGAAAAACCAACGAAAATAAAAACTCCTTCGACCTCAAGCTCTCTTTCTTCATTGGTCCGGGTATTCCTTAGAGCGACTGCCCGCACACCCCGCTCATTATCCTCAATCTTTGTGACAACCGTATTCAGAATTATTTCAATCCGCGGCTCGGACCGGATGCGCTGCTGAACAATTCTGCTTGCCCGGAACTCATCGCGCCTGTGGATCAAATAAACGCGCCGGGTTATCTTCGCCAAATAAAGCGCATCCTCCAGGGCCGTGTCGCCGCCGCCCACAACACAAACGATTTTATCGCGGAAAAAGAATCCATCACATGTGGCGCAATAGGAGACCCCTTTGCCAAAATTTTCAGTTTCGCCTGCAACGTTGAGCCTCCGGGCGGTGCCTCCTGCGGCCAGAATCAAGCTGTGCGCATTGAGGATTTCTCCATTTGCGAGGCGAACCGAGTGGAAGTCGATACCGGGCTCTATCGCCACGACCTCCTGCTGGATTGTCTCAAGGTCGTACCACTTTGCGTGCTGAAAAAATTTGTCCGAAAGATCCAACCCGCTTATCTCGATAAACCCCGGGTAGTTTTCCACCCCCTTTGTGGTAGCCACCTGGCCGCCAGGGACCCCTTTCTCGATAAGCACGGACCTCAGGGCAGCCCGTTTGGCATAGATCCCCGCCGTAAGACCGGCGGGACCGCCACCGATGATGATAACGTCGTAAACCTCGTCTGGAGCCATTTCAGTTTGTCCCTGCATTCAATAGACCATAGACAGTCGGCACGCGCATTTCCCATGGTTGCATAATCAACGGAGTTAGAATTACATAAGAGTCCGCCTCGCGATGTCAACGCAAAAATCACTTTCATTTTCGGATTGAATTTTTGGTGTTTAGTGATCTAAATAGTGGCAATCCGATCATTCATGGGGCGAAAATGCAAAGACCGACAAAAAGCCAGTACTACATGGATATCGCCCGAGCTGTGGCAATGCGGAGCACTTGTCTGAGGCGCAGATTCGGCGCGGTGATTGTGAAAAACGATCAGATAATAAGCACGGGCTATAATGGAGCCCCGAGACAAACTTCCAATTGTATCGACCTCGGGTACTGCTTCCGCCAGGAAAGAAATATTCCCGCCGGGCAGAACTATGAACTTTGCCGGGCGGTTCATGCCGAGATGAACGCCATAATCCATGCGTCCCGGCTCGACATGGTGGGGGGCGAACTTTACCTGGTAGGCATCGAAGCGGAAACGGGCGAGTCGGTCTCCGAGATCGTTCCCTGCCTTATGTGCAAGCGAGTAATCATCAATGCAGGCATCAGCCGGGTCATTCTGCCCGACAGGCCCGGAGTCTTCAAGTATATTGACGTCGATGACTGGACTATCGAGGAGAGGATCTCTCACCGCGTCGAGTAGCAACCCGGAGGCAGGACCGAGGCATGGGGACTGAGGACTGAGTGAGTGCACATAGTTCAAGCTGCGGACTTGCGAAAAAATTTCGGCAGTTTCCCGGCGGTTGACGGAGTATCGTTTCACCTGGCTTCCGGCGAATGCCTGGGTTTGCTCGGCCCAAACGGCGCAGGCAAAACCTCAACGATACGCATGGTATATGGGTTTTCACCAATGACTTCCGGGCGGCTGGAGGTTTTTGGTCTTGACATAAACTCCAGGTGGCGGCAGATAAGATCCAAAATCGGCGTATGTCAGCAGGAAAATAACCTCGACCCCGACCTCACCGTCCTCCAAAACCTGGAGATATTTGCGCGCTATTTCAATATTGCCCGAAAGGAGAGCCGGAACCGGGCGCTTGAACTCCTGAAGTTTATCGCCCTTGAGACTCGAAAAGATGACAAAGTGACCAGCCTTTCGGGGGGAATGATGCGCAGGCTGGTGCTTGCACGCGCTCTCATCAACAATCCGCAGCTGCTCATCCTCGATGAACCCACCACCGGACTCGACCCACAGGCAAGACATCAGGTGTGGGAGCGGCTTGAACTGCTTCAAGCAAGCGGGCTTTCGATCCTTCTTACCACCCATTACATGGACGAGGCCTCGCGGCTGTGCGAGAGGCTAATAATCATGGACCACGGCAAGATACTGGTGGAGGGGAATCCTGCCGATTTGATCCGTGAATATGCCGGCGATCACGTGGTCGAGATCGTAAACCCGGAAGCCGATGTGAAGGAATTTGTAAATGCCCACGATTTCCTCCACGATTCCCTGAACCATCGGATGATCATCTACGGCAAGGAGGCCGATAGACTTTTCGACCTGATAGGGGATAAGTTTTGCAACCAAACCTGCATAAAGAGGCTGGCGACTCTTGAAGACGTTTTCTTGAGGCTTACGGGAAGGGAACTTCGCGAATGAGCGGCTCTTTTCAGATCACGAATATCTCATGGCGCTTTATCCGCGTCTGGCAGCGCAATGTGCTCGTGTATCGCAAAATCTGGCTCGTAAACTTTCTCGTGCCCCTTCTCGAGCCGCTTCTATACCTTGCAGCTTTCGGGCTGGGAATGAGCGCCCTGATAGGCCGGGTGCAGTACCACGGGGAAGAGGTTCCTTACATCGTTTTCATAACCCCGGCGCTGCTGGCGATCACAATGATGTACAACTCATTTTTCGAAAATACTTACGCTTCGTTCGTCCGTATGTACTACCAAAAAACCTTCGACGCCATGATGGCCACTCCTCTTTCCCTGGAAGATATCATTGCCGGCGAAATTGTATGGGGCGCCACCAAGTCGGTTATCGCAACTGCAATAATGCTCGTGGTGGTAAGCTCTTTCGGATTTGTCTATTTTCCTCACGGGCTGCTCATTCTGCCGCTCTCTTTCCTGGGAGGGCTCGCTTTCGGAACGGCAGGGATGATTTTTACCGGTATTCTGGCCACCATCGATATGTTTAACCTGCCGATTTTTCTCTTCATCACCCCGATGTTTCTTTTCAGCGGCACCTTTTTCCCTGTTTCAGCCCTTCCCGCATGGGCCGGAACAATATCCTCGGCGCTTCCCCTGACCCACTTGGTGTACCTCTGCCGCGCCCTTTGCCTGGGCGAATTGAGGCCCGACATCGGCCTGAGCATAGCATACATAGCCGTTATGTTCGCCTTGCTTTTCCCGGTCGCCCTGATGGTGATGCGCAGAAGGCTCATTAATTAGTGAAGAGCAAACCAGGAGGGTATGCTTTGAAACCGTGGGCCTTGCAAATCGCTCCCAAATGCAAATCTTTAAGCTAAACCCTTTGGTTCAGGAGGCA
>DASPQK010000121.1:0-9016 GCA_035624985.1 Syntrophobacteraceae bacterium | reverse complement strand
CGGAGGGAGGGGCAGTGCAATCCAATGCGCTGTCCCTACCCCTATAGCTCTGATCTCACCTCAGGAACCCCCTGGACCCCGGCTCTTGATCCCGGCTCAAATGCACTGCCGGGACTGCCGGGGTGACGAACACGAATGATTATTACGCGCACTTTTGCAAGCAAGTACTAGAGAGCAGAAAATGCTAACTGTAGTATGTAGCACTAAAGTTAGCACCAAAGTAGTATGCCATCTCCAAAATATCCGGCGTGAGGCATGGCCAAGAGTAGAATTACGGGAACGAGAGCGGGATTATTGGTCCCGTAGAAGCGAGTCTTATCGGGAAGTTTCAGCCTTTGTGAAATTCGATTACAGACGGCTTTGGAAATCATGATCCCGGCAAAGGCAGGTACAACCAGGCAAAGTCAGGCTGGGACGTTTTGCATCCCGGCAGGAGTTGGGCAGAAAGATGTATGGGGAAAGCACCGGACTATGACGAACTGGTGAAGAGAATTGACGCATATGTCAGCGCCAGACGGACACGATAGTCACCGCCCCAATATGACGGCGGTCTCATAGAGAAGGGTTGCCTTCTTGGCTTTCCCGGCGCGCACTGAAGAGTCAACGATGCTTGACCCTGTTCGTTTTGTCCGCAGAAGGATGATCTCTTTTTTCGTCAGCCCAACCAGTTCTCCAATGTCCGCGAATATTTCGTCCGTCCTTATTTCCAGACCCTGAAGTATACTGTTGCCTATCACTACAACTGCGATGCCCGCAGGTTTCAATAACTGTCCTACAAGCTTGCAGAACCTGTATGAGTCATTGAAATAAGTGGCTGCGTAGTTTGCCCATCCATGCCCCCCGTATGTCTTCCTTTCGGAGTTTATCTCCCTGAGAAGTTGGAGGTCCTTTTCCAGCGAAGTATGGCAAAATTCAAGGGGTATTGTTTCCCGGTCCCGAACGGTTTGCCAGAACTTGCCGAAGCTTTCATGCTCGATTGGGCGCAGTTCCTTCGGGTCGGTTGCAATACCAAGCCAGAAAAGTTGCGGACGGGTATTCCTGAGATAATGATAGTTGTTGAGATATGGGGGTGATGTCACTAAAAGATCGACCGTGCCGCCTTCGCAGAAATCAAGCGCCCTGAAGAAACTTTCATTGAAAACCTGCGCCTTGTTGTTGGTAACTATCTCCCTGTAGAGTTCTTCAAATTCCTTGATATCCGACGACATATCCCTGATTTTGGCGGCCAGGATCTGTTCGACAGGCGCATCTAAAATGTTTTCCTTCCCGGAAGATTCTCTTCTCCCAAGGCTTGGCTCATATGAATAGTTGGAAAAACTAACCATCACGGTGCCGAAAGCCAGCCTGAACAGGTCTTTTACTTCTAAGCTTTTGATGTTGGATAAAAAATCAATTGCGATAAGCGCCTTTCGCTCAACCTCGGGGCTGAAAAAAGCCGCCCTGGTTTCAAACTTGTCGGGCGGGCGGCTCCTTGGCTTATAGTTCTTGTCAGCGGCTCTACCTGCATAGTAGTGCAGGAACCGTTGCAGCTCTTCGTCCACCAGGCTTGCATTCAAACCCATTGCCGACAGTTTCATTTTGCAGGCCAGATAAGCATATGGGTTAATTTCGAACCCGACAACATTATAGCCGTGCATAATACCCTCGGTCAGGGTAGTGCCGACCCCGGCGAAAGGATCGAGTATGGTCACTTTTGATGCCGGAACAGCCGGACTGATGTAATTCCTGAAGCAATCCTCAACGAAGTTCGAAGAAAACCCCGCAATCCATGGGACCCAACGGTGAAAAGGCAGGTTCTTGTTGCCGTTGAACGCTGAATCCCTGAACGATGCTGTTCTATCCTCGTAAGCCGCTGAGGCGTTTTCCCGGAAGAGAGCGAGTTGAACTGGAGCAGGCGAAGCCCGCTTTTCAGCAAAGGCTTTAATCCTGCGGATATCCTCGCCGGTAAAGATTCTCCAGCCGTTCCGGTCCCGTTTAACTCCGGGGAACCTGCCCTCAAGCAGCCAGCGCTTCAAGGTGATCGGCGCAACGCCTATAGCGTTGGCGGCTTCAGTCAAGAAGATAATGCGGCCCGACACAAAGAGCCTCCAGACTTTTTCATCAAGGGCAAAACCCGTATCAACCAGTATCACAATTCCGCGGCTTGAGTCAATGTTTCCTAAATCGACAGCAGTTTAAAACACGATCCCATGAGGAAGGACACACCTGCGGTCAATTTTTCAGCCGGAGCCATGCGATAACCTCAGGTTCCGACCGAATCGGGACCGATTTCCAGGCTATGCTGCCGGCAATGCGGAATTTCAAGGCACGTGTATAACACACAACACCGACCGTTATGGCCCATTGCGGTTTTTTTATGGTGTTCTGGAAGTCGTAAGCCTTCGGGTCATGCGTGGAGCTATGAGATGGCCTCGTAGGTTCTGAACATCCTTCCCGATTCTTGTCACCGCAGTTATTGCAACAACAACTGCTTCTCCCGAAGCCTTTTTATTTCGTCGCGCAGGAGGGCCGCCCTTTCGAATTCGAGGCGTGAGGCCGCTTCTTTCATTTCTTTTTCCAGTGCCTGGATGTGTTCATCGGGGGAGAGGAGGCCGTCTGAGCGATCGAACGGGGCCTGCGGTTCGAAAACGAATTCCGAATAACCCGGCTTTAGGCGGTAATCGGCAAGAATGTCAGCCACGTCTTTTTCTACCGATCGTGGGACGATATTGTTTGCTTCGTTGTATTCGAGTTGCTTTTTTCGGCGTCTGTCGGTTTCATCGATGGCGCGTCGCATTGAGTCGGTGATGTTGTTGGCGTAGAGAATAACCGTTCCCATCACGTTGCGGGCGGCGCGGCCGGCTGTCTGAATAAGAGACCTGTCCGACCTCAGGAAGCCCTCGTTGTCCGCGTCCAAAACCGCTACGAGAGACACCTCCGGAATATCCAGACCTTCCCGCAGCAGGTTTATTCCAACAAGGACGTCGAAATTCCCCAGCCGCAGGTCACGCACCGTCTCAATGCGTTCGATGGTGTTGATGTCCGAGTGCATGTAACGGACCCGGATGTCGAGTTCGGCGAGGTATTCGGTGAGGTCCTCCGCCATTCTTTTAGTGAGAGTGGTAACAAGAACGCGATGGCCTTCTTTGACCTGCTTTCGTATTTCGCCGATCAGGTCGTCAACCTGAAAATCTGCACGGCGCACTTCGATGCGGGGATCGACAAGGCCGGTAGGCCTGATGATCTGCTCTATGATTCGTCCCCTGGTATTGGCAAGCTCATAGGGACCCGGGGTTGCCGAAACATAGACGACCTGCTTCACCCGGTTTTCGAATTCATTAAAATCGAGCGGCCTGTTGTCGAGCGCCGAGGGCAACCGGAAACCGTAGCGGACAAGGGTTTCCTTCCTGGCCCTGTCGCCGTTGTACATACCGCGAATCTGGGGGACCGAAATATGGCTTTCGTCTATGAACAGGAGCCAATCCCGGGGAAAGTAATCCAGCAGAATGAACGGGGGTGTCCCGGGCGCACGTCCGTCAAGGTGCCTGGAGTAGTTTTCAATCCCGTGGCAGAAGCCGAGTTCGATGAGCATTTCGAGATCGAACCTGGTTCTTTCGTCGAGCCGCTGGGCCTCGAGGAATTTGCCCTCCCGGTAGAAGAATTCGAGCCTTTCGGACAACTCGGATTTGATCGAGCTTACCGCCCTCTCAAGGACATCGGCCGAGGTGACATAGTGGGTCCCGGGGTAAATGTCGGCTCTGTCCATACGCCGGAAAGTCCTCCCGGTCAGGGGGTCGATTTCCTTTATCGAATCGACTTCTTCTCCAAAAAACTCTATGCGGATAGCCCGGTCCTCCTCATAAGCCGGAAAAACCTCTACCACGTCCCCTCTTACGCGGAAAACCCCGCGATGAAAATCATAGTCGTTTCTCTCATACTGAATGTCCACCAGCTTGCGCAAGACGTCTTCCCGGGGGATTTGCTGACCTGTCTTAATCTGGAGGAGTTCCTGCCGGTATTTTTCGGGAGAGCCCAGCCCGTATATGCAGGATACGCTCGCAACGATTATTACGTCCCGGCGCTCCAGCAGCGAACGAGTCGCCGAATGGCGCATCTTGTCAATTGTTTCGTTGATGGACGAGTCTTTGGCTATATATGTATCGGTCTGGGGTATATATGCTTCAGGCTGGTAATAATCGTAATAGGATACAAAATATTCCACTGCATTTTTGGGGAAAAACGATTTGAACTCGCCGTAGAGCTGCGCCGCCAGTGTTTTGTTAGGAGCTATGACGAGAGTGGGTTTCTGGACTTTCGCTATTACGTGAGCCATAGTGAAAGTCTTTCCCGACCCCGTTACGCCAAGCAGGGTCTGTTCATCCACCCCCCTTTCTATATTCGACGCCAGCTTTTCGATTGCTTCGGGCTGGTCGCCGGTTGGCCCAAAATGGCTTTTCAACTCGAAAGGTCTCATGGTTCTTCTCAGGACACGTCGGTTTTTTCTTCGTCCTCCTCGTAGTCGGCCGGGGCGTAATCGAGCGGCTCCAGGTCTTTTTGCTTGAGTTCCAGGCGTTTGAGGCGTGACCTGTCGTTTATGGCCTTCTCCATCTCACGGCGCACCTCGGTCAGGTTAAGAAGTTCGGAGAGCAGTATGCGTTTGTAGCTGATGCTGCGAAGCTCGTTTTCCAGAAATTCATCCCTTTCCTGTTTGAGCTTAAGGTTCTGCATGAAAAGCTTCTCTTCCAGGGACTCATTTTCGATGAGCAGCGTGACAAGCATGTCGCTAAGTTTGTTCTTACGCAGCCCCATCATTCCGACTCCGGCAGCTTTCCTGCGGTACTGCTCCAGCTTGCTTTCAAGAAATTGAATGCGCTGTTCGAGCTCCGCCTTGCCGGCTTCGAGTTTCTGCTTCTCGGTATCCCAAAAAGTCTTGAGCGCACGCTCGACGGTAAGCATTTCAGCGCGCTCTACGGCAGCCTGGGCTTTGAACTTTCTGCCCTGGGCGTGGTGTCCCACCAGATAGCTGATCGAAGAGACGACCGTTACGCAGAAAAAACCGGCAATTACCTGATAGAATATGATATCCATCCGGGTCCCCTCTCGTTGGCGCCTGGCCGTGAAATTGCCGTCCACCGGGCAAGCGGATACACCCGGTTTCACAAGTCATGTCCAGTATAAACCCTAATTTGAATCACGTAAACACGAGAGGTTGGTTTCGAAAATCAGATATCGGGTATCGGATATCGGATCTGTTGTCCCCGCGTCCGCATATCTCCGCGTCCCCGCATCCCCGCGTCGGCTGGCCTTTTAGGCTCCGTCCAGACCAGCCTTCGACTTTTCCATTAACCAGTGCCCGGTATCGACATAATAGAATTTCAAATCCGCAAGCATTATATAGTGGGACCTCTCCTCAGCTATCATGTGGTTGAGCAGCTCGCGCATGGGCGGTTCGACAGCTTTTTTCAGCCTGTTCACGAAGAATTCTATGGCCTTGTTCTCGAGTTCCATCCCGGTCTCAATTGCCGCAACGTCGTCCAGGCACGCCCGTGAGACCTTTGCCCGCTTGCGCTTTAGCTTTTTCATTATCTCGCTTCTGTCCGGGGCTTCCAGGTCATAAAAGCGGCAGGCATCGAGATCGCCTGCTCCTTTGGACAGATCGGCATATATGGCATTGAGGCTGTCCAGGTGCTTCTGCTCGGTATCCCTCAACATCTGGAATGTTTCGGTTCCAACCCGGTCGCTGCAATTTCCCGATGCCTCGGCGTAGAAGGACTTCATTTTTTCCTTTATCTCGACGACTGTGCACATAATTTCAAGGAGTTCGGAACCGCTGTTTTTCATTTAGCTCCCCTTTCCCGACACTTTGGAAGCGACCCGGCATGAGTGAGGCCTTAGGCGACAGGCGCCAGCTTTTCCATAGTCTGAGGCGCCTTTTGCCCCAATATAAACCATTTTCTGAAGGCGAGAATGAAAACGATCGCCATGAGGATCATTAATGCGGCGGGGAGTCCGACCAGGATGTAGTTACCGGCAATGTAGTTGGCCTTTACCAGGTAGTAGCCAGCCGTCATAGTGACCGGAAGCATCAGGATTCCGGGAACGGCGGTGATCCATGAGTATTTCATTTTCCCCATGCCTATGATCACGGTGGTCCCGACGATCAGGGCGCACGCGGCAAGCAGTTGGTTGCTCATTCCGAACAGAGGCCAGATCATCGTGATGTTACCGGTATAGACCAGGTATCCCCAGAACACTGTGAACAGGGCGCTAGTTGCAACAATGCCGAAAATCGATCTCCTCTCGGGGGAAAAACTGGGAATGACCCTGCCGATAATTTCCTGGAGAAGATACCTGCCCACTCGGGTCCCGGCGTCGATGGCTGTCAGGATGAAAACGGCCTCGAACATGATTGCAAAATGATACCAATAGGCCATAAGGCCCTTCATGAAGGAAACGGAGCTGAATATATAAGCCATGCCTACCGCGAGCGAAACAGCCCCTCCGGGCCGGGCCTGGATATTTTCCTGGACCGCCTCAGCCAACTGGGGAAGGTGTACGGGCGACATGCCAAGGGTCTTGTAGGCCGCAGCAGAGGCATTGATTGCGAAATAATCGGAGGGAACCAGCACACAGGCGGCAATGAGGGCCATTATGGCTACAAACCCTTCGACAAGCATCGCTCCATATCCCACGAAAACGATGTCCCGTTCATTGTCGATCATCTTCGGGGTGGTTCCAGTGCCTATTATCGCGTGAAAGCCCGACAGCGCGCCGCATGCGATAGTGATGAAAAGGAATGGGAAAACCGAACCCGGAGCAGCGACGAGCGGGCCTCCGCCGCTTATAAACTTGGTCAGGGGCGCCATCTCGAGATAAGGGTGAACGAAGCATATGCCTACTGCAAGCGCTGTGATGGTTCCAAGTTTAAGGTATGTCGAAAGGTAGTCCCGGGGAACCAGGAGCAGCCAGACGGGCAAAGCTGAAGCGGCGAAACCGTAGACCGGAATGAAGATGGCGCACTGTTCCTTGGTAAGATAGAACCATTTTGAGAGCACCGGATGAGCGGCTACAAAAGGGCCGGTAACAATAACCAGGGCCAGCAGCGCAACGCCTATCACACTTCCCCCTGCAACGTCTCCTGGCCGCACCTTGTGCATCCAGATACCCATAATAATTGCGATGGGTATAGTGCAAAAAACCGTGTAAGTGCTCCAGGGGCTTTTCATCATGGCGTTTACGACCGCCAGCGAAAGCCCGGCGAGGGTCAGAATAAGAATAAACAAAACGGCGAAGCTGGCTACGACTCCCGCCGCCTTTCCGATCTCGGATTCGGCGATGAGCGAAATGCTTTTCCCATTATGTCGCAACGAAGCAAAAAGAATCACCATATCATGAACCGCCCCGGCAACCACCGCCCCGATAATGATCCAGAGGGCGCCGGGCAGATAGCCGAACTGGGCCGCCAGGACCGGTCCGAGCAGGGGACCTGCCGCCGCGATGGCTGCAAAGTGATGTCCGAAAAGGACATACTTGTTGGTCGGCTGGTAATCGATTCCGTCTTCGAGGCGGTGAGCGGGGGTCTTCCTTTTTGGGTCTAATTCCAGGACCCTTTTGGCAATGAACATGCCGTAGAAGCGATAGGCAAGCGCAAATACGCACAAAGCTACGAACACAAGGGTCAGCGCATTCATCAGGCTCTCCTTCCCGTTGCCGAAAGTTGTAATGATGATCCGAACATAATCTGCTTCCTGGCTGGAGAAAATGCCGCTGACGGCAACGACTTACGATATGTCACGATCATTCCTTTTTCCAGTTGCAGGTAACGCTTGGTCTCAGGGGCGGCTGGGGGCCGAAGCGAGCCGCCCTGGATTGTTGTAACATTTTCAAAGCAAGACTTCCAGTCAGACTTCCATTCACTTCTTACGCGCCGGTTTCAGTCTTCGTATTCCGGAGAGATATTGGTAACGCCGTCGTCTGTTTCGGCCGCTTTTCACTTTAATGATCCATATTGGGTCTCAACTTCGCAGACCGTCCCGGGGGCCTTGAGCCGGTTGTCGAGTCTCCATCTGAGTCCAATTGCGGTGGTTTCGCGCAGAAGGAAGTCAGTAAAGCGCTCTACAAGGTGAGGCCGGCAGGTTACGGTCACAAGTGTTCCGGGGCGGTTTTTCTCCACCTGGACCGGGATCAGGAATACCTCCAAAGCCCCCATCCCCATCATTTTGCTCATAAGATGCTCATGCAACTGGGGGTTCATGTCGTCCATGCTGGTTTCAAGGACGGCGATATGTTCTTTTTCATAGCCCCGCAGCTCGTCCTGGGCTTCTCCAATCAGGATGCGGAGCAGGTTGGGGACATCCCGTTCGGATGTTCCGGCCCCGTAGCCGATTTGATCCATTGTCATAGAGGGCGGAGGTCCGAAGCCGCAGGAAATCGTCGTAAGTATCGCCGCTCCGGTAGGCGTAAGGAGTTCGCCCTTGACGCCGGTGGAATAGAAAGGCTTGCCCCTGATCAACTCGGCGGTGGCCGGGGCCGGTACGGGCAATATCCCATGTGCGCACTCCACAGTACCGGTCCCAACATTGAACGGCGAGCAGTAGACCCTCTCGATCCCCAGGGCCGCCAACCCGGCGACGCCGCCCACCACATCGATGATCGCATCCATCGCGCCTACCTCGTGAAAATGGATGTTATCCACGGTAGTTCGGTGGACCTTGGCTTCCGCTTCCGCAAGCCGCCTGAAAATTTTGAGGCTTTTTTGTTTTACCGGTTCATCGAGGCCGCTGGTTCCGATGATCTCCTCTATATGGTGAAGGCGCCTGTGATGGTGAGAATGGTTGCCTTCGTCTATGATTACGATCGCCCGGCTTCCGCCGATACCTTTCCTGATCACCTTTTCCACTTTCACATCGTAGTGTGAAAGAGGGAGTTTTGCCAGTTCCTCTCTGAGCCGTTCGACACTCAGCCCGGCGTCCATGAGGGATCCCAGAACCATGTCTCCGCTGGCCCCCGAGAAACAGTCGAAATAGGCGATTCTCAT
>DASPQK010000120.1:0-17103 GCA_035624985.1 Syntrophobacteraceae bacterium | reverse complement strand
GCGCTTCCCGGCACGTAGTTTAAGCCGACATAGACGGTTTCCCACTGGTTGCTCGAAGTGCCCGCACCAAAGCCCGTGGCGCTAGCATAGCAAAGAATCGGCATGCCGGGCTGAAGCGACCCTATGCCTGAAGCCGGAGGCCCCGAGGAGAGCGTAAAGCTTGTCGACCCTTGCGAAGACCCGCTTGAAATGGTTGCCGTGCTCATCCCCTTGGCCTGGAGGTTCCTCGCCCGGTCGTAGTTGTTCGCCCCGCCGGGGCCGCAGCCGTTAAACTCGTACTCGGCGGCAACCGCTGTCCCGGATCCGCTCGCTCCGTCGTTTTCGCCGGCGGCGTCGCGCTCCTGGTTGTAGGAAAATCCCACCACGATCACGTTTGCGCTGTGCGTGTTGGCGAAGGTCGCCGTAATGCTCGGGGTTGCGGCATTTACCGCAGTCACCAGGATGTTTTCCTGGTTTGCTCCGCCGTAATCATAGACGAGCTCCGAGCCCACCGGGATTTTCCACGGCACGCCGTGGTTCGTCCCCTTAAGGCCCGTTGCCCCCGAAAGCGTAACCGTGGCGCTGCCGGCGCTTCCCACGACCGTCGTGCTCAAGCACTGGAACGCCATGGCCTTGTAGCCCTGGCCGCCGGTTATCCCTGTCGCCGGCAACTGGTCAAATCCGGCCCCCCGCACGCGGTCAAGATTTCCGCTCGCCTGGTTCAGGATCTGCGTGATGCCGCCGGTGCACAGCCCGTACCCGCTCCCCAGGGCCTGGTTGTCGGCATTGTGAAACTGGGCCACCGTGCTCTTGTAGCTGCCGTTTACGCCGTCTACGATATTGGTCCCGCTCGGAAGCGTCACCGAGGACACACCGATCTGTCCGGAACTGTTTATCTGGAGATAGTTGCCGCTGCTCGGGTCCACAACCGACCCGGCAGGGATGACATTGCTCTGGAAATTTATAGCCACGTCTCGCTCCGTTTCACTCCGCGAGAAGTAAAAAGGCAAAAGGCAAAAGGCAAAAGCGCGGAGTTCATAATTTTTGCCTTTTTCTCCCCGCCTAAAACCTGCGGGGACATGCTTTTTACTTTTGCCCTGCCCCGAAGGGACCTACCCTATGTCCGCCTCGGAAGCGGCGATCCCGCTTCTTATCCCTTGCGGGGAAGCGCCGATGGTCTGAACGCCGGCGGCGCCCCCGGTAAGTTCTGTTATGACATCGGGGAAGGCCCCCACCTCGATGCCAAGTTCTTTCACACGTTTCTTGGCCGCTGTGTCCAGAGGCTTCATGTGAGGTCCGGCCGGAAAATCGTCCGGCACCTCTATCGTCTCGCCTTCCTGCCAAAGCCGGTTGTCAATAAAACTCACTGCCAAAAGTTTGTACCTGGCCATACGTCACTCCGCTCTAATTAGGAATTAGGAATTAGAAATTAGGAATGGCCGAGATCGTCCAGATCGAATCTTTCAATTGGTAACTCAGTGTTTTCATTCCTAATTCCTCATTCCTAATTCCTAATTGCCCTTTTACATGTACTTGAGAGTCGCGCTCGGTATTCCCTGCGCGTACGCCAGGTTGGGTCCGAGACCCTCGCGGTCCAGGACGATCGTGGCAAGGACGGAGCCTGCGGAAATATTGGCCGTCCCCACGATGTACTGCACCTGGTAGAATTTCGGGCTTGCGCTCGAAAGCGATGCCGGGATCGGAATCCTGAAAAGCTCGGTGCCCGCCGCAATCCCACCCGTCCCCACCGCATAGGCCGGGCTTTGTCCGATTACCGTGTAAGTGCCGGGGGTCCCGCCCCCGCCGTCCGGCGCCGCCGCAAGAGCAATCTGAAGGGTCGAATTCGCAGACCCCGTAATCGCCGTCGGGTTTATCACCAGGAGCAAAAGCGCCGGGTCGTCCCCTATGCCGATGTCCCGGCCCTGGGCCGCCGCAGTCGAAGCGATCTGCGAAGTGTCAATCGTGTTGACTGAAGTATATGTGGCCGGCGTCGCCGGGTTTGCCCATGCGGTCGTAATTACGCTGCCGCTGAGGGCTCCGCCCGAGCTCACCGATCCGTCAAAAAGCAAAAGATTATCCATTATCATGGCCTTACGTCTCCTCTCGTTCCTCATTCCTAATTCCTGTCATTCCTCATTCCTAATTCCCCGGATCAGATACGCCTCCGGGGCAGGCTCTAATTCCTAATTGCCTTTCTAGATGTTCGACTCGGTGCTCAAGAGCTGGTCGCACGTCCTTATCGGTATGCCTCGAAACGTGGTCACCGGCTTTCCGTCGAATTCCTCCATCCGGAGCAAAACGTTTTGCTTGTTGAGCGCCTGGATGTCGAGCCAGGTGGAAACGGCGCGGTTGCAGTAAAAACCCGCCTGCCCAAGGGTCAGCCTCGGGGCGTCGGAGGTCTGCACGTTTCCGGCCCTCGCCGGCTGCGTGGGCAGCCTGTGGATCGCCCGGATCATCAGGTTGATCAAGTTTGGAGGACTTCCGCCGCCAAGCTGCGAAACGTCGATATTGCCGATCCGCACAGCGTATCTCCAGTCTTTCACCACCAGGCCCGCGTCCCACTTGTAATGGGTCCGCCATGCATAATAGGGGTTTCCGTTCGCGTCATAGACAGGGGTCCTGCCCATGTCTTCCTGCCGGAAACCCGCCTTTGCCCCCTTGGGGAATATGCCGTGAACTGACATCGGCCCCCAGTGGATGAGCCAGATGCTTGTGCAGGTCGAACTCGATCCGCCCGCGCTGATTACGTTATTGGCCGTCTGCGCCACGGCCGTATTTGAGCTTGGATACCTCGGCGCAAGCCCCATAAAAGCCGCAGGGGTAGTCGTCACGTTGTTGTAGAAGATGGTCTGGGCCATCTGCTGATTCATGCCTTCAAGAAACGCCAGTTCCTCGGAGAGCCGAAACGCGCGGTCGTTTCCCGCAAGCGCCACCAGGTCCACGTCGATGTCCGAATAGGTCTCGAGCATCCCGCAGGTCTCGGTGATCTGCGCCGTGGTGGACTTTCCCCTGGGAACGCCCATGTTTAGTAACCGCCAGTACGCCTGGGGAAGTCCCGTCCTTATCGTCGTCTTATGCCCCGTGGGAAGGTTTCCTTCCATCCAGAGCATGTCGTCCAGAATTTCGTTGGTCTGTGAGAGCAGGTTTACGATTTCGGCAATCTTTCCGTCATCGTCCACCCGTTTCGCCCAGTCCATTAAAGTCAATGCCATAGGGCCAATTGTCGCCATAGCTCACTCCGCTGCGCTTCGCGCAAGTAAAAAGTAAAAAGTAAAAAGGCAAAACGCGCCTCCGGCGCGCCGGTTTCCTCCATTCCTAATTCCCCGTTCCTTTCATTCCTAATTCCTAATTCCCCGGATCAGATACGCCTCCGGGGCAGGCTCTAATTCCTAATTGCCCTTTAGGGGCTTTCGCTCATCGTGGGGTACATTTTTGCTAGTAAATCTCCCTGTTTGTCCGTTGCCGCCGGCTTGCCCGTAAGAGGTCCCGGTTCCGCCAGGAGCCGCCCCATCTGCACGAAAAGCCGCACTATTGCCGGATTATTGCCCGCCCCAGTGGCGGAGAGGGCCTCCCGCAGCGCCTTGGCTTCATCTGCCGATCCCACGAAGGGATTGGATTCGCCGGGGGTAAACACGAGCGCGGCGTCCTTTATGCTCTGCTCGAACTTTGTCCCGCCGATATCGGGGTCGGCCTTGCATTCGGCCTGCCATTTCGTCTGCATGTCGCTCCACGCTTTGTACGGAGCTTCCGTCAGGTCCTTGATCTTTGCGGCGCCAAACTCCAGGACCTTCTGCGCCTGCTCCTGCGTTAAGTCCTGCTCCTTGGCGAAGGACTTAAACTCGGATGTCTGCGCCTCGTCCATCGTGACGCCTTCGGGAAGCGTAAAGTCCGCGTACTGTTCCGGGGCGCGCCCCGCTTGCTCGCCGTCTTCCGTACCGCTTTTCGCGGGACCAGCTTCAGTTCGGTCCGAAGCGGCCTGCTCTTCGGACGGCGGCACGATGCCGGACCCTTCCGCGCTCCCCGCAGAGTTTTCCGATACGTCGCCCGCCTTGGCCGAGGCCCGTTCAACCGTTTCACTCAACCCCGCACCGGCCTCCGGATGCGTATCTCCACCAACAATGGACCCCAGCGGGCCAGCGCCCTGGGGGGTTTGTTCCCGTTCCGGTTGTTCCTGCGCCATGTGAAAATCCTCGTGATTAGTGAATATTGAATAGTGACTTGGAGAAATCACCACCCACCGGGTTTTGCTCTTTTACCGGTCACCGGTCGCAAATCAGCAGTCACCGGTCGTCAGCCCGGCCGCTCGTCGCCGGCGGCAGTCAGCCGCGCAATCCGGCCTTTTCTTCGAGCGCGGTGACACGCCGCTCTATCTCCGCAGCTTCGAGCACCTTGAGAACGTCTTCGGCCAGATCTGTGAGCGCCCTGGCCTGCATAGGAGTGATTAGTCCCTGGCTCAGAGCCTGAGTTACGGCTGAAATGAGTTTTGGCAGATCTGCAACGGCGCCGATCTCAGGGATGTCGATCCGGACGGGGGCATCCTTTTTCGGAGCAACGAGCCGTTCGAGGCAAATTCGAAGGCAAACCGGATCGCCCTCCAGCGCCAACTCGACCACTTTTCTCACCAGGGCTTCGGCTTCGCCGTCAAGAAGACTCTGAGCGATTGCCGTGGACCTGTTTCTGGCGCCTTGGGGTTTGCCGGCGGGGTTGCCCGAGCGGCCTTTTTTAAACCGTCCGTCCTGTAAATTCAGGCTGGATTCAGGTGACATGGCTTCTCTCCTTAATTTGTGGATTCGGGCAATAGCGTAGCACGAGCTGATTTCGGTCTGCCAAACGGCAGCCAGAAGCGGCAATAGAAGCGGCAACCAGAAGCGGCAATAGAAGCGGCAAAAAGCAGAAAAATGAAAAAAAGTTAAGGGGAAGGTAATAGGAATTAGAGCCTGCCCCGGAGGCGTATCTGATCCGGGGAATGAGGAATCTAAAGGCCAATTAGGAATTAGAGCCTGCCCCGGAGGCGTATCTGATCCGGGGAATTAGGAATTAGGAACGGAAAAGTGCAATTAGGAATTAGAACCTGCCCCCGAAGAGTTTCTGATCGGGGGGCCTGCCCCCGAATCCCGCGCTTCGCGGGACTGATCGGGGGAATGAGGGGAAGGTATTAGGGTGAAGGGTAAGTGGGCGGGTGAACGGGTCAGCCGGTGGACGTGAAAAGGTCCCGAGTCGTCAGTAGTGGATCATTTTGAATTTTTATTTTTCATGTGCGCATTGCAGCATGGCCGCTCAAACGGTCAAGCTAGTTTTTTGGGCATATGCGGAAGCGGGAATACATGAAAATTGATCGAGGGGGAACGGTATTTCAATCCGTCTACGTCTTTTTGCGCGCTGCTTCTCAACCAATTGCTTTTCAAGCCAATTGCGGAATGCATCTCGTGTCTTTTCGTTTATTCCCGGCCCCTTAAGGAGGTAAATGGTTCTGATGAGCAGATCAATCGGTTTAGTGATGTCTTGCCCATTCTCCCACCTCGAAACGGTTACTCTACTAACGCGCAAAAGTTTCGCAAAATCATTGATCTTAATGCGGAGGTTTTTCCTTAAGAATCTGATTTCCGGACCGGTCAGGAGTCCAGGGCTGAAGACGATGGCCTCGCCCAGGCAGCTCAATAACTGCGCAGAGTGAGGAATGGAAACCATGTTAGCGTGACAATCCGGGCAATGGTAGGTCTCCACATTTTTAAGATAAACATTATCAAGCCCGCTTTCTTTAAAGTGGTAGGACTGCCTTGATTTGGTTTGCACATTCAAATTCCCGCAAAAGGGGCATTTAGTAGTGAACTCCATGGGTCATCCTCCTAAAACCGTAACGACGCAAAGCGAGCGGTGGCTGGTTATAACTACAACGGCAGTGGCAGGGTCACCATCAATGGTCTCACCCGCCATTTTGTACTTATAGTCACCGGTTTTCTCATCGCGTTTTGGCGGCTCACGAACCTCTCCTTCCTCAAGGATAAATTGAAGGTCTTGGGCTGAGAAACTTCTGTCGGGCATGCTTTCGAATTCGCAATGATCTGATTGAATGACGGCGCCAAATTTCGCTATCCCCCTGATCATTTCAGTTGCCACGGCAACATCCAGAGGTCTGTCGCGAACGTAATCCATTAAAATTCTCCAGTCAAGGAGAAATGTTACATCGTGATACATCCACAAAAATCGGCGAAGGTGCGGAATTTCTTGAGCAAAATACTACGCGGACGATTAAGGAAAGCAAGAAAAAAATTCAGTCTGCCCTTTTGGATCATTTTTTTGTGAGGCGATCTTATTCCGGGTACTGCAGGAGAAACTTTTCAATTGGCGCTCACACCGTATCTGGAGCAGGTGAACGGGTGAGCCGGTGGACGGGAAAAGGTCCTGAGTGGTCAGTGCATGGGAGCCGGGATTTCAGGTGCCAGTTTCTTTTTGCAAGCTCACTCTTCGCGCCCGGCGCGGTCATCGCGGTTGTCGGCGGACTCGTGGTGAAGCTTACTGACGATTGGCGGATGCACAGCTACTGCGCCGAGCACGGCCTTTTTACATCAAAATGAACGGAGACCACACACCGGAGCCACACACCAATTCCGGGCGCAAAACAGACGCATCCGGCCTCCCGGTCGCGGGCGTTGAACCCACGGACATGCAGGCCGGCCAACGGTTTGCAGTCATCTGCCCGACATGTGCAACACCACATCCATTCCGTGGCCTCCGGCAGCCTTTCAACCCCCGGTTAAGTGTTGCGCTGCTTGCCATTTTGTCCAGTTTCCATGATTTTTCATAGGGCGCAAAGCCTCGCCAACCCTTGAGGCCGCTTTTGGTTTATGGGCAGTTGACGGCTTGTCCAGTTTTTTCATCGGAAGGGGAAAAGGCAACAGCCAATCAATGCGAGTTTACATATGTGAATCATAGTTCGTTATGCAGGGGTATGCACTTTAGACTCAACGCGTTGGCAAGTTCTGTTGCGGGTTTAGTTATGTTGTCAGCTTTTCCAAGATCCTTATGGTTCCTTTAATTACGAGGGGGCGGGTAGA
Organism: Syntrophobacteraceae bacterium; assembly: GCA_035624985.1. Taxonomy (GTDB): domain Bacteria; phylum Desulfobacterota; class Syntrophobacteria; order Syntrophobacterales; family Syntrophobacteraceae; genus SbD1. The sequence goes on along the minus strand of DASPQK010000120.1, from coordinate 10,069 downwards.
CCTGATGGGTGAAAATCCGGAAATAGAGTTTGGATCGCTATGAAGACGACCAGATCGTAGCCGTCATTGCCTTCTTCCGGCATAAATGCCGATGTGTCGTTCGGACCGCAGATGGGAACGGGTAAGTCCCATCAAGACTGATAACTTTCTTTAGTGGATATCGCCAACACCATGAAATACCGGTCTCTCATCAGGTGTTAGGGCAGGCTTTCTACCCAACTTCCTACCCCCCAAATCCACCTTGACTTTTCTGGCGTTTTCGGCATCATATGCCCTCGGTGCGGTCGATCTTCAATCTCCACCCGGCCATGCCAGTCCCGTTTGCGGATATTTGTTGTTTTTCCATGTGGTTGCTCGGCGCAGTCGGCTTTACATTGCCGGGTGAAGTTTCCGCTTAACCCCTTAACAGTGTATCGGCTCATTACATCTACCTGGCCCTGTCTGCTGCCGGCTTGTGACCGCACCCGTTCTCCGTACCGCCATCCTCTTTATTGCGGGGCAGATCAGGTATGGATGCCGACAAGATCAGGGTTAGTCTAAATTCTGTCTCGCCTTTAAACCCAAGTAGCGAAAGGAATCCTTGAGATGAATCCGATCCTGAGTTTCAAAGACGGGCGACGCGCACGATTTTTTCGCGGAATCAAACGCATCTCATGCGTCATGGCTATCAAGTCCATAGCATTTTTCCTCGCTGCTTCACTCCTCTTTGCCTCGGAGGCATGGGCCAGGCCGACCACACAAGACGAAGCTCGAAATGTCGCCGTGCACTGGCTCAGCCTTGAAGAAAAGCCTATGGGGTCACCGCTGGGCCATGAGGTCAAAAAAGTCGAGACCTTTACAGACGAGGCCGGGGACCCCACCTATTATGTGGTTCACCTGCTCCCTTCAGGGTTGATATTTTTGCCCGCGGACGACCAAGTTGAGCCTATCATCGGTTTCGTAAGCGATGCGACTTCCTACGATCCTTCACCCACTAATCCTCTCGGCGCGCTGGTGAGCCGGGATATTCCCGGACGGGTCGCCCTTGTCAGGGAAAAAGAGGCGAGCGCTTCGCAAAGCGCTGAGACGGCAGCCCCCGATTCCCCGATGGCCAAAGCGCAAAGCAAGTGGGCGCGGCTTGCCGGCGCCGTCAGCAGCTGCAGTGAGGGTGCTGGCGCGGGTTCCAATTGTATCACTCCGACTGATATGCGGGTGGCTCCTTTTGTGCAAAGTCATTGGGATCAAGCGTGTGCGGGCGGAGGAAATCCACCATGTACGTCCACCGACCCGGACGCTTACAATTACTACACCCCTCCTCATAAGCCGGGCAATGACGCCAACTACGTCTGTGGCTGCGGGGCCACAGCCGAAGCCCAAGTCATGCGCTACTTTCAGTATCCGACCGCCGGGATCGGGGTTAAGCCGGGCACATATTCCGTTGCAGGGGGGGAGCCGAGGACGGGCCATACCCTCGGGGGCGATGACTACGGAGGGCCCTACGACTGGGAAAATATGCCCTTGACAACCAGTTCCTCCACTCCGCTTGCAGAGCGGCAGGCCATCGGCAGACTCACCTGGGATGCAGGCCTTGCTGAGTGTACGAATTACGATACTGTTGCTAAGGGCGGCTCCTCGACGGGTTGGGACTATGACCCGTATTCGCTCACCACCTTTTTCCAATACAGTAACGCCATTAATGGCGATAATTTCGGGAGCAACCTGTCGGCATCCGATCTCTATGCGATGGTCAACCCCAATCTTCACGCCAAGTACCCGGTCATATTAGGCATCGAAGGGACCTCCGGCGGCCATGCCGTCGTCTGTGACGGATATGGCTACAGCGTTTCCACCACCATGTACCATCACCTGAACATGGGGTGGTCCGGCGAAGATGATTGCTGGTACAATCTACCCACGATCGACGCAGTCAAAAACAAGGAACTTTATACTTCCATCAGAGAATGTACCTACAACATCTACACCACCGGCACGGGCGAAATCATAGCGGGCCGGGTGACGGACTACAATGGTGTGCCCATCCCCTCTGCACAAATCACGGCCAACCCCGGCGGATATCGAGCCAGCACCGACTTGAACGGCATTTACGCTATCCCCAAGGTCCCATCCTCCACATATTACACGGTCACCGCCACCCACGGGGACCTCCCCTTTCACGCCCTACCGGTAACCACCGGCCACAGCTACAAGGGCGCACCCACATCAGGAAACCTCTGGCAGGTTGATTTCGTACCGAAGTATGTCGCCTTCTCGTCTCTGAGGTGCGCCCCGACGAGCTATCAGTGTTCCCAAGTCTATGAAGACTACTGTACCGAGTACTTCCTTATTCAGGGTAGCGGAGTGGCATGTGGCCCGGTCGGGTCAAGACTTGCTGCCCAGATTTATTACTTTGGTGGCACGGAGCTGCCTTGCCCTGGTCTTGCCACTTCTGTCCCGTCTGATTGTGGCGAATGGGGTTTCCTTGCCGGCTACGGTCCGCCTGTTACTTGCTCGCGCCGTCCCGATGATCCCGCGTGCACGCACTGGTCGTTTTCTGGGTCCTGCTATGCAGAGCTAGGGGGAGGGGGTCCCACCTGTTCTACCCCATCGTACGCCGCCGAGTTTATAGCCTATATTGAAGGTCCACCAGACTTTCTGGGATCATACACTCTTTTCGAACACGTTTACTGCTCGACTGCTGCCTGCAAGGCATGTTGTAGTTCAGCGCCCCTTCCCTCCACCGTTCCCCGACAGGGCAACTAGAAAGCGGCTGCCCATAGAGGCGGGACAGGGGCGCACGGCCGCTTGTCAGGTATGGCTCTTGGGTGAACTGAAAGGGGTCAGCCCTTGACAAAGGAGAATATGCAGGGGGAACCGCAACGGGCAGCAGAAAGTGATAGAGCGTGTCTCGACAACCAATGGATCCGACGGGGGATCAGTACGAGGTTAATTACCTCCGAGGCTTGCAGTTGTAATAATCCAATCCGGCCTCCCGCTCGCGGGGGTTGAACACGCCGTCATATAGGCTCAGTATAACTTTGCGGACATCTGCCCGACATGTGCAACACCACATCCATTCCGTGGCCTCCGGCAGCCTTTCAACCCCCGGTTAAGTGTTGCGCTGCTTGCCATTTTGTCCAGTTTCCATGGTTTTTCGTAGGGCGCAAAACCCCGTCAACCCTTAAGGCCGCTTTTCGTGTATGGACAGTTGACAACCAATTGTCCAGTTTTAAACTCATCTCCCTCTTGTTATCAAGACGACCCGTTTTTTATTCACCCAATACCCCGATTTAAGTATAGAATGTCTATGCAATGCTCATCCGAAATCGAACTGAAAATAACTGCCGCATGGCACTACGGGCATTAGCAGGAATATTCGGATGGAAAACCAGGCGTGGAAAGCTATTAAAGAGTTTTTTTCAAAATTACCTGAGACCCTGTCTGCGCTTAAAGATAATGAATATGGTCTCATTGGCTTAATTGTCCTCATAATATCGATACTCGCTGTTGTTCTCATCCCTAAAAATTCAGCGCGCTATCGTCTGATTGCCTTCATTATAATGTTGCTCAGCTGTGGCTTGCTTGTCTATGGCTTGATGGCACATCATCTGCCGCCTCAAAGTCCTGAGCAAAAAGAAAAAGTTGTGAAGAACGCACGTTCACAAGAGGCACAAGCATATTTTTTGAAGGCCGAGCGTGAAAGGAAGCTCGGCAACAACCGTGAGGCCCGCGACGCCTACAGTCAGGCCCGCGCTCTCTATCAGCAGGGAAACGACCGCCTGGGCGAGGCCAATGTGCTATGTTGCCTCGGCTTCCTCGAAAATGATGTAGGCAACTATAGTGAAGCTCGCGATCTCTACGGCCAAGCGCGCCCGCTCTATCAGCAGGTAGGCGACCGCCAGGGCGAGGCCAATGTGCTCTTGGGACTCGGTTCCCTCGAAAACAAGGTGTGCAATTACCGTGAAGCTCGCGACCTCTATAGTCAGGCCCGCACGCTCTATCAACAGGTAGGCGACCGCCTAGGGGAGGCCAATGTGCTCCAGGGACTCGGTTCCCTCGAAAATAAACTCGGCAACTACCGTGAAGCTCGCGACCTCTACGGCAAAGCGCGCCCGCTTTTTCAGCAGGTAGGCGATCGCCAAGGGGAGGCAAATGTCCTCCGGGGCATGGGCGACCTCGAAGGAATCCTCGGCAACCACCGTGAAGCCCGCGACCTCTATAGCCAAGCCCGCACGCTATATCAACGGGTAGGTAGCCGCCAGGGGGAGGCAAATGTCCTCCTGGGGATGGGTAACCTGGAAGGAAGCCTCAGCAATTACCGTGAAGCTCGCGACCTTTATAGTCAGGCCCGCACGCTCTTCCAGCAGGCAGGCGACCGCCAGGGGGAGGCAAATGTGCTCCAGGAGCTCGGTATCCTCGAAAGCAAACTCGGCAATGACCGTGAAGCTCGCGACCTCTATAGCCAGGCCCGCACGCTTTTTCAACAGGTAGGCGACCGCCTAGGGGAGGCCAATATGCTCCAGGGACTCGGTTCCCTCGAAAATGATCTAGGTAACTATCGTGAAGCCCGCGACTTCTATAGTCAGGCCCGCACGCTTTTTCAACAGATAGGCAATCGCCTGGGGGAGGCCAATGTGCTCCAGGGACTCGGCGACCTCGAAAGCAAGCTCGGTAACTACCGTGACGCCCGCGATGAATACAGCCAAGCCCGCGCACTTTTTCAACAGGTAGGCAACCGTCTGGGGGAGGCCAATGCGCTCCAGGGCCTAGGTGACCTTGAAAGCATACTCGCCAACTACCGTGAAGCCCGTGACGACTACAGCCAAGCCCGTGGACTTTTTCAGCAGGTAGGCAACCGAGGGGGTCAGATCGATGCTCTCCGGGGGATGGGTTTCCTTGAATGTATGCTCGGCAACTACCGTGAAGCACGCGACGATTACGCCCAGGGCCTCGCAGTGTCTCAACAGGCAGGCGACCGCCGGGGCGAGGCAAATATCCTCCTGGGGCTGGGTGACCTGGAACGGAAGCTCGGCAACTATCGTGAAGCTCGCGACCTCTACGGCCAAACGCGCTCGCTTTTTCAACAGATAGGCAACCGCCTAGGGGAGGCCAATGTACTCCAGGGACTCGGTTCCCTCGAAAACGATCTAGGCAACTATCGTGAAGCTCGCGACCTCTACGGCCAAGCGCGCAGGTTTTTTCAACAGATAGGCAACCGCCTGGGGGAGGCCAATGTGCTCCAGGGACTCGGCGACCTCGAAAATAAACTCGGCAACTACCGCGAAGCCCACGACGACTACGGCCAGGCCCGCACGCTCTTCCAGCAGGTAGGCAATCGCCTGGGCGAGGCAAATGTGCTCCTGGGGCTCGGTATCCTCGAAAGCAAACTCGGCAATGACCGTGAAGCCCGCGACCTCTACGGCCAAGCGCGCACGCTTTTTCAACAGGTAGGCGACCGCCTGGGGGAGGCCAATGTGCTCCAGGGGCTCGGTATCCTCGAAAGCAAGCTCGGCAATGACCGTGAAGCCCGCGACTTCTATAGCCAGGCCCGCACGCTCTATCAACAGGTAGGCAATCGCCTGGGCGAGGCAAATGTGCTCCTGGGGCTCGGTTCCCTCGAAAATAAACTCGGCAACTACCGCGAAGCCCGCGACCTCTACGGCCAAGCGCGCACGCTTTTTCAACAGGTAGGCGACCGCCTGGGGGAGGCCAATTCGTTAATGAACATAGGCGACCTCGAAAAAGCAACAGACAAGGAAGCAGCTAAACGGGTTTATCATCAAGCTGAATATATTTATCAGGCCTTGGGCATGCGTGAGCAACAACAAGATGCCCAAAGGAATGCTGCAGGGCTAGATGCTAAAACGGAAGGAAGCCGCGGGAAGAAGCAGTAGGGTCACCTTGTCGGAAAGCTTTCGAAGCGCATTTTTAGATAACTGGACAGTTTGCGGGGAATTGTCCAGTTTTTTCATCTGCAGAAAAAACCAGAGGTGTTTTGGCTACTTTTAACGGGTGGCTGCAGAGCGCAGGACTGCGCCCCGGCCTCGACAGCCAAAAGGACCCCTTGGGAACTACCGTTTTAGACGCGGGAGTCGAACCACGGACATGCAGGCCGCGCAAGGCTTTGCGTGCATCTGCCCGACATGTGCAACACCACATCCATTCCGTGGCCTCCGGCAGCCTTTGAACCCCCGGTTAAGTGTTGGGCCGCTTGCCATTTTGTCCAGTTTCCACGATTTTTCATGGGGCGCAAAACCCCGTCAATCCTTGAGGCCGCTTTTCGTTTATGGACAGCTGACGGGCAATTGTCCAGTTTTTTCCACAGATAATCGTCGCGCAAAACCCAGTCGGTTTTTTCCCAATAATCTTGCGTAATTTGAATTTGCATTCAACTGGTATGGTGAAGTATAAGCAACAACAGCAAAATAAGATGGTTCTTTTTGCTTTCGAAATACTTCAAAAAGGAGGAGTGGCAGTGAGAATTCAAAAAACGGCACTGGCAATCATGGTGAGCATTTTTGTCGTGATCGGACTACATGCAGAAACGTTTGCTGCTGCGGCTATTTATACGTGCAGGGTCACTTCCGCAGGCTCAGCGACTGAACTGAATAGCATCTCTACTTATAAGGTTGCCATCTCACTGACTTGGGTCAGTGGTGGAACCAAGCCTGCTACCACCACCCAAACCTTCTACGCTCCGGCTGGCCATGAAAAAGAATTCCTGGCGGTAGCCCTTGCCGCCATCGTTAATGCCAAAAACGTATCCGCCATGGTGGATTTCACAGCACCAAATAGCACCGTCTTTAATCTTTCCCTGCTGCCTTAAAAGGCAGTGCCAAGGCTTGGAGCCTCTATGACCGGCGCAAAAGCGATTTTGAAGGATTGGAAACAGAATGCTTTATTTGCGTGCATGTTAGTAGGAACTTTGATTTCATTCTTAGGTACTGCGGCAGCGCAAACGAATTATGCAAGCCTGGCAGACCAGTGGACGGAATATGTATTCCAAGAACCTCCTTCTTGCTATGTTAATGAGATTGGTAATATCGATACATGTTTTAGGTGGGAGGTTTTTGGACGAGGGCCATTCGGGAAGAAATATTCTTGCGACGCTTCATCTTATGATTTGGTTGCTGACGCAGAAAGCACTATCCAGGAATACTTCGGCTTACATGGTGGCTGTGGCGGCTATTTTAAAACAGAACTAGGGCTCGATAGCAAGAAACACCTTGTATCAAAGCCGCCACAAGCTGGGGCATGCGTGGATTGGAATGAATTTGGGGATGCGATGATTCCTCTTTGTGGATTCTATTCCAGACCCAATCACGACGGGACGTGTTCCGGCGGGTGTTTATTACTTTTGGTTTCTAAGCCAGCAAAACCGCTTCCAGTTCCGGGAGAGCCTGATTCATATTTGACTCCGCTTTTGCTTGAGCCATAAATATAGAGGAAATTTTGCTTCAAAGTGTCCCCTGGTTTGAATAACTGGACACCTTGCGGGGATTTGTCCAGTTTTTTCTTGCGGAGAAAAGACGAAGGACTCTTTGCCTACTTTTAATGGATCGCTGCTGCGCGCAGGATTGCACCCCGCGCCTGGACAGCCAAAAGGACCTTTTGCGGGCCACCGTTTTGGACGTGAGCGTTGAACTCGCAATACTATAGCGCCGATTTCAGCCAGGCTAACCCCGATTATAAACTTGAAAACTATTCATTTCATATCACAGGCATGGATGGTAATATTGGTATGCGCGGCGATCTGGCTGGTTGGCCGGCGCGAAGTGGAAAAGATGCGGCTATATCACCGGGCTGGTCAGTCAATCGGCGTGGCTTTTCTGGGGCTTTTACCATTGCCAGTGCAAGCTGATCCGGGGAGTCGAACCGCGTAGCACATAGACGCAGCCATTTTACAGGGCGTTGAAACACCGCTCAAACACCTGGTGTGGGTGTGCGAGGATTTGAACCTCTGAGGCCCAAAATTTTTCTACCGATTCTAAGCCTTTGTTCATCAGTTTATCTGCCACGGACCACTTGCCGACCACGACTTAGAGTCAGTGAGAGGAGTCGAACCCTTCGCCAGATTGTACGATCAACGGTTTCAAGGGGTATACTGCCGAAATGGACGGGAACCTTTTTCGGTCTGCGGCCTACGTTAGCTATAAGTACTTAGAATGGAATATCGTCATCAGGCTTATCATCAGTTGATTTCTTTTCCTTAATTTCTGGTTGCTTTCCATCGGATGTTCTCAATGCTTTCAGTGACGTCATTAGGTCGTCAAGGGCTTGTTCAATTCCCAATGCTGTCCTACGAGCCTTCTCATATATCTCGCGAAATATCCGGTAGGATGATTTGGGTTGTTCACCTTGCTTATACCTAAATGTAAAGCTCTCCACATCATTAGGATTTATTTTGGCTATCTCTATGCCATCACTATTAATAACTGATAATTCATAATTGTCAACGTCGTCGTATCCCCCCTGGTAAAGTCCAATCTTAATACTGTAATTGGTGAATGAGGTCTGAAACTGATTTTCTTCTACAGTCTTATCCCATTGTATCTTGTCTTCTATAGTTGCCGCATAAAGCTGACCGATGAAATTTGCTGTTTTATTCATATCTATTTTCCTATCTCTCCTTTAATTGAGTGGAGTAACTCGGTTAAGCTATCAGACGTCTTCGATAGTATATGGTGTATTCTTGGGAGTTTTGGTTCTAATTCTGCGTTAGATAGCTTACACTTGATGAGAATTTGCTCAATTGATTTTATTTGCGTAAGTGAGTCTTGTAAGTTAGGTAGTGAGGATTTAACCTGCGGTAAATCTATCATCTTGATTTCTAAGATTGATCTTCTTACTTGTCCATATCTATCCTGTACTACAGACCATGCTGATTCGCGTTGCAATCTGATTATTTCGTCTATAATAGCAATTGTCGATGAAAGATGTGACGTTATATCAATCTTAGAAATATCTTGGCGAACCTTAGTCACTGTATTCTTCGATTTGATAACATTGGTTATTGTGATGATAAAGCCTATCATAGTAATAAATACCGCTGCAATGCTGGCAAAGTCTCCTAAATGATTCGTGACTATCCAATTAATCATGGGCAGCACCGTCCTGAGAATTCGCGAACAATTCAGATGTATATTCGATTAGTTGACCGGTTCAGTCAAGCAGAAATTTCATTCATGCAGTGCTGGGTGTTTCTGGGTCTTTCTGGCCGGGGCATTTCAGCTAGTCCCTAGATTCGGGGCTGAGTGCTCTTCGTGCAATGCTTTTGATGCGGAAGTTCAAAAATAACGGTGGGGGGTATCCCGTGGACTGTATGATTTGTATCGACAAAATCTCGGCAAAACTATGCCGCCTGGCTCAATACCCTTTGGAATCGCGCTCTGACGGTCGGCTGCTCATCAGGTGGGGTACTCTTTAAATTTTGTCCCTTCTTTCTTAGAATCGGGAAGAGAATTTTCTTTTCTTCAGGGGTCGCAATATCCCTAACCTTCAAGGCTTCACCGAGCTTTGGCCCCTCGAATTCAGCGACCAGCGGGTTCAGGCCGCCTCCGTTGTGGATGTTTTTCCCTCCTGGGCTGCGTGCTGGTCAAAATCTCTGGGGGCAGGCGAGTCGCCTGAGCCGGGTTGCGCGCTTGCAGAATCGCCGCGCGCAGATGACCCGCCCGGAAAGACCATCCCTCGCCCGGTCTGCATCGTTCCGTTGTCGGAGGCAGCTTCGGCGCCCCGTGTCCGATCCAGCCCCAGAAGCTCCCGCCCCATAGACAGGATGTCCCGCGGACCGGGCAGTTTATTGTCGTTGTCAGCACGCCACTGGTCGATGCGTTCGGAAAGCCGCCCGGCAAAATTATACAATCTCTCCTTATCCTCCAGCGTTTGCGGATCGGGATTGTATCCGGCCCTCGCCAGTTCTCCGGACTGCTCTAGAATCGATACGGCCTTCCTGGTATCAATCGGTGCTGCGGCATCTGTGGCCTGCTGCTTTCGAATACCCTCCTGGAGACCGCAAAGCCGTCTCCAGTCCGCCCTTGGCATCTGCCCGTGATATTGCATCAGATCGAGACAAGCGAATTCATTGGGGTCAAGC
>DASPQK010000119.1:0-15911 GCA_035624985.1 Syntrophobacteraceae bacterium | reverse complement strand
GAAGTCCGTTGGGAGAATACAGGATTGCGAGGATCAGAACAATATTGAGGGCCAAAAGGAGGCCAACCAAAAGCCTTACGACATAAACGCCCTTGACTGCGAACCTGGATTTTGCCGCATTTTGCTGATATCTATTCCCCTGTATGGGCCGGCTCATTTTCATTTATTAACTCTTCCCCATCCCTGCTGACCCATCATCCAGTTTCCTTCACCCATCATCCGTCCCCAAACTCACCGACGGGAAAAGTTTCGGGTCGGTGTGAGGGATGAACAGGGCCCCTCTAAATTCATGCATCAGCTCGACATTTACGTTGAGTTCGATGTAGGTGATCATGTTTCGGACCTTTTCGGCGTCCGCCAACAATGTCCGGTCGCACATGAGCATAGAGGCGCCCAGCAGGCTCGAGTTGCCGATCCCGCGATAGGTTTCCAGCGGCAAATCCGGGATCATGCCAATTCTAACCGCCATTTCCGGGTTCACATGATTGCCGAAGTTTCCCGCGATGTAAATACTTTTTATATCATCGAAGCTCAATCCGACCTTGCGGCAGATGAGGGACAGTATAGTGAACATGGCCGCCTTTGATTTCAAGAAAACTCCGATATCGATCTCTGAAACGAGCATCTCGCGGCCGTCGCTCGTCTGAGGCGCAAGCGCCAGGGCATAGGCCGGGCCGTCCCCGGTCTTTGTAATGCGGGGGCAGGCGGTTTTTTCGCTGAATTTGCCCTGAACGTTCAGGATTCTTGAGGAAAACAATTCAGCCACAAGTTCTATGAGGCCCGATCCGCAGATACCCGAGGCCTTGCCGCCCCCGATCACCCGAAAATCGGGCTCCAGAGTCTTTCTGTCGATCCTGACCTTATCGATCGCCCCTGCGGCAGCCTGCATTCCGCGCTCCACCACTCCTCCTTCCAGGGCCGGACCGGCGGCGCCGGCGCAGGCCAGGAGCCACTCGGAATTGCCCAGCACGATCTCGGCATTTGTTCCGACATCAATGAGCATGCGCACATCCGTAGAGGTATTGAGACCTGCTGCGACGACCCCCGAGATGATATCGCCCCCAACGTATGAGCCGACATTGGGGAAAAGATAGAGCAGCGCGTTGGGCAAAAAATCGAGCCCAAGGTCTGCCGCGCGGACCACGGGGAAGGTATTGGCCGCAGGGATGTACGGTTCACGGCAGATGTTGGACGGATCAAGGCCCCAGAAGAAATGGCTCATGGCCGTATTTCCCGCGCAGCATACAGCGTAGACGAAACGGGCAGAAACCCCTGAATCTTCGAGCATTTTACGCATGGCATCCGAACATGCCCGGAGCAGCGAGTCTTTAAGGACCGCCAGGCTTTTCCGGTCCCGGGCAAAAATAATTCGACTGAGGATATCTTCCCCCCAGGCGACCTGCGGATTTTTTACCATGACCTCCCGGATGATTTTTCTGTGCGCAATATCGATGAGCCGAAAAACCAAACTGGTAGTGCCCAAGTCCAGGGCAAAGCCGAAAAGGTCGGCATCGGGCGACCGGGCAGCCACATCGAGCACCTCCCAATGTGTGCCGGCGCAGCCCGTGACTACGCGGAAGGAAACCTCCCCCCTGGGCTCTTTTACAGAGGAGGCGAATACGCATCCTCGCATCTTGCGGACTAACTCGTCCATTTTTCCGGGTTGGATTCGAACAGGCGACATCCCCAGTTGCCCAAGAGTTCGAGTAAGCCTGTCGAGGTCTGCGGTATTGTCTTCGAGACTCGGCGCAGGCATATCAACGGCGATTGAGTCGATCAGGGGTTTGTTTTGAAACCTTACCGGGACATCAAGACTGACCTGATTTGCTTTTATTTTCGCCCCTTTCTTTCCTTCCCCGAATAGGTTATCTGCGATTGGCGAAGGCGATGACAGGGAGATGAGGCCGTGATGGATTTCATCATCTCAGAGCCTGATTTACCTTTGAGACTAAGCAGAAAATCAGTTGACAGCATAACCGATTTTTCATTATTAGACAAACACTTGAAGACTGTTAGCTGTCAGGTTGTGCTCCGGCGATCAAGCACCCCGCTCCTTGATGCACCATTTCCCGCCTGACTGGCGCACGGATTGATTTCGTTGGAATCCTGCGGAAGAGTGATTTTTCGGCAGACGGCCACAAAGAGGGAGCCTTCGTTTATGGAAGACATTCAAATCAGAGAGTTGGTAGAATACATTGCGCGTTGTCTTGCTGAACATCCCGAACAGGTTATAGTTAAAGAGGTTGTCGGACAACAGATATCCGTGATAGAACTGCGGGCAGCAAAAGAGGACCTTGGGAAAATAATCGGCAAGGAAGGGCGAAACGCTCACGCCATGCGAACGATCGTGAACGCGGCCGCAACCAAATTGAAGAAACGCGCCGTGCTCGAGATTCTCGAATAAGGACGCTGCGTCGGAGAGTGTGTATGAGGGAAACGCTTACAAATTGTTCCCGACCGGCGGTCGCGGGTGCTCCCGAGTGTTTCGGCGACGGAGACAAAGTGTGCCCGGTCGATGAAGAAGGGATAATGCAGCCTCAGAGAGGATGCCTCCCATGTTCATATCTGAGGGCTTGTCTTCAGAGTGTGATGATCCGGCGAGGAAGGCTAAGAGTGGTTGAGGAACGCCCAGGCTCAAGAGTGACCGGTTTTTTGAAAAGATGGTCCAATCGGAAATTGAACAAGGAAGAGTAGTATCTCCATATTCGTGTTTTTCTTGTTTTTCGCTGTGAGCGATTATTTCACCGGTTATGGCCAGGTCGGGCACTGTAAGCGCTGATGGCTTGCCTGGCCCTGGATAGATTCTGAATTTTGGCGGCCACCCGGTTATTTTTTCTTTCGAGAATATCGAGGCAGGCCTGGGTGCGGGCATAAAGGTCCCGCATTTTTTCCAGCACTTCGTTTGCGGAAGCGGTAGAGCGTTTCAAGTCCTGAGGCACGAGCCGTTTTAACTCATCCAGACGCTTGGCGCATGCGTCGGAAAGAGCTTTTGCATCCACTTCCGGATCGTTTTCGAATTGCGCGAGCTGCGCAGTAAATTTGAGAAGCTGATCCAAAATTGATGCGGCCTGATCCACCCAGCTCAATCCATTGCTTTCCATTAGTGAATCCTATGCAGAAGCCCGCCAATTCCGAGGGAGAAGTCCTGATTTCACGGAAGTCTGGCTCGAGCCAAGTTTGATCCCTTCCCAGCCTTCCCTGAGTACGGAAAGAATCCTGACCAGATTATCATAGATAGAGGCATTCTCGCGGCTGTTTATGACGATCAATTTCCTGAGCGTGAAATTATAGAGCCGATTGAGGTTCACGGCGATATCCCGGCCCCTTTCATAGTCGAGACCCAGCATGAGCTCTGTGACTATGTCCTGGGCGTGCCTGATTTTTCGATAAGCCCCATTCATGTCGCGGGTCTCGTGAAGCTCTTTGGCTTGCTTGAGATCCTGAATCGCAGCGTCATAACATAGAATTATCAGTTGTAGCGGATCGGCAGTTTCAATCGCAGTTCTTTGGTAGACGTTGGAGGCTTTCGTCTGTAACTGTAACATCTAAACTCTCCTGAAGGAATGTTTTGTCCGACCACTTATAATATCGTCGAAATGGCGGGAAATCTTCAGGGTTTTTTGGAGTTGACCTCATCTGCCTTGATTGGATAGATTATCCCATATGAAAAAGACTCTTTACGGTTATGTCCTGCGCGAACAGTGCCCCCCGGTGCTCATGTGCCTCGCAGGCGCCATTTTCGTGCTCGTCACGGGACAGCTGCTCCAGCTAATGCGTATTCTTTTCGCATCTTCGGCCAGCCTCAAAGACGTAGGCGAGTTGATCCTTTTCGCCATGCCGAGGCTCATTTTGTACGCTGCGCCGATGGCTGCCCTGCTGGGAGCCATGCTGGCTTTCGTGCGCCTCAACAGCGATAACGAACTGGTAGCCTTTCGGGCCGTGGGCACCGGGTTTGCTGGGTTTTTGCCCCCGGTGCTTGGAGTGCTTATTGTTTTAAGCACGCTTTCGTTTCTAAATGCGGTTTTCATTCTTCCGCTTGCAAACCACTCGTTCGAGATGAAGCTCAGGTCTCTTGGCCGCGCCTCCGTTCCCTCTTTTTTGGAGGAAGGCGTCTTTATTTCCGCCATTCCTAAACTGGTGCTGTTTTTCAGGTCAGTTGACCGTTCGGACTATACTATCAAGGGCATCTTCATTCAGGACCGAAGAGAACCCAACGAACAAGTCACCATCGCGGCCGAAGACGCTCAGATCGATATCCCCCCGGACTCGCGCGCTATCACGTTCAGGCTCTTAAACGGCATGATGACCCGAACGGGCAAGGACTTGAAAGACGCCCAGGCCGTCTCCTTCAAGAGCTACGACTTTATCCTCTCTATGGACGAAATAATGGGGGCGGCGGAAAGAACAGCCAGGAAAAGAAGCGAGATGAACCTGGCCGAGATCTACCGAAAGGTCAAGAGCGCTATAGATAAAGCCACTTATATATGGTGGTGTCTCGAACTGCACCAGAGGCTGGCCTTTCCTTCAGCATGCCTGCTTCTCGGGCTGCTTGGACCCCCGCTCGGCTCCCTTTTCCGCCAAAAAGGCCGCATGACGGGAATTACGATCGGGGTGGGAATTTTCTTAGTCTATTACGTTTTGCTCTCCGCAGGCAGGACATTTGGCGAAAGTCAACTGGTGTCGCCTTTCTTTGCGGTCTGGACCCCTAACCTGCTAAGTCTTTCCCTGGCCGTTTACTTGTGGACAAAAATGCACAGGGAAACACCATTTTACGTGGCGTTGCTGATGCGGCAGCTTGCCCGCCTTTGGCCGGCCGGCGCCGGCGCCCGCAAACATCAAGGGGCGGTTGCGAATTGAAGATAATCCCCAAATATGTCCTGAGACACTTTGTGCCAATCTTTGCGCTGGCCAGCGTGAGCTTTGTGGGGATATATCTGGTGGTCGATTTTTTCGAGCGCGTGGACCGTATGCTCGATAATCACCTCACTATCCGGGAGATATACGGCTACTTTTTGTGCAAAATCCCTTTGATCCTGACACAGGGCATTCCGATGGCGGCAATCCTGGCGGCTATCATAGCGCTTGGAATCCTTAAGCGAAACCGGGAACTGATTGCAATGGAGACCGCCGGGATCGATCCTCGCTATTACGTAGCACCGATAGCAGTAGCGGCGCTTCTGCTTTCGGCGGCCCACTTTTGCACGGCCGAGTACATCGCCCGTCCCCTCAATAAGAAGCTGGACGATACGTGGGCGGTCAGAATAGAGCACAGCAAGCCGGCGCTCCATATGAACCCGGAAAACATGTGGTTCCGCGATGAGAATACCATCTACCAGATCAGGCTTTATGACCGGGGCAAAAATATCATGCACATAGCGTCGATATTTTTCCTGGATTCAAATTTTCGCCTCGCCAAAAGGATAGACGCGCGAAGCATAACCTGGACCAATCCGGGATGGCTTGCCGAGGACGGTCTCGTGGTGATTTACCACGATGGTGACACGGACCAGCAATGGTTCGATCGGAGAGCTTTGGATTTGAAAGCTAAACCGTCCGATTTCAAGGCGGGCGAAACCCTTCCCCACGACCTTAGCTGGGCGGAACTGCACCGTTACGTACAAAAAATCGAGGCGGAGGGATTCAGCGCAACCCCATACAGGGTTGACCTGCAGATGCGGGTCGCCTCCCCTTTTGCCACGCTTATCCTGGCCATGCTCGGCGTCCTTGTGGCCCTGAGGCAGGGGATCCACGAAGGCATCGCAGCCGGGGTTGGAATGTCGCTCGTGGTGGCATTTGCTTTCATTGCCGTATCGAACGTTGGAAGCTCGCTTGCATCCGCCGGTTCTCTGCCGCCCTTACTGGGAGTATGGGCAGGGAACATAATTTTTGCAGCGCTGAGTTGTTATTTCTGGATCAAAACGCACCACGCATGAGATCCAGGCTCCAAATCAAAACGCAGAGAGCAGCGGCTGATCTTATTGTTGTCCTTTTCCCGCCCCCGCCAGGATGGTGGTTCCAGGCGGCGGAGTGAACACTCTTTGCGCCAGTTCCTGATCCAGCAAATAGAGGCCCCCTCCCTCGCCTCCGATCAGCTTCAGTTTCTGCACGATGCTGTCCGCGCCGGCTTCCTCCTCCACCTGTTCGGTTACGAACCATTGAAGGAAATTGACGGTCGCATGGTCCTTTTCCTTCGTTGCGATATTTACCAGGTCGTAAATCATGCCGCTAACCCTGACCTCATGACTGTAGACCGCTTCAAAAGCTGAAAGCGGGGAATCCCAAGAAACGGGAGGGCCTTCGATTGCCGTCAGGTCAACTTTGCCGCCACGCTCGCATACGAAGTTGAAAAACTTCATGGCGTGCGTCAATTCCTCTATCGCCTGCACTTGCATCCACCTTGCCGCGCCGTCGAAAGTGAGCCGTTTAAAATAGGAGGCCATTGAAAGATAGAGGTAAGAGGAATAAAGCTCCGCATTTATCTGCCCGTTTAGCGCTTTCCTTATTTTCTCATTCATGTTGACTCCTTGGATTGTTTTTTTCCGTTCACTGTTCACCGTTCACTGTTGGCTTCATCAATATCGCCTCAAGACCTGGATCGTTGCAGCAGCCCCAAGCATAAGGAAGAACACATCCCTTGCCAGATACCACATGGTTTGCGGCGACCCGGCAGTTTTTGTGCTGAAGCAACCGCAGTGCAAATCGATTCCACGCGCAACGGCCTGAGCCAGCGCCATTAAAAATACCAGCAAAAGCAAATCGGCGAGACCGACTGCGCCCGCCGGCCACCAACCGCACAGGATGAATAGTCCGAGGATCGCTTCGAGCCAGGGGAGCACAATGGCGATGGTATTTACCATATGGCCGGGAAGAATGCGATAATTAGAGACTATCCCGGCAAATTCCGCCGGATGCGCTATCTTGTCGATGCTTGCGGCAATGAAAACAGCCCCGAGAAGCAAGCGGGCGGACAAAAAGAAGTATGTGGCGAGCCGCGAATTCATTGCTTCTTATCTACACAAACTCCGCATTTCCTGCAATTCAATTCGGGTTTGCATCCGGAGGTCTCTACCTCCTGTAGAGCACGCTGGTATTCCTCCCACAGAAAATTGCGCTCGATCCCGTGATCCAACACTTCCCAGGCAAATTTTTCGTCGCGTTCCCGCTCCCTGCGGACCCAAAAATCGGGGTTTAAGGGTGAACTGCGTATTGCCTGAGTCCAGCCGAGCCCATCCAGTGAGACTTTCTCGATAAATGAAGAGACCCTGCGGTCGCCCCTGGACAGGAGGGCCTGAATGTATGCCCATTTAGGCAGGTCGAAATGGACCCGGATGTTAGGCACTTTTCTCAGGGCTTTTTGAAGCCACACGGCTTTTTTCTTAAGCTCCCCGACCCCTGCGAAAGCAGTCCACTGAAAGGGCGTAAAAGGCTTGGGAACAAAGGAATTTACGCTTAGCGTAACAGCGCCGAGGTGTTTTTTGCCGTGGCTTGCGCTCAATACGTGATGACGAATCCCCTTGGCAAGCTCAACGACTGCCTGAAGGTCTTCGGCCGTCTCGGTCGGAAGACCGATCATAAAGTAGAGCTTGATATTGAGGATGCCTTTGCGGGCGAGGATTTCCGCTGCCCTGTATATCGAATCCTGCGACAAATTTTTGTTGATGACCCGCCTTAGCCTCTCCGAGCCGGCCTCGGGCGCGATCGCAACCGCCTGATGCCCGCTCGATTCGAGCGCTGAAAGGATTTCAGCGTCAAGGGCATCGGCCCGCAGCGAAGAAAATGAAAGGGAGCCGCCCCTGTCCAGCAGTGAAGAGCACAGGTCAACGACTTCCGGATGATCGGACACCGCAGCGCTGACCAGCCCGATCCTCTTCGTCCCGGAGAATTCCCCCTCTTTTGCAGGAGTGGGACCTGTTTGCCCTCCCTTTCCAAAGGGAAGCGGGGGGGAGTTTGAGTCCGGCAGAGCGGCGGCCTCAAGCAGCTTATCCAGGCCGTGATAGCGCACAGGCCTGTAGACGAACCCAGCGGCGCAAAATCTGCATCCCCGCCCGCAACCCCTCCCAATCTCCAGCAGCAGCACGTTTCTGAATTCCGTATCGGCCGTAAATACCGCAGTCTTGCATGGAGGGTTTTTTTCAAGGTCGGCCCGCACGCATGCCACCCTTTCCGGCAGGCCGCTGCCGGCCAGAGGGTAAATGGAATCCAGAGTCCCGTCCGCATTGAACACAGGCTTATAAAACGAAGGAACATAAATCCCCTGAACCGATTTGCCCATCTCCATCAAAATTTCCGATCTGGCGGCGGAACTGTTTTCGAATTGTTTCCAGAACTCGACGAAGCCGGGCAGGATCGATTCGGCCTCTCCCGCGAATACGAAATCGAGGTAGGGAGCGAGCGGTTCGGGGTTGAGAAAAAGAGCCACTCCACCTGCCGCCACCAGGGGGTGGGACGCCGTCCGATGCTTCGCCCGGGCGGGAATTCCGGCAAGCTGAAGCATTTCTACGAGATTTGTGTAATCGTTTTCATAAGGAACGGAGAAAGCCACGAGGTGAAAATCCGGGAGCGGTCTTTGAGATTCGACTGAAAGAAGACCTCCGGGACATTGCCTGACCGTGGAGACATCCTCCGGCTCCGGGTAAAACACACGTTCGCAGACTACTGTTTCAAAGCTGTTAAGGGCCTCGTATACGAACTGAAAGCCGAGATTGGACATCCCCAGGGCATAGCGGTTCGGAAAGGCCAGGGCGATACGCGTCTTGCCTCCCCAGTCCTTAAAGACGGTCCCCCTTTCGCCTTCCAGCCACTTTCGCTGCCGTTGTTTGAGCTTCCAGAGCATGCCATTTCTCAAGAAGGTTGCGGGAAGCGAGGAGCAAGAAGCAAAAAGGCCCGGCTTCGGGTCTTATTCTCTCTGCGCGCTCCCTGCTCCCGCTCCTCAATCCCTCGATGCCATAAATCCCCGAGCCGTTCAAGTATATCAAAAAGCGGAGACGGAGGACAGAAGGCGGTAGGGGGTAGGCGGAATGAAAATCGTCGATCCTGTCACCTTTATCAGAGAGGTGCGGGAATGATGACGGACACCGAGTGAAACTCCGGTCTCTGCACCTGGAGCCGCACTCGCTGCTATAACGGACGACGGAACTCGGGTGTCTGAAAACAGAGAAAAACATCCCAGGGGTCGTAAGATCGTGTCAACTTTATTTTAACGCTTGCTAAAGGCCGCAACTTTTCTCTGCGCTTCCTAAAAAACTCCCTTTTTCGATTTTCCAAACTATAACTAATGTATCCTTGTTTCCATAAGCGGACGGAATGTTGTATCTTTAACGCGCCTACCGGACGAATTAGAAAGACCGGCCCCTGAAAGGGGCGGTTTGGTAGGGATTCGGGTCAGGGAATAGCCTGCCATGGGACAAACACTGACAACAGGGCAAGCGACTAAAGCCAAGCATCCGCCCCTGCGCCAATTGCGGACAGGGGAAGGCGGCAGTCGAATCGTGAATCGTGAATTTGGGGAGGCGTTAAAAAGATATCTTAACTTAACTACGAATCAACCCCTGCTTCTGCAAGGGGATGCGGCAGCCGTGTTGAGAGAGTTGCCTGATGAGTGGTTTGACTTTGCCATGACTTCCCCGCCTTATTGGGGAAAGCGTGAGTACGAGAACGGCGGAATTGGACTGGAGCCCGATTACCGAGACTATGTAAAACACCTGGCCGCAGTCTTTGCCGAGCTAAAGCGGGTGCTAAAGCCCGAGGGATCATTCTGGCTGAACATCGGCGACAGCTATGACGGTAAAAGCCTCGTTGGGATACCCTGGCGAGTCGCTTTTGAGTTGAAGGACAATCAAGGGTGGATACTGCGGAACAGCGTGATATGGAACAAGATCAAGGGAGGAATGGATAACACGAAAGACCGCCTTGGCAATGTCCATGAGAACGTCTTCCACTTCGTAAAGCAGGCCAGGGGGTATTTCTACAACGCAGACGCCATTCGCTCCAAGCCGCGCACTGCCAAAGTCGTCAACGGCGCGGTTGTATCCGCCACCGGTGTTTCCGGTGTCCGTTACAGGCGTCAGATCGAACTCTCAACCTCTTTGTCGGAGTCGGAGAAAAATGCGGCCTTTGTCGCGCTCGAACAGATGCTGGCTGAGATCAGTTTGGGGAAGATCTCGGATTTCAGGATGATCATTCGGGGCCAGCAGCGCGCCACCCATTCGGACAGTGAGAAAGTATCGGGACGTGCAAAGGAATTGCGCGACAAGGGCTTTTGCTTTCTGAGGTATCATCCGAAAGGGAGCAAGCCGGGCGATGTATGGGACATCATTCCCGAAGACACACAGCGCAGGGAAGCGCACTTTGCGCCGTATCCCGTGGATCTGTGCAGAATCCCCCTTCTTGCAACCTGTCCGGAAAGGGGCATCGCGATCGATCCATTCTGCGGAACGGGCACTACGCTTCTGGCAGCCCGAAAACTTGGCCGGAAGTCGATAGGTATCGATATTTCACGCCGCTACCTGGAGCTGGCTAAGGAGAGGTGCGAATCTCTATTATGAGTAGGGTGCTGGAGTTGTTCGGGCAGTCGGCGTTCAAGGGCGGCCTAAACTGGAAAACGATTGCCCAAGGTCAGAGGTGCGTCTATCTAAACAAGAAATGTTACAAGGTCCGCAAGAGTGACCCCGGCACCTCCATTGGTTCGTGCGCTGTACTCTATGGGCGTGAATCCACGCCCATTATTATCTGCCCCGCAAGGCTCCTTGAACGCCATCAAATTTTCACAGATTGCTTCCACTTGCTTACGATGCATGAACCGGGCAACGAACTGCATATCGTTTCCGAGGTTTCAATCCCAGGCGGCAGCGTTGATTACTTTCTCGTATCTGCCAAGGACAGAAGGGTGAGGGACTTCGTAGGCATCGAGCTTCAAACACTCGATACCACGGGCACCGTATGGCCGGAACGTCAACGGCTCCTAAAAGAGTTGGGTCTCCCACGGTCCGACAGTGCCGAGAAATCCGGCAAATCCTTCGGTATGAACTGGAAGATGACTGCCAAGACTATCCTGGTTCAGATGCATCATAAAGCCCAAACCTTCGAGCAGGTTCATAAAAAAACTGGTTCTTGTCATTCAGGATAAACTCCTTGTCTATATGAGGCGCAAGTTTAAGTTCGATCACCTGCGGACCTCTCCGAGTGTCGGCGATTCAGTTCATTTGCATGCTTATAAGATGGAGCCTCAGCCCGACCAATCCTACAGGTTGGCGATGCAATCGCGCTGGAGCACGGATGCAGACGGCATCGCACTTTGTTTAGGTCTTCAAGCTGAGGCAAGGGTTGAATTGGATCAGATCATTTCTGCGCTAGAGGCCAAGATTTCGACTTCCACCCTGTTTGTGCCGGTTTAGCGACCAATAAAAAAAGAGAAGACCAAGCGGAAAGAGGGGGTTCAATTTGAAGAGGTCCCCGTTGACTTTATTCGATTTCGTTTCCCTGGTGCGGAGGACTTGAACGACGGCCTGTGTGCTCCTTGGGAATAAAGGACGCACTGAGCAACTCCTTAACTCCGACTAACTCCGACGCTTCCCGGTTATCCGAACCGGACACCGGTTCTTCGGCAATGTGAGAAAGAAGCCAAATTCGTTGGCCCCGGAAACGGGTGGAGGAGCGGATCCGGCGGATCGACAGGGAGAGGATCTCGCTGCATTTGCTGTTAATACAGGGAAATTCGCTCCTCCAACCTCCCAACAAGTTGATTTCATTAGTCTTTTTGGCATTTATTTTCCAAAATAACAGAGGATAACAGCGATCGGGTGTCGGGTGTCAGTTGTCGGAGGTGGAATGAGCTTGCGCTCCACGGAAATCCGACATCCGATATCCGACCTCCGTCAGCGGCTGTTTTACAGGTTGCCGAGCGCATTTCCTGTAAATTCAGGCGAAATACAGGCCCACGGTCAGCGGTCAGGCGCCGGACTGTTCTGTCGTATTCAGTTTTCAAAGAAACGCAACGTATATGGTTGCTTTTCGACCGAGCAGCGATCCCGCGCAAAGCGCGGGGATAGAAAATCCACTCAAAGTCGGCAAACATTATACCTCGAAAACAGAAGTATTGTCAAGAACAAAATGAAGTGATTTTTAACGGGTATTCGAATTTTTGCGCCATCGAAGCAGGGCTGAGGAAAATGGCGCGATTATTGGTCGTTACGGGGTAAGGAAGAAAGCAGTAACTCCGCTTAACGCCGGTGTAACTCCGGCGTCTTTCCAGTTAAATGGCGGCGGCCGGCAGCGCGATCCCTAGGGGATGCTCTGCCGTGGACGCCATGGGCGAAACATCCCCGTACCTGTCGAATCGCCCAGCCCGAAATTTTTTTGCAAACCCCTCTTTCATGACCTTCCCAATTTCCATAAGGCCACCTTCTTCTTCGCGATGGAACCATTTAATCCCGATCCGGCGAAAAGTGGTCCGGCTGATTCTTAAAGCCCGGCCCAATTCCGAGGTTCACGAGCCGAACGTTTTGTGTTTCCTGGATCGGCGACTTCCGGTAAAATCTTTCTCCCCAAACTGGACACTTTGTTGTACTGTCCAGTTATGGCTCGAGGAATGCATAATAAGAAGGTCACTGCGAAAGGGGGAGTTATGCCCGAGGCCTACACGATTCATATCTTGGTTGTTGATGGTGATCCTGACGGCGTTAAGATTGTACACCGCCCGGGTTGGACAGGATGGGGGATTGCTTTCCCCAAGTTAGCATGGCCAAGGATCAAGAGGCGTTTGGAGTTCGGAGACGCCGGTATCTACATTCTTAGTGGAGTTGAGGAGGGCGTACAAGACGAACTTCCCACCGTATACATCGGCCAAGGTGATGAGATACGAACTCGCATCGAATCTCACTACATAAGCAGGGCCTTCTGGGATTGGGGTTATGCCTTTGTCTCGAAAGGGGAAGCAGGACTGAACAAGGCTCACGCAGCTTGGCTCGAATGCAGGCTAATCGATCTTGCCCACGTGGTCGGGCGGTGTCGCCCAGACAATGCAACACGTCCCAGAGAGCCTAAGCTATTTGAGACGGATCGTGCCTATATGCAGGAATTCCTCAGGGAGATGTTGCGAATACTTTCCTTGTTAAACGTGCGCATCTTCGAGAAAAAGAAGCCCATTATCGTCGGTCCGAAACCAATTGCCGGCTCACGAGACACGATCGTCGTTCCTGCTCAAGAGGACGGATTCCAAGAGGCTTTCATTAGGGAAAACTGCTGGTATCCGGTTAGGATCAGCAGACAAATGCTGTCTGCAATCAAGTACATTGCAGCGTATCGTATCGCACCGATTCAAGCCGTCACCCACTATGCTCCGGTCAAGCGCATTGAAGCATACGGCGACGGCAGAAAATACCGTCTCATTTTTGCTGAACCCGCTAAAAAGATATCCCGCATCCCGTTAGGGGATTTGCCTCTATTTATGAAAAGCCCGCGATATACGAGTCTTGCAGAGCTATTGAAGACGAAGTCCCTCTGCGAGCTATTCGGCCAAAACTACAACACTTAAAGGTCCTTGCATATGACTAAATTCAATTTGAAGTTCGACGCGGCCCTGATTCTCGAATTAGCGGAGAGGTACTATTACCCGGAGGAGGATAAAATAATCAACGAAATTGCGCCAAGCGCCAAAAGCCAAGGGTACTTTACAAAGGAGCAATTCCAGCAGCTTTGTCTTTGGAAGACCTCTCGTAGCAAATCCAGGGTCTGCTTAAATCCGGCCCCATTCATTGAGGAAGCAACCCGTATCTCACTGGCTACGCCAATTGAAGAAATCAGGGTAGGCGTATTGACTCTCCTGCACGGAGTATTGTGGCCTACTGCGTCAACGATGCTGCACTTCGCACATAGAGATCCTTATCCGATTCTCGATGTTCGTGCTCTGTGGTCACTTGGAGTTGACCCACCGCCATCATTTTACACTTTCGGTTACTGGTGGGATTACACTCAATTCTGCCGAGCACTGGCCGAGAAAAATGCTGTGTCTATGCGGGTCTTAGACAGGGCGTTATGGCAATATTCGAAGGAGAACCAGTCGCCGGTATAGGCATGAGGCCATACTTGGACTCGCCCAGCCCCGAAATCGACCATGAAGAAATCAGAAGGTTTTACCTCCTGATTCTCCGTTGCACAGCTTGCCAAAGGTGAAAAGCCTGATCTGGCCCGTGTCCAGAACGGAAATGATCTGGATATAGATAGATTCTGGACGGCATGCCGCATAACGCCACAAGCAGAGAGATGGAAAGTCTCCACATTCCAGCGAACACCGCGCCGACCAATCAGCCGGATCGCAGCACCTTCCAGTTTGCCAGGCAGTCACCACCAACTTGACCCACCCCCATACCCCCTAAACCGGACGAAGGGAAAATTTTTGCAAACCCCTCTTTCATGACCTCCCCGATTTCCATAAGGCCCCCCCCTTCACGATGGAACCACTGAATCTCGATCCGGCGAAAAGTAGTCCGGCTGATTCTTAAAGTCCCGCCCAATTCCGAGGTTCACGAGCCTAACGTTTTACGTTTCGTGGACCGGCGACTTCTGGTACAATCTTTCTCCTGAAACTGGACAATTTGTAAATTGTCCAGTTATAAGCATGCACCAATATTAATTCTTATTTCCCCTTGTTTTGATTAATGACGGGAGCCTTGATATGACAGAAAATGCCTTCTGCGTAGCCTGCAAGTCGCAAATTATCTCCGGTGCGACCTTGTGCCCCGTGTGCAAAAGCTACCAGTCCACTTGGAAGCACAAACTGCAATACCTGGCAGGCGTTGCCGGACTAGTAACAGTGTTCATTGCCGTTTTAACTTACACTGTGGCAAGTTGGCCTGAAGTCAGGAAGGTTTTTTACTGGAGGGATCGTGTTGGGATCACCTCTTTCGATTCAGTTAACGGTTATATTGTTGTCTCAAATTCCGGAGATGGGGAAGTTTTCGTCTCTCATTTATCACTACATTCAGATACGCCACGATTCTCTAAGACCTGGTGTATCAACACAGTCGTGAAAGGCAATAGTTTCAGTACTAAGGAAATCCCACACCAAGGAGAATGGTATACAGGACCGTTAAGTGAAGAGGAATGGCAGCATGTGTTGACGGTTGCACCAGGTGAATGTTTCCAATGGAATTTTTTTGATGAGGCTAATCCAATATACCTGGACTTTCAGCAGTTCACAGGCGGGCAGTTGCGGAAGTTACAACTACTTGGTTCCATCAATTTCATTTCTGGCCATGATCAACGCCGTATGAGTCGAGACGTTCAAGTGTATGCAGTTCCAGTTTTTAATCGGGCCGAAGAATGCAAAGCGAAGTTGGGGTTTCTCCCGAGAGCGAGCGCCAGGTAATATGCGGCGGCGCTTTCATGGTCTTCAAAAAAACTGGACAAGAGGTTGTCAATTGTCCAGGATCGCAAACTGCATTTAAGCCTAGGCACGGGTTTGCGTGGCGCGGCGACGCCTGGAAATTAGACAAAACACGCCTCCCCAACTTTCTGCCAATTGGTCGGCCTCTCCCCGAAGGTGTTTCGCTTTGATTTTCACTTTTTTTAGGGACTACGGGAGCGGGGGACGCCGGACACACTGAGCACACTCAGGCACGATCCGGTGCGCTCGACCGTAATTTCCCCGGACGGGCTTCGCAAAAAGCGTGGTCCAGGTTCAAGACGCTCAGCTTAAGAAATGACCAGGAAATAAAGAAACAGCGGGTGAACGGCACGATCAGCTAATAGCAAACTTTCTAGTATAATCAATTTCATTGAGACTTTCAGAGAGTGCGGAAGTGAGGCCGCTAGCCTGGATTCCCACGTTAGTTTTTTGAATTAACACCACGGAGCTTTCAGAGGAACTGGATACGCAGGTGTTTGCCGCCGAGCCACGGGATCGGGACATCAGT
>DASPQK010000118.1:0-22119 GCA_035624985.1 Syntrophobacteraceae bacterium | reverse complement strand
CTTTCAAAGTTTCCACGACCACCAGCAACTTCATGATCGGCGTCACCGCCGCTGCAAGCGCCAGTGTCTATCTCAACAGAGGTTATATAGATCCTGCACTGGCGATGCCGGTCATGCTGGGAGTGGTTTTGGGGTCCTTGTCAGGCTCGCGGGTTCTTATCTCTTCCAGATCGCGGCATATCCGGAGAATTTTTGCAGGAGTCATTATGGTCATGGGGGTCGAAATGATTTATAACGGCGTGACAGGGAGGCTCCTGCCATGAACCATAAGAGGTCTGCTATTTCAGACGCCCGGATTGATGAAACAATCGGCAACCTGCTCAGGGCCGGAGTAGTTGTTTCTTCCCTGATTGTCCTGGTCGGCGGGGGTCTGTATCTAATAAGACACGGAACCGAATTGCCGAACTACCATATTTTTTTGGGCGAACCGTCGGATCTGCGCAGCATTATGGGAATCCTGAAGGATGCATCCTCATTTTCGGGTCGAGGTGTGATACAGTTTGGCCTGCTGTTACTTATCGCAACCCCCATCATGCGGGTTGCCTTTACAGTTGTCTCATTCGTTATCCAGCGCGATAGGGTCTACATTGGTGTGACCTTTATCGTGCTTGCAGTGCTGCTCTTTAGCCTGGTCGGTGGTGGACGCTGATGTTCAATAAGAAAGCTGCTATGAAGAACATACTGAGCATCGTAATTGCCATTCTGCTGGCCCTCTTTATAAGGGCCTTTTTTGTGCAGGCATTCGATATCCCATCCGGGTCGATGGAACCCACCTTGCTTGCGGGGGACTACATTTTGGTTAACAAATTCATTTACGGAATGAGAATTCCTTACGTGAACGCCAGGATATTCTCTTATAAGGAGCCGAAGCGAGGGGATGTAATCGTATTTATTTATCCTAAAGACCCATCGAAGGACTATATCAAGAGGGTCATTGGATTGCCTGGAGAAACCGTTCAGATTACCGAGGGTAAGGTGTATGTCGATAATACGCTTATCCCTGACCCGTGGGGTTACTTCGACAAGAAAGAGCCGCCCGGATTCATAGCTGCAGTGGAGAATTTCGGCCCGGTCGTGGTTGCCAAAGATTGTCTGTTCGTCATGGGCGACAATCGCAATAACAGCGAGGATAGCCGATTCTGGGGCGCTCTTCCGTTGGATGACGTATTGGGAAAGGCTTTCCTGATTTACTTTTCATGGAACGGCAGGGCTGAAGATACGCTGGACAAGGTGAGATGGTCCAGGATCGGCAAATCTATCCGGTAACCCACGAAGCTTGTGCGTGAGTCATGAATCTGGCACCCAGGGGATCTGAGTGCCGGAAAACCGTGAATCGTTGAACCGTGATCCGGCAACAGAAAGACTGCAACCACTAGCCTACGAAACGCTTCACAGCCGCCGGTGAGGAATTTCGGCCCTCTCGTCGTCTCCGTGGATTCCCTTTTCGTCATGGGCGACAATCGCACTAACAACGATGACAGTCGAATCTGGGGCGTCCTGCCTCTGAAGGACGTATTGGGAAAGGCTTTCCTGATTCTTCTTCGGATGAATAGTTAATGGCAAGCAGCAGACACGGATGGACGCGGATCTATGCTGATGCTTTATCGCTGCATTCGCTGTCCGAATAGGCTGCTCATGGTACAGACCATCTTAGGTTTTCTACAATTTCTCCAACCTCAGCTTCCAAGGCTCTAAAAGCCGGCAAAACTCGCAATGGTTGAAAGCCATAGACATAGCCTGATACGCGATTTGCACATTTATTGATCCGCAAGTTCTTCAATCGACGCCCGCTAAGTCCGCTGGCTTGTTTCAACAGTCCGTAAAGGGTTTCCTTCGGATCCGGCAATTGCTCAAGCCGGGAGGTCTCAGGAAGGCACAGAGGTTGTCTCCCATTAGGGTTTCCAGCCGCCCTGCGCACTGCATTTTCATCAAATAACAGCCAAGCCTCCTGCATGCGGACTGGTACCACACAAACGGCTGGAATATCGGAACGCGCTCCTTCCAGGGCCTTCAAGATTTCCGCCTTCCGTTCCTGATATGTCCTCGATTCCGCATCCCTGTGAACAAACAGCAGGTCACACGGAAAAAGCTCAACAGCATTTTCAATACGTTCTGTCAGTTTTCTGAGTTGGACAGGTAATCTTCTAAGGTCCGCCCATTCGGACTGGATTGGACAACTAATCTTTTGTTCAAGCAATACCCACGAGAGGATTGGGAGAAGCGCGTTATCTGAACTCCCATCTGACATCAAGGTATAACGCAGCTCTCTCATTCTGAACTCTCCCCCTTGAATGGTATCAGGAGTTGCTTAAAATCCTCTCTATCAACCACTCGACGTCTTTTCGGCGGTAATCGCTTGGCACGTCTGTGTGGTCCCGCGTAGGGAATCAACTCGATATCCCTGTCTTCGAGCGCAACGGGGTTCAAGTAGGAGAGAAGCTTGCCGCGTGAGATTGTATTCTCTTCTCCAGGTACATTGGTACGCCACGTGCCGGGCAAGCAACTGAAAGAGACTCTTTTGAACCTACGATTTCCACGAACCACCTCTCTCAGGTCAGCAAATAATAAGCTATCGTCAGCGACCTGAGAGACAACGGCGGGCGAATGAGTATTCGCAATCACCTGTCGCAGTGGATTGTCAGGGCCGATGGGCATATCCACGTCGGTGGCAATGTCTTCGAGGAGCTTGAGCATTGCGGGAATTCTCTCCGGGTGGATGCCGTTTTCGGGTTCTTCCAGGCATAAGAGACCCTCGGCTTCCGGGTCGAGTTCGAGGACAGCCAACGCCAGGAAACGTAAAGTCCCATCGGAAAGCGCACGCGCAGGATGAGATGTGCGGCTTCGATCGGTAACATGCAAAGTAAGGAGTTCTCGTTTCTCATCCCGATCGATCCCCACTTCATATACGTCGTCAATAAGTTCGGACAGGCGGCTGGCAACTTGACCATAGACCTGTGACTCAGTTTTGTCACCAGTCGCCAAATTCGGGTCCTGGTGCTTCCCGCGGCGGGCAAGTTGATAAAGCGTTGCGGCCAGGTGAGACCCGTCCATTCCCAGCCTTCCCGGCGCAGTGAATTCATCAGGTTTGCGCAGGGACGAAGGCTCCAACTGGAGCAACCGCCATGATTGCATTTCACGCCTTGCAAGTAACGCTGTAGGGCTTTCCGCTGCATTGGTTACAGAGAGCACGGTGCGTGGCAGATTCTTTGCTGGACGTCTTAGTGTCCTTCCGCCTTTTCCGTCCTGGTGCAGTTTGATGACCCGGTTTTCCCCCTCCCCCTCTGTGGAAATGAAAGGGGGAATTCTTCTCCCTCTTATTGCCGATTTACGCCACTTAACGCTCGGACGAAACAGCAGCTTCCGAAACGCCTCGCCCTGCGTAATTCGGATGAGTTCCTCTTTGAGGATTTCAATGGAACCCAGGGATTTCAAAGCATGGTTATTGATCCTGTGTGCGATGGTGACGGAGTACCTGAGGAACGTTATGGTGGCTGTCGCTTTCTGACCCAAATCGTCCCAACCCTCTTTAGGAATAATCATCTCCGCCTCGAACGACATTTGGTCGTCATAGTCATTCCCAACGCGGTGAAACAGGCTCCTTATGTCTGTTGCTCTACCTCCTTTATCACGGACGGACAGAGCGGCGTCAATGAAGGGACGGTCCGTCAGAGCACTCAAAAAGTGAATGGCGTCAAAAAGATTGGATTTGCCAACAGCGTTCGCTCCAGCCACACAGGTGAACGGGCCGAAATGGGCGTCGACATCCACCAGATTTTTAAAGCCCGATACTTTCAAGCGTGTTAGCATGAAAAGGCTCCCTCTAACGTAGGAGAAATGATTTTGCCGAACTTTTGGAAAGTGTTGGCGGCAGCCTTTGCCACTTCAACCGAGTCTCGCCCTCCAAGCCTCGCATCCAGATTGGCGAGCAAATCCGACCGCGGTGAACCAATCCCATCTGTCGGCTGTTCGGCAAGCCAGAGTGAGGCTATTTCGTGGAGGAGGGGCCCGGCCTGAAGCATTTCGAAGCAGAGGATCTCACGGCCCGTCCTCGAATCACCAAATACCTTTAAGGCCCTTGCCAGATCGAGACTCATCCGGCCGTCATCACAGAAGCAATTCGTGATGTATCTAGCATACCTTTGTCGGGCTTTCTGGTTATTCTGACGAAGATTCTCATCAAGGTGCTTCTCAAAGTCCCGCGACGAGGGATAATCAATTCCAGCAGGAAGGTATATGAGACTCTCCTTCACAAGCAGGGGGATATCCCTTTGAAAAGCCAGTACGGAAAGTTCATAGCCGCCTTTTGACTTCGCCAGAATCTGCAAGGATTTCCTTCGCGGCGAAACAAGCTCGTAAGCGGCTTTAACCGTTTCCTTCACCGCCTTGCCCACCCACTCAGAGGGACGCATTCTCACTTCCCAGTCTAAATGATCGAGTCTGCAAGCTGCTAGAGTTTGGACGGATTCAAAGTGATTCACTTGTCCCGTTAATCCATTATTGAACAAGATCGGAGCATAAGCAAGGGCCGGTTGCTTTCCAGATCACATTTCCTTCCTCAATAACACCCTGCACAAGATGGGACAGGCTTTTTGAATGTTGCATGGTGCATGACTAAAGGGGAATCTGCCCTCCCCGCTTCTGAAAGTCACCCGTGCCCCGGAAGCTCCCGTCCGACCTGCGAGCCGGGAACGGGGCTGCGCGGCGGCTTTTCGCGCGGAAAAAGTCCTGGAAAAAGCTTTACCCTCCGTTCCAATATCCCGAATGTGGAATTGAAATCCGGTATTGTTTTCAGTAGAATGCCAAACAGTTGAAGAATATTGCCGTTTTGCACCCTGATCCGAAGGTGGAGTAGATGGACGGTTATCAACTTTTGGAGCGCATTTCAGCCCGGCAGCTTAGCCTGCGTGTAGATCTTCTGGCGGAGCAGATAAACCATGACTTTAAGGGGAAAAACCTCATCCTGATCGGCGTCCTTAACGGGGCCTTTATTTTTATGGCCGATCTGGCAAGGCGTCTCGATTGCCCCGTCAGGATCGACTTTGTGCGTTTGGCCAGTTACGGAGATAAAACGAAGAGTTGCGGCAATATCAGGATTACGAAGGACGTTGAGCTTCCTTTAGAGGGAAGCCACGTGCTGGTTGTCGAGGATATAGTTGACTCCGGCGTCACTCTCAAGTGGCTGCTCGACCATATCGCGAACAAGTGTCCCGAATCGACAAAGGTGTGTGCCCTGGTTGATAAACGTGAGCGCCGTGAGGTCGAAGTTCAAGTCGATTATGCCGGCATAACCATGGAAAGTGGTTTTCTGGTCGGCTATGGGCTGGATTTTTCCGAGAATCACAGAAATCTACCTGCCATCTATGAAGTTGTGTTCGACAAGACCCGCTCAAGGCACAGCCCGACCTCGGAAGGAAGCTGACATATGGCAATGCTGGTGATTA
Organism: Syntrophobacteraceae bacterium; assembly: GCA_035624985.1. Taxonomy (GTDB): domain Bacteria; phylum Desulfobacterota; class Syntrophobacteria; order Syntrophobacterales; family Syntrophobacteraceae; genus SbD1. Next base: position 16,678 of record DASPQK010000118.1, on the reverse strand, counting down.
CCTGTGAATCATGTGGGGCAAAATTCAGGCTTGATGCCGACAAACTCAGCAGGCCTAGCAACAAGGTGAGGTGTTCAAAGTGCAAAAACATATTTACGGTCGAACGGCCGGACGAAAACGGCCTTATCCATATCGAGATTTCCGATGAGGAAAGCGCTTTCATCCCCGGGGCCGTGCCCGACGATATCGGCGGGACTGCTCCAGCCCCGGAGACCAGGGAAGCGCGACTTTCAAGTAAGAAGGTCCTGATTGCCGCGGCCGCGGGTGTCCTGCTTCTGGTCGCCCTTTTTCTGGTGTTCAGACTGGGGGGCTGGGTTCATCGACTCACGAGCAAGGAGCTCCCTCCAGTCCCCGCCACCAAGCCTGTCGTAACGATCATTGACAGTGTTCAGGCTTACTACCTGGAAAATACTTACTCAGGCCAGGTGCTCGTAATCGAAGGCGAGGTGCTCAACGAATCCAGCAAACCGGTCAGTTTCGTGATGATCGAGGGGAAACTCTATGACAGTAAGGATGCGATCTCACAAATCCAGCGCTGCTATGCGGGCAATTCTTTCACACGCAAGGAGATTGCCAACCTCAAGCTCTCTGAAATTGAGGAAAGAATGATGAACCGTGAAGGCAAAAACCTCAAGAACGTCCGGATCCCACCAGCCGGAAAGGCCCCTTTCACGCTCGTATTCCATAATCTTCCCGAGATAAGCAACCTCAGTAATTACAGTGTCAATGTTATCAGTTCGAAATTTGACTAGCTTAACGCACGTTTCGGATTCCTTTCTTGTTTTTGAGCCAACTTATTGAAGTAACGAAAAGAATTGACAAATGTCCTGCTTAGGGGTAAAAAAGCCCTTGTCCAAGCTCCTGGAAAAATAGGCATATGGTTTTCGAGAGGCCTCGATCATGTTGGATGTGAAATTCGTCAGAGAGAACATCGAATTGGTGCGACAGATGCTGAAAAGCCGCCAGTCTGAGCTGGACCTCACGCCCCTTTTGGAACTCGATGAAACAAGGAGGCGCATCCTGGTCGAAGTGGAGGAGAAAAAGCACCGGCGCAATGTTGCATCTGAGGAAATATCGAAGCTGAAAAAAGAGGGGAAAGATGCATCGAATCTGGTCGAGCAAATGAGGGACCTGAGCCAGGAGATCAGGGTGCTCGATCAGCAGTTGGCCGAGGTGGAACAAAAGTTCAGGGAGTTTTTACTCATCATTCCCAATGTGCCGGACAGCGGGGTGCCTGTTGGCAGGGATGAGAAGGACAACGTGGAAATCTGGACCTGGGGAGAGAAACCGGCTTTCGATTTCAAGCCCCGGCCTCACTGGGAAATCGGCGAGCAGCTTGGAATACTTGATTTCGAGCGGGGCGCAAAAATTACCGGGGCACGCTTCACTCTTTATTGGGGCGCCGCTTCTGCGCTGGAGCGCGCTTTGATCTGCTTCATGCTCGACATTCATACCAAGCGTCACGGCTATACCGAAGTGCTTCCTCCGTTCATGGTGAACAGCGCCAGCATGAAGGGCACGGGACAGCTGCCCAAGTTCAAAGACGATTTGTTCAAACTCGACGGGTGGGATTATTGGCTGGTTCCGACCGCAGAAGTGCCGGTCACCAATATTCACAGCGACGAGATTCTCGAAGAATCCGTTCTGCCCTGCTGCTATACGGCATATACCCCCTGTTTTCGCTCTGAAGCGGGTTCTCACGGAAAAGACACCCGAGGTCTTATCCGGCAGCATCAGTTCAACAAGGTTGAGCTTGTCAAATTCAGCAAGCCCGAGGATTCTTACGTTGAACTGGAAAAACTTCTCAAGGACGCCGAAACGATTCTACAGGAACTTGGAATTCACTACCGGGTGATTGTGCTTTGCACCGGCGACCTGGGTTTTTCCGCATCCAAAACCTATGACATCGAGGTGTGGCTTCCCGGCCAGGATACATACCGGGAAATATCTTCGTGCAGCAATTTCGAGGATTTTCAGGCAAGACGGGCTAATATCCGTTTCCGCCGCAAAGGACGAAACCGCACCGACCTGGTTCACACGCTCAACGGGTCGGGGCTGGCCGTAGGTCGGACCCTTATGGCAATTCTTGAAAATTTCCAGCAGGAGGACGGAACAGTCATCATTCCCGAAGTTTTGCGTCAATATATGGGAAACATCAGGGTTATCGAAAAGCTACGCTGATTTACTTTGCAAGGAGCGACCATCATGACTAAGAGTGAGTTGATCGAAGCATTGGCCAAGGCCGAGGGCATCACGTTAAAATCGGCGGAAATCGCGATCAACGTGGCGTTTCAGAGTATGGAACAGGCCCTCGTTGGATCGGACCGTTTGGAAATTCGCGGGTTTGGCAGTTTTAAGGTGAAAGACTATGACGGGTACAAAGGCCGAAACCCAAAAACCGGAGCGCTGATTGAAGTGGCGTCCAAGAAATTGCCCTTCTTCAAAGTCGGCAAAGAACTCAAGGAAAGAGTCAACGGGGCCGCGATTTCCGACTCCACGGTCACGGTGAGGTAAGTGCCTCATTGCCTTACAAAAATCAAATAGAGGTTTATTCCGACGAGGGCCACAGTCCCTGACAAGAAAATCAACAAATCGTGTAAAGACAATGTTTCGCCTGGGGGCGACAGGGTCTTTTGAACCAGCAGCAGGAAAAGAAAGAACGAAACGACTGCGGTTATTGTCTTAAATTTCCTGGTCCAAAACAGGTAAATCAGAATCGGCAGCACGATAAGCCACGTATAAGGGCTTCCAATCACGTGGCTCCATTCAAGCTTGCGAATAGCTTCGAGCAGGGACGGGAAGTCGTTGGCCGCCAGAAAATCGTGGATGCGATTTAGAATTTTCTCTAAGTAATGCAAAATATATTTCCCATCCTGTCAGCGCGTGATTTGAAACCTGCTAAAATCACCGGAATAGACTTCCTCAAGAACTTCGACCTCATCCACCCTGCTCAGCGGACTCCCTTCGTAGCACCATTCTACCATCTTGTTGACCTTGTCCGCATCCCCTTCGAGAACTGCTTCCACTCTGCCGTCGTGCAAATTTCGAACCCACCCGGTGACTCCGATCAGTTGCGTGGCCTCATGGGTATATGCCCGGAAGAAAACGCCCTGGACCCTCCCCGAGATACGGACGCGCACGCGACGCTTTTCCATTCAGGCCTCCGCCGTATTGGTGTTCTCATCTAGCAGAGCGATGAATTCATCCTCGTCCATCGTCCTTATTTCCAGCTTCCGGGCCTTGGTCAATTTGGACCCCGGGTCCGCGCCGGCAACCACTACATCGGTTTTCCCGCTGACGCTGTCGGCAACCCTCGCGCCTTTAGCGGAAACTTTCGCTCCTGCCTCCTGCCGGGTCATCGAGGAAAGCGTCCCCGTAAAGACAACCGTTTTCCCCGACCAGAAACCGCTTTGAACGGCGCGGGCAGGTTGAGGGTTTTCAATTTCAAATTTGAGGTTCAACAGCTCGTCTACCAGCCTGCTGTTTTCCGGGTTCGAAAAGTAGGTAGCCACAGCGGTTGCAACTTTTTCTCCGATCCCCTGAATCTGCTCTAACTCGGCGGCCTGAGCCGAGCGGACCTTTTCGATGGACCCCAGGCTGTTGGCCAGAAGGTCGGCCATGAAGGTCCCCACATGGCTTATGCCCAGCGCGTAGAGAAACCTGGAAAGCGTTGTGCCTTTGCTCCCCTCGATTGCATCAAGCAAATTTTGAGCCGATTTTTTGCCGAAACCGGCAAGATTTTCCAGATTTTCCATGCCGAGCCTGTAGAGGTCCGAAACGTTGGCAATAACGCCTTCATCGATAAACCGCGATACGATACGGTCGCCAAGGCCGTTGATGTCCATGGCGTCGCGGCTTGCAAAGTGCACAATTGAAGCCTTGATTTGAGCGGGACAGTTTCGGTTCACGCATCTGAAGAAGGCCTCATCGGGCAGCCGCACCACCCCGGCGCCGCAACTGGGGCACTGCTGCGGCATCTGGAAAGGCTCTTCGTTTCCCTTTCTTTTCGATTTAATTACCTCGATCACCTCGGGGATCACCTCGCCAGCCCTGTGAATCAGAACGGCGTCGCCCTTTCGAATATCCTTTCTCGCCACTTCATCCATATTGTGGAGCGTTGCGCGTTTGACCGTCACACCACCTACCAGGACCGGGTTAAGAAAAGCCACGGGAGTAATGATCCCGGTCCTTCCGACGTTTACGCCGATATCCAGCACATGTGTCTGCGCCTCGTCGGGACTGAACTTAACAGCAACCGCCCAGCGCGGGCTGCGCGATTTTTCTCCGAGCTGTCTTTGCCAGGCAAGGTTGTTTACCTTGATTACCACCCCGTCAATCTCATAGGAAAGGTTCTCGCGTTCTTCAACCAGTTTTTCATAAAAACTCAAGGCTTCCGCAATGCCACGGCACAATCGCGATTCGGGATTTACCGGGAGTCCCCAGCGCTGGAGCTGGTTCAGCACCTCGATCTGTGTAGCGTACTCTTTTTCGGCAATCAATGTTCCGATCCCATAGAAGAAAACACGAAGCGGACGGGCGGCCGTAATGGATGGGTCGAGCTGCCGCAGGGATCCCGCTGCGGCGTTGCGCGGGTTGGCGAAAACAGGCTCGCCGCGCCTTTTTCGTTCTTCGTTGAGCGTTTCGAAATCGGCCTTTTCTATAAAGACCTCGCCCCGGACGGCAACCTTGGCCGGAGGCGGTCCTTCTCCGGGGTGAGAAAAGAGCCGCCAGGGCGCCGAGCGAATCGTTTTGACGTTTTGCGAGACATCCTCGCCCGTAAATCCGTCTCCCCGAGTGCCTGCGCCGGCGAGTGTCCCGTTCTCATAGACAAGCTCGACAGCCAGTCCGTCCATTTTCAGTTCCGCAACATAATCGACTTTGCCGCTCATCCCCAGGAGCTTCAGGACCCTGCGGTCAAAATCAAGCGCCTCTTCAGTGTTCATCGCGTTTTCAAGGCTTAGCAGCGGCATCTCATGTCTGAAAGGAAGAAACTTTTCTATCGGAGCAAAGCCGACGCGCTGGGTTGGTGAATCGGGGGTTATTAATTCGGGGTGGGCGTTTTCGAGGTCCACCAGTTCCCGGAAAATCCTGTCATATTCGGAATCGCTGATTTCGGGTCGGTCAAGGGCGTAGTAACGGTAATTGTGGTATTCGATAAGTCTTCTGAGATTTGCGATTCTTTCGGAAATATCTTCCCTGCCGATCGACTGGTAATCCGTCATTTGTCACCCGTCATAGAGGCTGATAGATCCCGATATGGATTCTATAACTTTTTTTCGCGATTCGTGAAACACCGGGTCTCTGAATCCGTGTGTCCACTTGAGGCCGGAAAGATCGTCCGAAACGATCAGGACTGCGGCCAGATCGACGCCTCGAAACCGGGATACGGAAAAAAGCGCCGAGGTTTCCATATCGACCGACAAGACGCCCTGCGACTGGAAGGCCCTTACTTTGGCGTATGTTTCTCGAAATGGAGCATCGGTCGTCCAGACGGTCCCCTCATGGATCCGCCGGCCGGTTAAACTCAAGGCGGATTTTAGCGAATCGAACAACTCCGAAGAAGGAGCGCACTCGACACCGGGATAGTGATTCGAAGTCCCTTCCTCAGAAATTGCCCCTGAAGGAAGAACGATGTCGCCGATTCGCACCTCGGCGCGCAAAGAACCGCACCAGCCCACAGCGATAAATTTGCTTGCGCCCAGGGCGATCATCTTTTCGAGAACGAGCACCGCCTGGGGAGCGCCCAGCATTGGGCCGGCGAGGGCAAACGACGTCCCGTTGCAGTTCAGGGTTAAAACCCGGGAAAGATAAAACTTCAGGGGGCGCCCGGGAGGTTGTGGGAAACAAGCCGAAAATGAAGCCAGGTCTTCGGGGGTGAAAACCAGGATTGCGAGACGAGGCAGGCTTTCTTCATGTCTGCCCCTCCCCGGCTCAATCACACACGGCTCTTTTTGAGACAGGGACACCGTTTAAGCCTCTTCAACGATGAATGATGAACGTCGATCCGATCTAATCATATTTTAGGTTATGAGAAAAGTATTTCTCGACACGGGCTGCCTCATAGCGCTTGGGTCTGTGCTTTTCGATCCTCTTTCAGACGTGCATTCTTCCCCTGAGTCCTCAGCCCTTCTCGGTGCGGGGTCAATCCCGCAAAGCGCGGGACCGGGGGAGGCTCTCAGGGAGCGAAGCGCGGCTGGGTCCTTTTTTTGAACCCCTCACCCCTAACTTCTCAATCCTAACCCCTCAACCCTAATCCCTCAACCCTCGACCTCGGGGCTTCGCGGCCTTTTTTCACTCAATCTTAATTTGTACGTAACAGTGATGTAACAATGACCTGATAGTGTGCGACCCGTCTACATTGGGGCAGTCAATCGGTTTGAAGCTCAGATTCCAGTAAACGCGGATCATAGTCCGAACGTCCGGAGCGCGCAGACAAATCAGCTACTATTCACGCAATCTTAATTTTTGCGTCATGATCACGTAACAAGCGGCTGCTAGTCTTGGGCCCGTCTCAATCGCGGGCATTGAAAAGGCTTAAAGGGATTTTTCGAAAGTTATTAGATGCAACAGTCTTGTCTAGAGGGTCAACCGGAGCAAAAACCGGCAGGGAAGACTAAGACCGACAAGCTTACAAAGCTCTGGACGGCTATAAACCTTCTCATAAAGGCGGAGTTTACGGGCTACATAAAAATCAATTTCAGCCAGGGAATCATCGGGAGGATCGAAAAATTTGAAGAGATTCTGAAAAAGTAGCGGCCCCCTTCGGGAAGGCAAAAGCAAAGAGTAAAAAGACAAAAGTGGCTCTTTTGCCTTCGCGCGGCGCGGCCCGCAACCGATTTCGATAGAAGGGTACTTTGCTGACGGCAAGCCTTTGTACGGACCAGGAAGCCCTAGTCATGAGCTCGCATGAGCCTGATTAGGGCTTTTTCTTTGGCTCTGGGGCTCGGACCGGGGGAGGAGGTGATAATAGAATCAAGGGCTTGCGGAATTTTGGAGAGCGGATATCAGCTATGGGCTGTCGGGTATCGGTATTCTTAGACCTCACTATCTGACGCCTGACATCTGAAAGCGGAGAGCGGTTAACAGTTCACAAGCGGAAGACGGGAAATGGAGTCGTAATCGGGGATCGGAAGGGAAATTTAAAGTGGAAACCCCGGCTCGCAAAGCATGGCGCCGGCATCCGACATCTGATACCCGACATCTGATATCCGACACCTGACACCCGACCTCCGTAAGAGGCCTTAGATAAAGCCAAAACCCGGGCGACCGGGTGACGGAAAGCCGACGGGTCCGAAGATTTCCGGACGCAGGAATGGGTGAGCTCATCGTCCCCCTCTCCCGAGGGAGAGGGTCGGGGTGAGGGCGATCTGAAAAAACCCTGCAAGGAGACTGAACGGGGTTTCGGACGGCCGGGTTGCCTGAGGAGAAAAAGAATTTGAGTTTATTTCTTACTCAGGAGGAAATGATGAAGAAGTTCCTTGTAATTTTTGCAGCAGCGCTTTTGATGATGGGTCTGGCGGGCCAGGCGAACGCCACCTTTACGGTCGGCGACCTGATCCGGGTGGTGTATGAGACCGGGGTCAACGGCGGGACCTATGAAGTCGCAACAGATCTAGGCAAAGCCACTAACATCATGAATGGCACCGCCCAACTGAACGCCAACACGCTCAGCCTGTTCGGGACAGGGACCCAGTTTACCAACACCACCGACCCAACTACGCTCATGGTGGCCTATGTCGCAGTAACCGGCATTGGAGGCGCACTCTGGACCAGCGGTACTTACCAGGGCACGGAAGATAACGCGCCTGCCGCAACGACCAAGGTTACAACCGCTGCTTACAACCTGTACGGTCTTTACAGTAGCGCCACTGCCACTACGACAAACGGCGCCTGGATCCCTTTCAGCAATAACCACTCCTATTATTGGACTATGGACGGCAAGAATGATGTTACAGCGGGTGCGTTCGATTCTTTTTACAATACCAACAGTGACGGCGAATTACGGTTGGCGGTTGGAAGCCAGGATATGGATATCTACTACTGGGCTAAGCCGGGCACATATTCGACGCAATCCGGCGCCTTCACCCTTGTAACGACCGTTGACGCCAACGGCAATATCACGACCAGCGAACTCAGCGGCGCAGCTCCCATTCCCCCCAGCGTTCTGCTTTTCGGTTCGGGACTGCTCGGGCTGATCGGCATCAGGAGAAGGGACATTTTCAGTCTGTAAGAGCCAGGTTCAGCCCGGTTCTTCCCGACCCACCCATCGACGCATCCCAAGGCAGAAGGAGATGCAAGGGCGGGATTGAGTTTGGCGCCGGATGCGGGGATGCCGGAGGCGCGAAGAGAGAACCGCAGCCAATGCCCGATTGGGGTCCGCAGGCAAGTCTTAGACAAACCTTCGGTCTCAATTCCAGCCTCTCGCAGCCGGCCCTCTTTCCCAGGGGAGAGAGGGAAAAGGGCAGATCGGGAGGAGAGTGTGCGCGGCCCTTGACGCGATGACACGTGGACAAAACTGCTGGTGGTGTGAGGTTGGAGCAGGTCGTTTTGTTCTCAAAAAAAGAGACTCATTATTAGGGAGAATACAAATGAAAGTGAAATCATGTAAAATTATCGCCCTCATCCTGGGGGTTTCGATTCTGGTTTTTGCCGGCGGGGCGAACGCCGCTACTTACATTAACCTTTACGGAGCTTCCGCGCAGTACAACTTCTGGTCCAATATGGGCTGTTCGTATCTCAAGAGCGCTGTGGGATGTGCAAACTGCACCGGTCCCTACATCACCAGCGACGGCAACAGCGCAGTGGTTGTCGGCACGGGTTGTCCTGCCGCTTTGTCAGGCGAGAATAATACGCCGCCCGCCGATGGCGCGACCGCAGACTATCTGCCCGACAATACCAACTCATTTACCGGCGGGCTCAATCCCGGCGTGCCGTCCGCTTATGTGACGGTCACCGGCTACACTCCCGCTGGGCAGGCGAACGAGCCGAATACAATTTACTTCTCGTACTCCAACCAGGCTTCCTGGGATGGGATCGATTCGGTCAACGGCGTGTATGACCAACCAAATCTCCTTTACAATAATGCATGCAGCTCGGTGACCGGCAACAACGCAATAAACCAGAATCAGCGTCCGGTTGCTACCTGCGACAACTTTACCGGCGGATGCCAGAACGCAGGCAGCAAAAGCAGCGCCACCAAATACGTTTGTCAGGTGATTCATATCGGAACGTCGGATGTTGAAAGCACAGCTTTCACACAGTCGAGCGCGGGCACCCTGTTTGGCCCGCTCGATCCGCTCGACGCCGCGGTCACCCGTACTTTCACTGGGCTCCCGGCCCCGACCGCTGCACAGAAAAAGGGAGATGCAAACGCCACGTACCAAAATCCTACTGCGAAGGTCAAGGCCAATGGCTATCAGGTTAAGCAGCCTGAAACGCCTTTAGCCTACCCGTTCGCGCTTTTCGTGAATCCCGGTGTAAAGTCCTATCGCTGCAACAGCTCGTCTCCAAAAACCACCATGATTGACAATGCCTGCAACGACGATACGTGGTGCGACAACATGCCGGATGCGGGTTATAATGCAGCTGCATGTCAAGGCGCTGTCGAATCAGGGTGCGGCGGTCTTGCCAACACGAACGCCGGGTCCGCTGGGCTGTACTGTACTGCCCAGGCGATCGACAACCTGTCCAGGCTGCAGGTGGTTGCGCTTTATAGCGGCGCAATCGCGGATTGGACTGAATTCGGTCCCTCCTTCTGGCCTGCCAAGTCCGTGACGCTCTGTAACCGTCACGCGGGGTCGGGCACGGCGGCGACACTGGACTGGGGAATCATGGAAGGAAACGGTTGGGGTGCGGGGCTAGTGCAGGCAGAAAACCGCGCTACGACTGACAACCCTCCATACATTTACTTTAACAACGGAACAGGAGACATGAAGAACTGCCTTAACTGGGCGCATGGAGACGCCTTTGCCGGTTCGGACGCTCTTGCCGGCGCAGATGCTTACGGCGGGATTGAGCAGGACGGGGCGGTCGGATATATGGACGCCGACAACGGGAATGTTGCTGAATACGTGCAGGTGAAGTACAACGGCGTAAGCGCTTCCAGGTACACGATGCACGACGGCATCTACGACGATTTCTGGACCGTCAACCGCATGTATTTCGTCGGTCTTGACCAGACGCTGACCGACCTTGTCGCCGACATGGTTTTATATGTTAACAATCCTGACAACATCAACAGCACCTCGGTTGGGTCCGCCAGATCCATGACCTACGGCGCATCCAACGAGTTGAACTTCAAGAAGAAAACGAGCCTCTCGTATCCTGATACGCCGTCTACGCCGGCTCAGGCTTGTAAGACCGATTAATGCCTGAGATAGCTTCATGCCCGGGGGAGACCTTTCTCTGAAAGGTCTCCCCCGGATAGGCAGAGGAACTGAAAGCTGCAAAACTCCAGGCCTGGCGCTTTCCATATAGCGCCAGGCTATTCTCTTTTATCGACCCGCAAACTGTCCCTATTTTTCGAGATTCGGCGTCGCAGTTGAGGACATAGTGAGGGCGCCTGGTGGTCCTTGATTCAACCCCGCAATATCGTCATCCCGCGGTCTGGATGATGCTCCTTCTTCTGGCGATCACCCTGCTCTCCTATACTTCCGCCTTGAAGGGGGGCTACATATGGGACGATGACGATTACGTAACCGCCAACAGGACACTGAAAACGGTCGGGGGGCTGGTGCGGATATGGACGGAACCAGGTGCAAGCCCTCAGTATTATCCTCTCCTATTCACTTCATTTTGGGTCGAACGCCATTTATGGGGATTGAATCCCTTCGGCTACCATCTCCTAAACGTCCTGCTGCACGCATGCGTTGCCTGCCTCCTCTATTATCTGCTCCTTTTGCTGGAAGTCCCGGGAGCGTGGCTTGCCGCCCTGGTGTTTGCGGTGCATCCAGTCAACGTCGAGACCGCCGCCTGGATTTCCGAGCGAAAGAACGTGCTGTCGGGCTGTTTTTACATGCTTTCGGCTATTGCTTTGTTGAGGTTTTACGGGCTCGGGAGGAGAGATAAGAGACAAGAAGGGCCTCTTACAGCCAGGCCGGAACAAAATTGGTATTGGGCGGGGGTGCTGTTTTTCGTATGCGCGCTCCTGTCCAAGACGGTGACATGTATGCTGCCCGCGGCCCTGCTCATTGTGCTCTGGTGGAAACGGGGAAGAGTCACCCAGGGGGAGATGCTCAGCCTGGCGCCTCTTTTCGCCGCGGGCGCCGCAATGGGGCTTTTCACCGCCTGGCTTGAGCGCACCCACGTGGGGGCCGCCGGGTCCGACTGGAGCCTCAGTTTTGCCGAACGCTTTCTCGTGGCCGGCCGGGCGCTGTGCTTTTATGTGTGGAAGCTGTTGTGGCCGGCGCATTTATGCTTCAACTACGAGCGATGGGTCATAGACGGCAAAGTCTGGCAGCAGTACCTTTACCCGCTGGCCGCAGCGGCGGTGCTGACTGCACTGTGGCTGGCGCGCCGCAGGATTGGGCGGGGGCCGCTTGCGGCAATGCTCTTTTTTGTAGTATCTCTCTTTCCTGCCCTGGGTTTTTTCGATGTCTTCCCATTTCGTTATTCGTATGTCGCCGACCATTTTCAATACCTGGCCTGCATCGGTCCGATCACTCTGTTTGCGGCCGGGGCCGCTTGGTGCTGCTCTAAGTATCGGCACGGGCGGCTGAAGCTCTTCAGGGCGGCCGGAGCCCTGGTGATAGGCGCGCTCGCGCTCATGACATGGCGACAGGGAAACATGTATGCAGGCGAGTGGACCTTGTGGAACGAGACTCTCAAGAGAAACCCCTTCTCGGTTATGGCCCACAACAACTTGGGCTCAATACTCTCGAAACGGGGCAAACCCCTGGAGGCAATGGCGCATTTCGAGGAAGCTTTAAAGGTGCGCCCGGACTTCGAAATAACCAACTATAATATCAGTATGACCTACTATAACAGGGGGGTTGCGCTTGCGGCGCTGGGACGGATTGACGAAGCGATGGAGCAATACGGGGAGGCGCTCAGGGTCCGCCCGGACTTCGAAAGGGCGCTGAACAACCTGGGGAGCCTGCTGGCTCAAAAGGGAAGAATAGAAGAAGCCGTTCGCTGCTGGGCCACGGCGGCCGAGATCAAGCCCGACTATGCGGGCGCTCATTACAACCTTCTTCTCGGCTACACCCAACTGGGGGACTCAATCGCAGCTCACCGCGAACATGAGTTGATAAGGAAGCTCGACCCGGCCCTCGCCGAAAAGGCGCGCAGTATGATCGAGAGGCAAGAAACAAAATCTAGCGCAGAGGCCCGGAGACGCGGAGAAAACCGAGTGGAATAAAAAATTTCCAAAAATGGGCATCGATCGGCGAAAAGGGGGAAGGCTTGGTTTTCAATGATTTCTCCCACTTTTGTCTTTCTCCGCGTCCCTTCCTGCACGGCCCATGACCAGCCTCTGCGGTGGGATTCATGGGCCGGCGGCATTTCCAGGACGGAGTTTTTCCGCTGATCTAAGGTCTTCTGTCGCCTGCGAGTCATGGCCGAGCTCTGCATGGGCTGCACTCCGGTTGTAATAAGCTCTCCAATCGCCGGGATTGATCTCGATGGCTTTACTGAAATCTTCGATCGCTTTCGTGTGGTCGCCAAGGGTATCGTAGAGGAGGCCCCTGTTGACATAAGCCGCTGCGTATCGGGGATTCAGCTTTATGGCCGTCTCGAATTCGCCTAATGCCTGCGAGTGGTCGCCGGTTTTCTCATAGGCATTGCCCAGGTTGAAACGCGCTTCAACACAATCGGGATCGATTTTGACGGCTTTCAGAAGGTCTTCGAGCGCCCGGCTGCGGTCGCCGGAACTGCTATAGGCAATGGCTCGCCCGTTGTAAGCCCAGGTGGCCTTTGGGTCGATTTCGATAGCTCTGTTAAAGTCATCGATAGCATGCCTTTGATTGCCAAGTCTGGTATAGGCGGAACCCCTGTTGGTGAAGGCCATTGCATTTTCGGGATCTATTCGGACGGCCCGGTCAAAATCCCGGATCGCTTTCCCGTAGTCGCCAAGAGCGGCAAACGCGACGCCTCGCTTGTTGTAGACATCCGCCTTGCCGGGATTCATCTCGATCGCCCTGTTGAATTCCGGGATCGAACGGCCGTAGTCGCCAAGCCTGGAGTATGCATCGCCCAGGTTATGGCGGATGATGTCATTATCGGCGGTAACCTTGAGGGCGTGGTTATAAAGGGAAAGGCTTTCGCGCCAGTATCCGACCTGCATGGATGCACCGATGCAAAGAAACAAAAGGACGATGGACGCCAATGCATAGAGCGCCTCACTGCGGAGGCGCCATCCCTGAAACAGTTCCGGAACGCCCCACGCAGCAATGATGAACAGGCCGATCAGTGGAATATAGGTGTAGCGGTCGGCCATTGCCTGCCAACCGACCTGCACGATGCCCAGGACGGGCACGAGCGTGCCTGCGAACCACAGCCACCCGACCGGCAGAAAGGGGTGTGTTTTCGTTTTCCGGACTACGATAAACGTCAAGGCGCCAAGGAACAGCGCGGCGCCGCAGACCTGCCAGAGCGGCCGCGTTCCCGGATGAGGGTAAAGAACAGCAAGGTCATTCGGCCAGATAGCTTTCTTGATATAAAGGACATAAGAAACGAGAGCGTTGGCGATTCGAGCGTACATAGGGAATGCATCGGAGGACCTTACCGCTCCACCTTTTCGTTGGGCGATGTACGTAACGATGCATGACAGGGCTGCCAATGCAAAGAGCGGGATTTTTTCAAGGAATATTTTTTTCACGCGAAGTTGTGAGGCCGCGAAAGGCATTTGCAGGTCCACGCGGCTAAGAGGCCACAAGTCCAGAAGGAGCAGGACGAAGGGAAGCGTCACCAGCATGGGCTTGGCCATAAGACCGAGGGCAAAGAGTACGACGACGGCCAAATATCGAAAGTCGGAAAATGGAAAGAGGAAGTGAGGACGTCGCAATCTGTCCTCCGTCCTCTGTCCTCCTTCTTCTGTTCGGCGCTCCACATAATAGATATAAGCCGCTATGGTGATCATCCAGAAAAGCGTCGAAAGGACGTCCTTTCGCTCGGCTATCCAGGCGACGGATTCGACGTGGAGAGGGTGAAGGGCGAATAAGGCCGCTACGAACGCGCTCTTCCACGGCGCTTTGGTCATGCGGTTAAAGACGAAAAAAAGCAGCAGCGTATTTGCAATGTGGAACAGGAGATTAGTGGAGTGGTGCAGGTGAGGGTTCAACCCAAAGAGTTGAACGTCCAGGATGTGGGACATCCAGGTGATTGGATGCCAGTTTGAGGCATAAGCGCTCGTAAATGCCCAGCGGATTGCGTCAAAAGTGACGCCGTTCTTGATATGAACATTCTCTGTTACATAGGAGGGATCGTCATAATTGATGAAGTCGCACTGAGTGAGTCGCCGGAATGCTGAAAGCGTGGTGATTGTGAGAAAAAGATAGATGAGGAGAATCTGCTTGTTTTTTTGCATGAATGATGCGTCCTCACCCCGGCCCCGCCCCTCGACCCCGGAGGGAGAGCGGGATGTCCCGCTCCGGCAATGCATACGGGAGCGCTGAGGAGAAGCGCCGATGCGCCATGTGCTCTTGGGCCTGAAACGGGGATAATCCCTCTCCATACCGCACCCACTTTAGCTAACAACAGAGGTAGCACCGGCTTTGCAGGAACAGGGATGTTTTATACTTTACGTATTGCTGCAAACACTCGTAATGTGTGCCGTCCAAGCCGTAGCGAATTGAATTTTATGGTTCTCTCTTAGCCTTGTCGCTTGAGGTTAGAAGGTCCATTTGCGGTCTGTCTGTTACTGATAGTATATTTTTACGCGCTCGTTCCCTATCTTTTTGACGTTGAGGGACGATGCTGCGGAAGGGCTACTCCCTCTCCTTTGGGGAGAGGACTAACGGCCAAAGCATGCTCAAGGCCATTGGTGCGCTACTCCCTTTCCCTTGGGGAGAGGGCTGGGGTGAGGGTATCATGAGGGAAAAAGCAAGGGATCTTAGAAGGAACCAGACTGACGCCGGAAGGAAACTCTGGCGCTATTTGCGGGACCGCCGAATGGCAGGCTGTAAGTTTCGAAGGCAACATCCCATCGGCCGGTTCATCGTGGATTTCCTCTGTCTTGAACATCATATTATCGTGGAGGTCGACGGCGGACGGCACGCGAAACAGGCTCAAGAGGACAAGACTCGAACTGAATATCTAGAGTCAATGGGGTTTAGAGTTTTTAGATTTTGGAATAATGAGGTTCTTGGGCAAATCGATTCTGTGTTAGAGGTGATCTACAGGACTCTGTGCCCTCACCCTACCCCGCCCCTCGACCCCAGAGGAAGAGGGGGAAAGAACTGTTCGGAACTGACTGTTCACTGCACGTTCTTCACTTTCTCCTGCTCGATTTTGTCCTTGTATTCCTGCAAGAACTTCTCAAGCTCCACCTTGCCAATCTGGGTCAGGGGTTCGTTTCGGACCAGTCCCCCAAGCGCGCTCCCTGATTTCTGTTTTGTCAGCATTTCATCAGCGATCATGCAGAGCCTGGCATTATGCGTTTTGCACTGGTCCAGGTCCTGGTTGACCTTTGCTAAAGATGTCTCCAGGGTCTGTTTGCCGGCTGCCAGCAGCTTCGCCTGACCTTCGAGGTCTTTTGCGGCCTGGAGCAACTGTGAAAATTGAGCGCTCACTTGGTCGCGGGCCGCCTTCATCCGGGCCGCTTCATCGGTCATTCCTTTCAGTTTTGTCTCAAGCGATTGCGCTTCCGACTGAAGTTTCTTTATATCTTCCGCCTGCTCGCCGTTTTCCTTGCGCAGCCTGTCAAGTTCCGCCTGGAGGGAGCGGTTGCGCCCCTCCGCTCCCGCCAGCGCCTCGCGTTCTTCAGAGGCCCTTTTCCCCAGCAGGGCGACTTTTCTGTTGAGTTCGTTGATTTTACTTTGATGAACCTGCTGCTCCCTGCCGAGCTGAATATGCCCATAGATTAGGCCGACTGAGAGGCCGACGACCACCAAAGACGCCATCACCGCCACTCTGACTATAACGCTAGCCACTTCCAGCCTCCTCAAAAATTATCAAATCCCACCGCAGTGAGTGCCGTTGATCTGTCTAGAAGGATGCGTTCGTGTCGAACTGAAACACGTCCACGGAAAACGGGCCGTTCGAATTCTGGAATGGGGAAATCTGGTCGGCTGTCATCCATCGTGCTGTCAGCCACACGTTTTTCATCAGGCCCAATTCGGCGCCCACGATCCATCCCTGCGCGTTCGTTCCTCCCAGGTGAAAATCCGAATCGTCGAATGCATCGACAACCGAGTCGGTCCCAACGTATTTGTAGTAAGCAAATACATTCCACTGCAAAAACTTCCGGGGCGCCGGGTAACCGACCAGCAAGCCGGCCTTCCAGGCATAGTCCTGCATGTATCCAACGGGTCTCCCTGACAGGGCCGACACCTCCTGCGCGTTAAAGCCGATATTTTTCACATAATCGCCCGATATGACCACATGGATAGGATCCCAGCAGACGATGTCAAAGGCACCCGTAATATCCACGTCTCTGAAATGCGCCGCCAGGGCATTCGTTACTGTGGTGTAGGGGTAGGTTTGTCCATTGATATTGAAAACGGTATTGCCCTTTTGCATG
>DASPQK010000117.1:0-2854 GCA_035624985.1 Syntrophobacteraceae bacterium | reverse complement strand
GTGGGGGCGGGAGCTGTCGTTACGAGGGATGTGCCTCCTTTTGCAATCGTCGCCGGCGTCCCTGCACGATTTTTGCGCTGGCGTTCAGGTTACGAACAAAAAGAAAACCGGAATGCCGAATAGCCACAAGTAGACACTATGAAACTCTCCGTTGTCGCTACTCTCTACCGTTCTGCTCCGCATATTGACGAGTTCTACGACCGAATCACTCATGCAGCACAAAGTGTGACCAGCGATTACGAAATAGTGCTGGTGAACGACGGATCGCCTGATGATTCTCTGGATCGCGCGGTTCGATTGTCCGAAATCGACGAGGGCGTCATTGTCGTGGATCTTTCACGCAACTTTGGTCATCACAAGGCCATGATGACGGGGCTTGCCCATGCTCGGGGCGATCACGTGTTTCTCATAGACTGTGACCTGGAAGAAGAACCCGAGTGGCTTCCAGGTTTCGCTGAGCAGATGCAGCGGGACCGCTGCGATGTCGTGTACGGGATTCAGGACAGGCGGAAGGGAAGCTTTTTCGAGCGGTGGTCCGGACTGTGGTTTTACCGGTTGTTTCGCCTTTTTGCCGGACTGGAATTGCCTGAGAACATGGTTACTGCCCGGCTCATGACTCGGCGTTATGTGGACGCACTGCTGCAGTTTGAAGAAAGAGAAGTATTCCTCTTCGGACTATTATATATCACCGGCTTCGCGCAGCAACCCCATGTGGTGCATAAGCACAGTTCCAGCAAAACAACTTATACCCTTCGACGAAAGATCTCATTGGCAATAAATTCCATAACTTCATTCAGCAATGCGCCACTGATCGCAATCTTTTATATCGGCGCTCTCATATCTTTTACAGCTTGCATCTGCATCGCCTATCTGGTCCTTCATAGGATGTTGCTTTCCAAGACTTTGCTCGGGTGGACCTCTGTTATGGCATCCATATGGTTAATCGGCGGCATGATTATCTCATTTATTGGAATAGTGGGCATCTATCTTTCAAAAGTTTTTTCCGAAATAAAACGCCGGCCCTATACCATCGTCAGGCAGATCTATGGAAAACGCCGCAATGGCTAATCCACGCTCTGAAAGACCTGATTGCTATTCATCGAATGTGAAGAACTGCCTCAGGGAGCACACTGGCTGGAGGGTAAGCATTACTGATCCCAATGGAATTCCTTCGCCTGCCCTTAATCTTTGCAAAGGGGAAGGAGGATTTCGCCCGGAGTATTTCGCATCTCTAGCTAAATTGGAGGAGGCGCATTTCTGGTTCAGGGCACGTAACGACTTGATAGTCTGGGCGCTCGGGAAGTATTTTCCCAAGGCCGCCTCCTTTCTCGAAATAGGGTGCGGTACGGGGTTTGTGCTCTCCGGGATCGCCAAAGCCTATCCGCGTCTGGCTCTGTTCGGCATTGAGGTTTACAGCGCCGGGCTGGGTTTTGCTGCGGGACGCGTCCCGCATGCGCAGTTCATGCAGATGGATGCCCGGAGAATTCCTTTCGAGGAGCATTTTGACACAGTGGGCGCTTTCGATGTCCTCGAACACATCGAACAAGATGAAGAGGTGCTGGCCAGGATAAGGCGGGCGCTAAAGCCCGGAGGGGGGCTCCTGCTGACGGTTCCTCAACACCGGTGGCTGTGGAGCCCGTTCGATACCTTCTCCTGTCATGTTCGCCGCTACAGCCGGAACGACTTGCATGAAAAACTATCCCGGGCCGGATTTGAAATAGTACGCAGCACGTCTTTTGTTTCACTGCTTTTGCCTGCGATGTTCGCTTCGAGATTCTGCCGCAAGGGTCTGGAAGCCGACGCTGATCCGCTGAACCAATTAAGATTTGCTCCCCGTCTTGACCGGATGCTCGAGGCAATGCTGCGCGTTGAAAATCAATTGATCAACGCAGGCATTTCATTTCCACTTGGGGGGTCGCGATTGGTAGCGGCGCGTCGCGCCTGATCGGGCCGCCTCCGGATATACTCAGTTCAGTCTTTTGGGCGTTTTGATCTTGATTTCGATTTTCAGGAGGTGGATTCAAAGACCCCATCAGTCTTAATCGCAGAGTGAGACCATGCCAAAGAATAACATTTTGATTCCATTTAACTTTCCCTATATGACGGGTAAGGAGCTCTATTACATAGCTGAAGCTCATTTTCAGGGTCGTCTGGCCGGTGACGGCCCCTTTACCGAGCGCTGCCATAAATGGCTCGAGGCCAGGACGGGCTGTTCCAGGGCCTTATTGACACACTCCTGTACGGCGGCGCTGGAAATGGCTGCCCTGCTCCTTGAAATAAAGCCGGGCGATGAAGTCATTATGCCTTCCTATACTTTCGTGTCCACGGCCAACGCATTTGTGCTGCGGGGGGCAAAGCCGGTTTTTGTGGATGTGCGGGAAGACACCCTTAACATCGACGAGGGCTTGATCGAGGCGGCCGTTTCGCCGCATACGCGGGCAATCGTCGCGGTCCACTATGCCGGGGTTGGCTGCGAGATGGACACCATCACACAGATTGCCGCAACGCATGGTCTGAAAGTGGTCGAGGATGCAGCACAGGGAGTGACGGCGACCTACAAGGGCCGGGCTCTTGGAAGTATCGGCCACCTTGGAACTTATAGCTTTCACGAAACCAAAAGTGTGATTTCCGGCGAGGGAGGGGCACTGCTCGTCAATAGCCCCGATCTGATAGGGATGGCCGAGATTTACAGGGAAAAAGGTACGGACCGCAGCCGCTTTTTTCGCGGGGAAGTGGATAAATACACATGGCAAGCCGTCGGTTCATCTTACCTCCCGGGGGAGCTGATCGCGGCGTTTCTTTTTGCACAACTCACTGAAGCCGAACGCATCACCGCCGCGAGGCTGGACGCATG
>DASPQK010000116.1:0-9159 GCA_035624985.1 Syntrophobacteraceae bacterium | reverse complement strand
GCGGCGGCGCACTATATCGGCCACTATGAGGAAATAATCCACAAACCCTTTGGAGCGGATGAGATCGAGTTCTTCGGCGAGACGATCTTCAATCGCCGTGCAGGTTTTTCCGTAACGCCACTCAATCCCCCTGCGGCACTCGGAGATAAGGAGGCCGAAGTGGTCTTCGTTTTTGTCGAGATAATGAGGGAAAACGGTCTGAAAACTATCCCAGGCGGTATGGCAGGCCCGGGCAATCTTTACCGTGTTGGCCAGCGCCTCCGGGCAGTTGGGGAAGTGCGCAAACATCTCGCGGGCCGATTTCAGCCTCCGGCCAGGGGCTGCTGTCTCCCCCGGCGCAAGGGATCCCAGGGTTTTGTTAAGGTCTATGGCCCGAACGAGCCGGTGAAGAGGGTAGTCCTCCTCCCTTGCGAAATGGACGTCGTTTGTGGCCACAGGCGCAATGCTCATCTCTTTTGCCGCGCGGAGGAGCTTTCGGTCCGACGGGCCCGGCGCTACTTCGAAGAAGCACTCCAACCGGTTGCGCAATGCTTTTAGCAACTCCGGATCGGAGCCGAGCAGGACAAGGTCGGAAGTCTTTTCCGGAAGGCTTTGGATAAGCTGGAAGTCATCTTCGGTATGGCGGCGCGTAATGAGGTCCGAGAGGATTTCGTATCCGGCGGCGGTTCGGGCAAGAAACACCGCGCTCGTTTGCGCAGTTTTTATCTCGGCCCCTACTATAGGTTCGATTCCGGTTGAGCGCGCTGCTTCCAGGAAATTGATAAGGCCGTAGAAACCGTTTGTGTCGGTCAGGGCAAGATGGGTAAAACCAGCCTTTTTAGCCTCCCTGCACAAAACTTCAGGCGAACTTACCCCCCGCATCAGGGAATAGAAAGAATGAACATGGAGGTGGACAAAACCGCCGGTGAACGGTGAACCGTGAACCGTGAACAGGTGGTCTCCCGTTGCCTGCCGTTCGCTTGTTTTAAGTTTTTTCTGTTTACCGTTCACCGTTCACCGTTTTTAATTATCCCCTTTCCGAATTTCATGCGGATAGAATCCAGCGCCTTCTGAAGATTGCGCTCTTTTGACGACCTCTTATTTTCCCACGTGAAAAGAGGAAGTTGAACAAAGGGCATCGCGAGGTCCAAGAATTCCACCACCAGGCTGCGTATGGCCACACGCCTGCGGAAAAGCTGGTAAAAGACGGGAAGAACCGATCTAAAAAGGAGCCGGTCAGCCTGAACAGAGCCGGGAAAAATCCGCCTCCGGGCATCGACCGACTTGCCGTCCGCGTAACGGATGTGCAGTCGGAAGCTTCCGGGACAGCGATTATGGCTGCGCAGGTCCCATCCTCCTTCTTGGACCTGCTGGAACAAAATGGATTCCAGACGGCCGGGGTCGATTTCGTCCCGGTCCAGAGTTTTTGTAATGGATATACGCGGAACCTGCTGAGCGGGAAGTACGGGGGCAGCGTCCGTTCCCTTTGCGATTTTAAGCAGACGTTCCGCGCTCTTGCCGAAAACCGCCGCAAGCATGTCAAGGGGAAAGGACGCCAGTTGACCGATTCTCAAAATGTTGAAGCCAGCCAACCTGGATGCGGTAACCTCACCGACGCCGGGAAGAAAATCGACGGGCAGGGGCGAAAGAAACGATTCTTCATTGCCTGGAAAGATAAAACTCAGGTCTCCCGGACCTATGCAATTTGCGGCAACCCGGCTTACCAGTTTGTTTGAAGCAAGCCCGACCTGTGCCCGAAGTCCCATTTTTACGTACAGGTCCTTTTCCATCCGGCAGGCAAGGTCTGGTCCAGGTCCCCATAGGCGGCGGGTCCCGCTGATATCTATGAAGTAACTTCCCGAACAGATCCCTTCTACAAGCGGTGAAAAGAACCCGAATTGCCGGACGATCTCCAGGTGTTTTTCACGGTAATGATAAAAATCGGGCGGCATTACATGAATCCGGCCACACAGGCGTCGCGCCCGGCAAAGCAGCATGCCCTCGTGGATGCCCTCTTTTCTGGCAGTGCTGTTTACACCCTGGATAACGGCCCTCTCACCTGCTTCCGCCAGGACCAGAGGGCGCCTCTTCAATTCCGGCCGCCTCAGATGCTCGATTGCCGTATAAAAATCGGGAATCCCCAGGTGAGCGATATCTCTATTCCTATGGAGGTCAGATGACAGAGGACGGAGGGCGGAAAGAACCGTCCCTTCACTTCTGTCATTCCTTTTCCGTTCCCCGTCTTCCGTCATCCGTCATTCTGCTCCGTCTTCCGTTATCCGCCCCCCGTCCTCAGTCCTCCGTCCTCCGTCTTCGGCTCTCCGTTTTACGCCTGTAATTGCGCAGCAGGCCCATTACAACACCCACCACCTCAATCTCTTCAGCGCTTGCCACAATCGCTTTCATCCGGGAATTAGCCGGCCTCAATTCGATTTTGTTTTCTCTTCGATAAAATTTCTTTACAGTCGCTTCCCCGGCCACCAGCGCCACGACAGTTTGTCCGTTTTCGGCCTGGGGCTGCTGAGTGACGATCAAAATATCACCGTCCCTGATGCCGTCTTCGATCATTGAATCCCCTCGAACACGCAGGGCAAAATTGCTGCCGTTGCCAAGAAAATTTTCCGGGACCTCGATTGATTCCGCCGTCTGGACCGGCTCAATCGGTGTTCCGGCGGCAACCGTACCCAGAAAGGGAATGCTTGTGGCTCCGGCACTCACGGCTACAAGGTCGAGAGCGCGTTTTTTGTTGTGCCACGGCGTCTGTAGATACCCGCGCGCTTCCAGTTGCTTCAGGTGCTTATAAACCGAGTTTAAAGATTTGAATCCGAGATGGCGCCGCACTTCCTCGTAAGACGGAGAATAACCGTTCCGGGCAATATATTCCCGCAGGAACCGGAAAACTTTTTCCTGCGCCGGGCTAAGCCCTGTCATCGGCGAACTCCTTTCTTAAATTTTAAGATAGTATAGGTGAATAAAAGGTGAAAGTCAAGAACCGTTTTGTCTGCTTTTCTCGTTAAAAAATATGGTTAGTAGCATTGAAGAAAAAAAATTGTTCTGCCGATTCATATAAGGAAATAAGTTTAAACCCTTATCGGATGGGGAATCAGTCTGACTTGGGAAGCACAGGCCCGATACGGGCTGTAAAAACACTTCATAACGAACTTCACAGGGAAGGGGTTTTTTTATGAAAGATCAAACGGAGACTCTGGGACTGGAGAGGGAAGGGAAGTATCTCACCTTTTCTTTAGGGGATGAAGAATACGGAATCGGCATTCTGAGGGTGAAGGAAATAATAGGGATGATGCGAATTACGCCGGTGCCGCAGACGCCGGATTTCGTCAAAGGGGTGATAAATCTAAGGGGCAAGGTGATTCCGGTCATTGACCTGCGGCTGAGGTTTGGCATGAAGGACAGCGGCTATACCGAGCGCACCTGCATCGTGGTGGTCGAAATCGACGGTTCCGGCGCAAAACTGCACATAGGGGTCGTGGTGGATTCGGTTTCTGAGGTGCTCAATATCAAGGGCGCAGATATCGAAGATACACCGAGCTTTGGGACCAGTTTGAAGACCGATTACGTCCTCGGGATGGCCAAAACGGGCGGGGGAGTGAAGATATTGCTCGATATTGACCGGGTCCTGAGCAACAGCGAAGTGTGTCTTCTCGATAAAGTGGCCTGATCAATGCTGAACAGGGCAATGGACAACGAAATGCCGGATCATTTGTTCCAGCAGTTCAGCCGGCTTGTTTACGAGCTGTGCGGCATAAATTTGCACGCAGGCAAAAAAGCGCTTCTCCAGGCAAGGCTCAACAAGAGGCTGCGGGTGACAGGCATTGATTCATACGCGGAATATTTCAAGGTCCTGACCTCAGGGACTGATCACGGCGAATTTGTCCATTTTCTGGATTCCATCTCGACAAACCTCACCTACTTTTTTCGAGAGTCTCAGCATTTCGATTTTCTGGATAAGATTGCCCTGCCTGAACTGATAGCCAAAAAGCGAAAGGAGGGCGTTTTCAGGATCAGGATATGGAGCGCGGGATGCTCGACAGGCGAAGAGCCATATAGTTTGGCGATGAGTGTGCTGGCGCACCTGCCCGATATCGGGAGATGGGATTTAAAGATACTGGCGACCGATATATCGACTCGCGTTCTGGAGGTGGCATGCCGCGGGATTTACTCGGAGGAAAAAGTGCAAAAAGTCCCGCCCGCGCTTCGGCAGGCTTACTTTCAAAGGGTTGGCAACCAAAATGGGAAGCCGGACTTCCTGATAGCTCCCAATGTAAAACGGATCGTCACTTTTTACCGACTCAATCTCAAGGATCTTTATCCCTTTAAAGGGCTGTTTGATTTGATTTTTTGCCGAAATGTAATGATTTATTTCGACAAGAAGACCCAGGAGGAACTTGTCAACAGGATGGCGGCATTTCTATGCCCAGGGGGTTATTTTTGCGTAGGCCACTCCGAAAGCCTCACTGGACTGGTGCATAAGCTATGCTATGTTCAGCCGGCCATTTACCGTAGCTAGTTGCGATCACTATTCTGTACAGGAGATCTGATGGAATATCCGGGGGGATCAAATAGAGGAAAGTCTCAGATAAGAAGAGTGGTCGGAGTGGCGGATATGGTGGTCAGCGCCTCCCCGGATGAGCTTCTGGTGACGTATTCTCTGGGTTCATGCATAGCTGTGGTAATTTTCGACCCGGTCGCATGCGTCGGCGGAATGCTTCATTACATGCTTCCGGAGTCTTCTCTGGATGCGGAGAAGGCCGCGAAGAACCCATGTATGTTTGCTGACACGGGAATTACGCGCCTATTCAAGAGCAGCTACCAGTTGGGGGCCAAAAAAGAGAACATTGTGGTAAAAACCGCTGGGGGAGCACAAATGCTCGACGCAAGCGGTCTTTTCAATATCGGCAAGAGGAACTATCTGGCTATGCGCAAGATTTTTTGGAAAAACAACGTGGCGATAGCCGCCGAACATGTAGGTGGAGAAGTCAATCGCACTGTGCGGTTGGAGATGGATACGGGCAGGGTGATTCTGAAAGCTGGAAGCGATGCCGAGATAGACATTTGATATGTGCCGATTACCTCAGTAATGAGGCGCCGTATCCGGGGCTCAAAAGCGCTCAAACATCGGATTGCGGCGATGAGGCACATCGCGCGAGGGGCGCCACATGGCATACAACGTCCTGATAGTTGATGATTCGAAGTCAATGCGCAAGGTCATTCTGAAGACACTTCAACTTTCCGGTTTTTCGCTCGGAGAGTGCCTTGAAGCATCAAACGGCCGGGAGGCTTTGGAAATTTTGGAAGGCAAGTGGATAGACCTTATTCTGGCCGACGTTCATATGCCTGTAATGGACGGCATGGGGTTCATCGTGTCCCTTAGAGACAAGGATATCTGCGGGGATACTCCAGTGGTCTTTGTCACCACGGAAGCTAACGAGGAAAGGCTCAATCAATTAATGAAGCTGGGCGCCAGCGGTTACATTCGCAAGCCCTTTCGGCCTGAAGAGATCAGGGCTTTGCTGAGTCGCATCATGGGGGAAACAGATGCTTTTAGAATGGGAACAAGTGTTGAAACACGTGATTTCTGATGTACTTGAGACCATGTTTTTTTCAATGGTGGACTTCGGAGAGTGTGGACCGGAAGATCAGTGTTTTGACTACGGATCGGAGATCCACCTTTTGAGTCACGCGGGATGCACCGCCATTTCATTACGAGTGAGTGAAGAATTCGCCAGAATGATAACAGCCAACTTCCTGGGTGTGGAAGAAAACCAGGTAAATGATGACGACATGAAAGACAGCCTGAAGGAACTGGCAAATATGATTGGGGGCGGATATCACGCCCGCGTAAAAGAGGCGGGCTGGCGGTTGGGAATACCCGAGGTCTGGAAGATCGGCCCGGAAAGTATGGACTCCACTCAGCGTGATGCCGAGCTGGACTTTGCTTTTCTGGGTGAACCGGCAGGCTCGGCCACGGTGAATTATTTGCCTGCTTGAGTCCAGGGTTGGAGTCATGAGAACTGACTGTCTCAGGGATGAAAATGAAGCAGATAAAAGTACTCATAGTTGATGATTCGGCCATTGTGAGAAAGATCTTCTCACAGGAACTATCGAAACACGCCGATATCTGCGTCATAGGTGTGGCGCCCGATCCATACGTGGCCAGGGATAAGATTGTAAATCTAAAACCTGACGTGATCACCCTGGATATCGAAATGCCCCGAATGGACGGTTTGAGCTTTTTGCGCAAGCTGATGAAATATTATCCGATTCCCTCAATCATCGTAAGTTCATTGACGCCGGCCAACAGTGAAATGGCTCTGGAGGCATTGGAACTTGGGGCAGTCGAAGTGCTGGCCAAGCCGGGCGGATCCTACTCGGTTGGGGATATGAGCGAGCAGTTGGCTGAAAAGATCCGTGCGGCAGCCCTCGTGCGCATGGAGATGCCAAGGAATGCAGGGGTCCAGGCCCAAGGCCGCCCACCCGGTTCCCAACATTCCCATCCAGGGCCTTGCGGGATTGGCTGCGAAGGCGCTCAGACTCACAATGATCTCCACATGCCCAGTCAGGCTCTCAAGCGATCAACTCACAAGGTTATTGCGATGGGCGCATCGACCGGAGGGACCGAAGCGCTCAAATGCGTTCTTATGCAAATGCCCCTCGATAGCCCTGGAATCGTGATTGTCCAACATATGCCCCCACGCTTTACGACAACTTTTGCCAACAGGTTGAACGACTTGTGCCGAATCGAAGTGCGCGAGGCTAAAGACGGGGACGCGGTGCTTCCAGGGACTGCCTTGATTGCGCCGGGCAACTTTCATATGGCCCTCAAGCGCGTTGGCGGCACTTATTATGTCGAGGTCAAAACCGGACCGCTCGTTTTTCACCAGCGTCCCTCGGTTGACGTGCTGTTCCTCTCAGTGGCCAGCTTTGCAGGGGCGAACGCGCTCGGTGTGATTATGACCGGTATGGGCAGGGACGGTGCTGCCGGTTTGCTCGAGATGAAAAAGGCGGGCGCTTACACGCTCGCTCAGGATGAAGCGAGTTGCGTGGTGTTCGGAATGCCCAAAGAAGCCATTCGGATGGGCGGGGTCGACAAGACGGTCCCTCTGCCCGATATACCACGAACTGTTATGAGTTTTCTGAACTCGGGAAAAGACGCTCCTGAGTGCACGGCGCCTGCTCAGGCAAGATGTTAAAAAGATTTAGAGGGGAGGTATCTCTCATGGCTTACAAAGACCTTACAGTGCTCATAGTTGACGATTTTGTCACTATGAGGCGCATCCTCAGAAAGATTCTGCGCGACCTGACTTTCGAAAACATTATAGAAGCCGAAGATGGATCGGCGGCCGTCGATGTCCTCAAAACGACAAAAGTGGACCTGATCGTCTCTGACTGGAACATGCCCAGAATGACCGGCCTTGAACTGCTTAAACATGTCCGGGGCGACAACGGCATCAAAGATACTCCGTTTTTGATGGTCACTGCGGAAGCGCAGAAAGAAAACATCGTGGAAGCTGTAAAAGCCAGGGTCAGCAACTACATAGTGAAACCGTTCACTGCTGCCACCCTCGAAGAGAAACTGGCTAAAATAGTGCCGCAGTAGGGCAATGGTTCGCCTTGCACCCTACGGTTTTGGCAATTTGTGATGATTCTTATTCAGGTCGCTAATCATGGAAAACATACTTGACCAACTCGCCAATGGAGTGATTGACGGTCCTGGGGACCTTGTGGGAATCGGAGAATGCCTCAACCTTCTCGATGATCTCGAGGGTGAAATTGACCCATCCGGACCCATGGCTGGAACTATCCAAAGAGTTAGAGTGATTTTCAAACGCCTCATTTTGGAGGAATCCTCCGAACCGGGCGCCGATTGGCTGGAGATTCAAAAACTGTTAGGTTCGCTCAACACCCTCGACACTTCGCCTTCATCATTGCCCCAAGGCGGGCAGGCGGGTTCGAATTCCGGTGATGGAAATCCTGCGCGGGCTGCCTGGAACGATGTCGAGCACGAATCCGATGATGATGAAGAGGATTTTTTTGCTTCGATGTCCACGGATTCGTCTAACGCTTCCGGTTCCTCCACGCCCCTCGATGACCCGCAAAGCCTCTTTAAAGAAGAAAATGCGGCCCAGGCAGCTGAGATGCAGGACCCTGAACTTCTAAGGGACTTTATCGAGGAAGCCAAAGAGCATCTTTCGACCATCGAAATGAATATGCTCGGGCTTGAGACGAACCCCGGAGACTCCGAGGCGATAAACGCCGTATTCCGTCCCTTTCACAGCATAAAAGGCGTCGCGGGCTTTCTCAACTTGACCGAAATCCATCATCTGAGCCACGAAGTCGAGAACCTGCTGGATTCGGCAAGGTCCGGCAAGTTGGTGATAACCGACTCGGTAATCGATATAGTCCTGGCTGCTGCCGACATTCTAAAAGGGCTGCTCGATGAACTGGAAAGAGGCCAGGGGGGACGTCAGGAGGCATCGCCTGTTGTTGAAGGCTTTCTTGAAAGGGTAAGAAACTTTACCGGCGATTCCCCGGTGGGCGCCGGAATTCCGGTCAGGAAAGTCGGAAGGATCCTCGTCGAGCATGGAGTCCTCGAGGAGCAGGCAGTCGATCAAATTGTTGAGAAGGGCAAATTGGAAGGAAGAAAGTTCGGTGAGGAGGCAATTGACGAGGGAGCGGCCAGCCCAAGAGAGGTCTCGAAGGCTTTGCGCGAGCAGCGGCATACGGTTGAAAACGCTTCATCGGTCAGGATTGACACCCGCAAGCTGGACAACCTGGTCGATATGGTCGGAGAACTGGTCATTGCCCAGTCCATGGTGTTGCACAACACGGACATCATAAAGATAAAGGACCAAAAACTCCAAAAAGACTGCGTTCAACTCAACAGGATTACCGCTGAAATACAGCGCATAAGCATGTCCATGCGCATGGTTCCCATTAAGAACACCTTCCAGAAAATGATCCGGCTGGTCCGCGACCTTTCGAAAAAGTCAGGAAAAGAAGTCGTTCTGGCAATGAAAGGGGAGGAAACCGAAATTGACCGAAACATGGTCGAGGAGATCTATGAGCCGCTGGTGCATATGATCCGAAACTCCGTTGATCACGGGATCGAAATGCCGGATGAACGGATCGGGTTGGGCAAAGAGCCCACTGGAACCATAC
>DASPQK010000115.1:0-4149 GCA_035624985.1 Syntrophobacteraceae bacterium | reverse complement strand
GATGGATGCGGGGGCATTTGCCTATTCGAGCCTCAATCTTATCGGGCAGCTTGCAAACTCTTTCATCCTTCTTGAAGCTCCGGACGGTCTCGTTCTGATAGACCAGCACGCAGCTCATGAAAGGATCGTCTTTAGCGGCCTGAGCAAAAAGAAGACAAAAGCCGCCCAGCTTCTTGCCCGGCCCGCCGTTGTGGACCTTTTGCCAAAAGAAGCCGCGATGCTCGATAACCTGGTCCCCACCCTGCGCAATCTTGGATTTGAAATCGAGCATTTCGGAGGAAGCAGTTTCGCCATACATGCAGTCCCGGCCAGTCTATCGGAGTTTAAACCCGAACAGATACTGCGCGACTATCTCCGGTATGCCGAAGAGGAGTGTCCGGCAGATGAGGGCGAAATCCTGCTTGGCCTTGCCAGGGTTGCCTCCTGCCACGGATCGGTGAGGGCAGGCCACAGGCTTAAGACAGAAGAAATAAGGCACCTGCTCGAGATGCTCGATTCGATTGAAACTCCTTTTACATGCCCGCACGGCCGGCCGCTTTCATACACCTTGACATATGAGCAGATTTTCGAATTTTCAAAAGGAGCTGAACACAGTGGCGAATTCCCGCTGGTTCTGCTTGCCGGACCGACCGCAGCGGGAAAGACCCCGCTTTCGATCGAACTGTCGGCCCGTATTCCAGCCGAGATAGTAAACGCCGATTCAATGCAGGTTTACCGCCGCATGGAAATCGGGACCGCAAAACCAACCCTTGAACAACGCCGCATTGTCCCCCACCACCTGATAGACGTAGTCGACCCCGATGAGCCTTTCGATGCGGCAAGGTACCTCTACTTTGCCGGCCCGGTAATCGAAGATATTCAAAAACGCGGCAAGCTCCCTTTGGTCGTGGGAGGCACAGGCCTGTACATGAAAGTCCTGACCCGGGGACTATGCCCGGGGCCTCCCTCGGACCCCGAAGTGAAAAGAAGGCTGATTGCAGATAAAAAGTCTAAAGGCCTGAATCAGCTCTATTGCGATCTTTTGCGCATCGACCCCGAATCGGCGGCAAGAATTCACCCTAACGACCGGCAGCGAATTATTCGGGCGATCGAGGTCTTTTATCAGGGGGGAGTTCCATTATCCATTTTACAGAAGGGGCACGGTTTCAAGGTGCAGATTTTCCCCGCAATAAAGGTCTTTATCAACCGGGAGCGGGAGGCGCTCTACAAAAGGATAAACCGCAGGGTCGACCGGATGATCGAATCAGGCCTGAAAGATGAAGTCGAAGGGCTCCTTGCCATGGGCTACCCAGCGGAGCTTAAATCGATGCAGGCGATAGGATACAGGCAGATGGCCGCTCACCTTGCGGGCGCCATTTCGATCCATGAGGCGGCCTGTCAGATAAAGCGCGATACCAGGCATTACGCCAAAAGGCAGATCACCTGGTTCCGGGGCGACAGCGAGTTCCGATCTTTTGACGCCGACGATATCGAGGCAATATACGATTATATCCAGCGGGCAATTCAGGAAATTCGGTGAACCATTACGTTATTGAGATTGCGCTAAGAAGCGTTTGTTCCAGCCCCACCTGTTTTGTTGGACCTCCCGGTTTACTGGCGCGCCCCTTCATAAACTCAAGACTGCATATTCGCGTATATCGTTCTTCAATCTATCGCCGAGCTTGTCTGTCGCAATATCGACATCGTAATCTAACTGGAGAGTCAGCCAGAATTGCGGAGATGTACCAAAATAGCGTCCGAGACGAAGAGCCGTATCCGCACTAATCCTGCGTTTCCCATGGACGATCTCATTAATGCGGCGCGGCGAAACACTTATAACCAGAGCGAGTTTGGTCTGAGTAATGCCCATGGGCTTCAGGAACTCCTCAAACAGAATTTCACCAGGATGAGCGGGTCTAATTCTTTGCTTTTCCATGTTCTGAACCTTTCTGGAGATAATCCGTTATTCGGGCATCAAATGCATTGACCGTGCCATTTGAAACAAAGCAACCGCAGACCGTTGAAGCTTATGCACTGTGGACCCACAGGCAAGACGCCTCATGCCCAATGCGGATAACGCTGCGCGTTATGGACATCAGGCATGAACAGCCAAATTCGTTATATCGACATGCCAATTCCTCGCTTAGCCTCCTAAGATAGACCTATATAGCACCCTACCGAAAAAAAATAACCACGCTGCGTCGTGCGAGCGCGTAGCGGGCAGGCCGACCGCCGCCATTCTCGACGCTCTCCATTCCTGATCTGTCTATGATCACTGTCCATGACCAGAGACGGGGCGTTCACGGCTGGCCTGCTCTGCCGGCCGCTTTGTTAACTGCAAGCGCGAAGAGATCCCTGCTTGCGATCAAGTTTGTGCAATGGATGCATATCGCCCAATCAGAGTTAAATTAGTTCTAAAGAATGGAATGTCGGAAAACTTGAATATCCAGGAGGAAATTCACTATGGTCACTATGGTCAGCAAATACAGCTTAATACTGCTTTGTGCGGTTGTCGTGAACCTGTTTATAGCGCCTCTTTGCCGCTCAGACGTCAGTCCCATCCCGGCCGGGGAGGCCGAAGCCAAAGCCGCGCTGGAAAAATCCCCGAGGCATCACGAATGGGTGAATGTCCCCGTTCCCGGTTCGGAGACTAAGTTGAGTTCTTTAGTAAAGTCAGGGTCGGCCCTGTCAATGTCTAAAAATCTTCTTGACACTTCGAGAAAAACTGATATATCCTCAATTCTATAATGAATGATGGTTCATTCATTATAGAATCGGGATGCCGCCCTGCCCGCTTGGGTACAACGCCAAACGACCGGCTCCCGTGCCTTTTTCTTGTGGCCGCTCTTTTTCTCATTTGCCGCTAAACGATCCGTTGCTCCTTCCGTTCAAATGCGATCGGCCTGTTGTGACTTTTGGAACCATTTTCAAGGGATTTGCCTTGCGAGTCAAAACTGACGACAAACGCCTCCGTATCCTCGACTCGGCCGTCAAGGTATTTGCCAACAGGGGCTTCTTTAACGCCAAGGTTTCCCAGATAGCCAGGGAAGCGGGAGTCGCGCCCGGAACGGTATACCTGTACTTCAAGAATAAGGAAGACCTTCTGATTACGATTTTCGAGGTGAGGATGCAGGATATCAATTCGAAGTTTCGCGCGGCCGTCATGGAAAAGGAAGATGGCAGATCGCGCCTCGAATGTCTCGTAGGCATGCACCTGGCAGGGTTTCAGAGCCAACCGGACCTGGCTGCCTGCTTCCAGGTCGAGCTGCGTCAGAGCAGTCGTTTCATGCGTGAAAGCGTCAAAGGCGAACTTCAGCAATATTTGGATTTGATCAGGGAAATCGTCGAGCACGGCCGGCGTGATGGGTCGTTTCGAAATCAGCTTCCGGTAAGGCTGGTTACCAATTTTATTTTCGGGACCCTTGACGAGGTGGTTTCAACGTGGGTGATGTCCGCCATGAAATATAATCTGGTCTCCCTTACAGGTCCATTGATGGACCTGTTTACGAATGGTATCGGCCGGGGTGTCGGCTCTCTTGCAGCGGACGGCCCGGTTGGGGGGACCAACTGAGCAAATTATTATGCCGGAGCCGCCGGCAAAAAGGAGATATCGATGAAACTGCTTGTTGATGAGAGGGACATGAAGTTTGTCCTATATGAACAGTTGCGAATTGAGGAGTTGTGCAAGTCCCCCCTTTACGCCGATTTTTCGCGGGAAACATTCGATATGATCCTGGAGGAGGCTGGAAAACTGGCCGAACGGGCTTTCTATCCTTCGAACAAAAAAGGGGACGAGCAGGGCTGCCGTTTCGAGAACGGGCAGGTCAAGGTCCCGGACTCGTTCCACGAACCCTACCGGCTCTATAGGGAAGGGGGGTGGCTCGCAATGTCCGACTCGCCCGAAGTGGGCGGCCAGGGCTTGCCGGTTGCATTGACCTACGCCTGCATCGAAATGCTCGGCGCGGCCAACTGGGCGCTCCTGATGTATTCGGGGCTGACCCACGGGGCTGCGTGTCTTCTCCAGAAGTTCGGGACGCCGGAGCTTCAGAAACTTTACATGGAAAATCTTTTCTCAGGCGAGTGGACTGGGACCATGTGCCTTACCGAACCCGGCGCCGGGAGCGACGTTGGAAATCTCAGGACCAGGGCGGAACGGCAGCCGGACGGAAC
>DASPQK010000114.1:0-16537 GCA_035624985.1 Syntrophobacteraceae bacterium | reverse complement strand
CATGTTCGTCTCGGGTTGCTCTCCACCCCGCCTCACGGCGACGCAGTTACCTTTGACTATCGGGAGCGGACATCTCCCGAGAGAGGACTTGCACCTCTCAGATCGCGCCTGCTCCCAGGCGCACGGATTCCCGCTTAAAGCATGCCGGAATGACGAGTTTCGAGTACCTCTGAGATGTTGCGCTAATTTATGCAAGCAAGTACTAGGGATAGATTTCTACGCCGATTTGGAACCGATACAGCAGAGAAAATTTGTTCCCTTGTATTAGACAACAGCGATGTAGATTCGTTTAGCAGCTTCACGGAGGATGATTTTGGAAGAGTTATGTCTGGTTTCCAGACCACTTTGATTCATCTTACATTTGCAGTAGCATTTGATCCTGCTTCTGGATTTCTATCGGTTGGAATCGGCGAATGGGATTTTGTCTACGAGAAAATCCGGGAAGTCAAAATCTAATCTAATCTGTCCTTGATAGGAACTCTTTTCGACCTCTCACCCTTCAACAAGCTCCGCTGCCTCTTCTCCTCCAGCCGCCTTTCCTTCACCGCCCTGCTCACTCCTGTCTTCCTCCTCATAGGCGCCACCCTCACCGCCTCCCCGATCAACTCCGCAAACCGCTCCAGCGCCAATTCCCGGTTGGCCGCCTGGCTGCGCGTCTGCTGCGATATGACTCGCAATACCCCGTCCTTGCCAATCCTGGTTTTGAGCCGGCGCATAACCAGCTCTTTCTGCTCCGGGGAAAGGCTCGGCGAACTTAGCACGTCAAACCAAAGGGTTATCCTGCTGGTCACCTTATTTACGTTCTGTCCTCCGGGTCCGCTACTGTGAGAAGCAGTGAAAACCAGCTCATCTTCCGTAATTGAAATGTGCTCATCGATAGTGATCATGGTCTTTTGTCTCTACTTCGGCGTCGTATCTATCCGACCACCTAATCTTGACATACCAAATTAAGGCAAGAAGGCGAGACAATTCCTCGGTTGCTTAACTCAATATGTTGCACCTGCTTGAAAGGTGTTTACATCACTTGACTTTCCCCCTCCCCCAAAGCGCCGTTCCCGGTTTGGACCCGGTGTGCTCCCCGTTTTCGATCACCCGGACGCCGTTAACCAGAACATGTTTTACGCCGGTCGCATACCGGTGGGGGTTGTCATAGGTTGCACGGTCGGCAATGGTTTCAGGGTCAAAGACCACCAGATCGGCAAAATAGCCCGGCTTGATCCGTCCACGGCGGTCCAGTCCCAGGTTTTCGGCAGGAAGAGAGGTTATGCGGCGGATTGCTTCCTGAAGGGAAATTACCTTTTCATCACGGACATAGGTTCCGAGAAGCCTTGCGAAGTTTCCATAGGCACGGGGGTGGCTCGACTGCTTTAGAAATACACCCTCGGCCGAGATTGAAACGGCATCAGATCCCAAAGATACCCATGGCTGCCGAAGCTCTTTTTTGATGTTTTCTTCGCTCATTACGAATGCGGCCACTCGAGTGTGGGCGTCGTCTTCAGAAATGAGATCCAACATGGCTTCGATCTCGTCTTTGCCTCTAATGCGCGCGACCTCTTCGAGGGTTTTGCCGGTAAACGGGCGCAGGCTTTCGGAAGAAAAGCCGACCAGTATAGTTTTGGGCATGGGACCGCGCCGGCGCATTTCTAATGCAATCTTTTTTCGAAGCGCCGGGTTCTTGAGCCTTTTGAGCAGGGCCTCGTCTCCGCCTTCGTGCGCCCAGGCGGGCAGCCTCGACGACAGCCTGTTCGAACTTGCCGTGTAGAGATATATGTCGGCGCTTATGCGGGAGCCTTTGCTTCTGGCCTCCTCTATCATCGATATTACCCGGTCGATTTTGGGCCAGTTCCTTTGACCGCCTGCTTTAAGGTGATAAATCTCCGCCGGGACCCCGGCCTCCCGGCTTATGCGAAGGAATTCTTCAACCGCTTCGATCAGACGGTCACCTTCGTTTCGAACATGAGAGATATACATGCCTCCATACTTCGCGGCAGTGCGGCACATAGCGATAAGCTCACCGGTGGTTGCAAACATATCCGGCGCATATCCCAGCGAGGAGCCCACGCCCAGCGCCCCTGCTTCCATCTCGAGTCCTACCAGTTCGCACATCTTATCGAGTTGGGCCCGGGTCGCCCTTTTATTCTCCTCTCCGACGACATATTCCCGGACAGTGCCTGCACCAACGAAGGAAGCGACGTTCGGGGATATCCCCCGCTTTTCGAGCCAGCTCAGGTATTGACAAAGAGTGGTCCAGCAGACATCGAATTTGAGATCGCCCTGCGAGGAAATCATCCGGCGCTTCATTTCCTCGTTGAGCGGCCCCATCGATTTGCCTTCGCCGAGGATTTCAGTGGTAACCCCCTGGCGGAGTTCGCTCTGCGAGCGTCCATCTATTATCAGCGAAGCGGTCGACCAGGAGAGCATGTTAATAAATCCCGGGGCAACGGCAAGGCTCTTGGCGTCGATGACGGTCCCGGTGGACACCCCGCTCAGATCGCCAACCGCCGCAATGCGGTCGGCCTTAATTCCTATGTCGGCCTCGAACGGAGCGCTGCCGCCGCCGTCATATACCAGCCCGTTCCTTATGACCGTGTCGAAGTCGGTCTCGGCAGCGGAATAGAGGCCGGCCGGGAAGAAAATAATCATTACAGCGATGACAAGACAAATACTCTTCATGGAGAGGCCCGAAAAGCCTTTGTTCCACTGTTCACTGCTTACAGTTCACCGCCCCAGATAAGTTTGGGAAGCTTTTGCCTGATCAGCCGTTCAACCTTTCTTCTTGCTGCCCTGTACGATTCGATACTCTCTCCGAAGGGGTCGCTGACAGGACAAGAGATAAGATTTCCGTAAAAGTAGCGAGGTATAAACGGCTCAACCTTAATTTGGGTAAGATTTACAAGGTAATCGATCTCCGCGAGAGGCACAGCGAAAAAACTTTTCGAGTAGAGTCCGTCGGTCGAAATGCCCACTTCGTCCAGCACCTGGAGGGTGAAGGCCGGAATATAGCCGGTCGGAGCGAGTCCTGCCGAGTTTGCTTGAACGCGGTCTGCCAGAAAATGGCGCGCAAGGGCCTCGGCCATTATGCTCCGGCAGGCATTTCCGTAGCAAACAAAAAGGATTTCCCACATGAACCTGTCCTGGAGGCTGATGGGCACAGAGGAGCTTCGTGTCCACAGACTCAAGGGATGGCCGGCGCTTGCAATCTGCCGGTTTCCAGGCCCAAAGCCGCCTGTGCCACCTGCCGGCCCAGTTTGAAGCACCTGTCGAGGTCGTCTTTGCCGGGAGAATACTTAACGCGGAGCCCTTCGCCAACCAGGTTGATCTTCATTTCCAGCAAGGCTTCCGAGATGAGCTTCACGGCTTCGCCGCTCCAGCCATAGGAGCCGAAGGCAGCCCCAACTTTGCCTGCCGGCCGCAAACCCTTCATATAGCTAAGCAGGTCGGCCATCGCGGGCATCACACCGTTGTTTATCGTCGCAGAACCCAGAACAAGCGCCCGTGAGTCGAGCACATCGGCCATAATGTCGCTGCGGTGATTCAGCTTCAAACTGAGCAATTTGAAGTCGAGGCCCTCTTCTTTCAACCCTTCGGCGATTGCACAGGCCATCTTCTCGGTAGCCTGCCACATCGTATCGTAGATGACCAGAGCTTTTCTGCCGCTTTCCTGCCTGCTCCATTTCCGATACGCTTCGATGATCCCTCCCGGGTCCTTCCGCCAGATAAGGCCGTGATCCGGAGCTATCATGTCTATGTCGATCCCCATTTCAAAAACCTTTGCAATCAGTTTTTGGACCAGGGGTGAGAAAAGCAGCAGGATGTTGGCGTAGTACTTGGCGGCGTGACCAAATAGTTCGCAGGCATCCACTTCGTCGTCGAACCTCCGGCTGGTCGCCCAGTGCTGTCCGAAGCCGTCGCTGGAAATCAGAAGCCTGTCTTGAGGTATGTATGACATCATGCTGTCCGGCCAATGGAGCATGCGGGTTTCGAGGAAACTGACCGTCTTTTTGCCGAGGCTGAGGGTATGCCCGGTCTCGACCACATGATACGGCCAGTCCGGACGGTCGTAGTGGTCCATGAGGGACTTTTTGCCCATCGGAGAGCAAATCACCTTTTCCGGCCGAACCAGTTCCACAATGTCCGGCACAGCG
Organism: Syntrophobacteraceae bacterium; assembly: GCA_035624985.1. Lineage (GTDB taxonomy): Bacteria > Desulfobacterota > Syntrophobacteria > Syntrophobacterales > Syntrophobacteraceae > SbD1. Next base: position 12,392 of record DASPQK010000114.1, on the reverse strand, counting down.
CCCGAATGATCCATCTCCACGTGATTTACGACCAGGTAGTCGATTCGCCCCGGATCGATCAGTTTGCTTATGGATTCGACGAGGTCATTTTTGAAAGGCTTCTTGACCGTATCGAAAAGCGCGATTTTTTCGTCCAGTACAAGGTAGGCGTTATAAGTGGTCCCTTTCGGTGTGGAATAACCATGAAAGTCTCGAATATTCCAGTCAAGGGCCCCGACCCAGTAAACGCCCTGTTTAATTTCCACCGGTCCCATAGGATTCCCCTTTCTTAATTCTTGCCGATTTGCCTCTAAAGCTGATAAAGTTTGGAAGTTTTCACCGTTTAGGCTTGATTGATAATCATTTTCCGAGCTTGGGGCAATCTCAATCGCGGATCGCCTCCTGCGGCCCGAACTCCAAATTCATGACGGCTTGGACTCACAGGCCATGATTACAAAAAGAACGAAATTTATAAAGTGAGAAAGAGGCAATGGAGATGGAAAACAATGAAGCGATACGTCAATATTCGGAGGCTGAAATAAGGGAAGAGAACAAACGGATCAGACATCTCAGGAGACTGGTCGATTTTTCTTTGGCCCTTATAGCTCAGTCAGCCATGTCCCCGGAGGAGGCCCGCCGGGTGGTTCAGGCGGTCAGGGAGCGGGCTGGGAAGCTCTTTCCCGGGAAAGAGGAGACTTTCGAACTGCTGTATACACCGCGTTTCAGACGGCTTATCGCTGAAAAATTCGGGCTTCTGTGAAGAGGCATTGAGCTTAAGTCAACGGCATCGCGATGGGAATTACGGGTGAACGAAGTCATTTGCAAATTGCAACGTGAAGCACAAAGGATCGCATCAAAACATCCGCTTCCCGAATTTTACACGCGCTTCAGGGCGCCGCTTGCGATCGCCAGAAGGCTTTTCTATAAACATCCCGGCGTCGTGCGCCTGCGACGGATGTTGGAGCCGGGCAGCAACGAAGCGCTCGGTCACGGCGCCTTGCACAGCGCGCATGTCAGCATAGACTGTGCTGCGCTTATCCATATTGAGACCTCCAGGGACAGGATGAAGCCGCTTGCCGTTGAACGGCTCATGGTGAACGGAATCTATGCGGGGGTGCTGCACGATATATGTCGAGATGAGCAAAAACGGCACGCTCAGCGCGGAGCCGAGAGAGCGGAAAGCATTCTCGGCGCCTTTGCGCTCAGCAAGAACGAAATTGCCTGCATAAGCAACGCCATAAGAAATCATGAGGCATTCACGGCTTCCTCGGCCACAGGCCGCCAATGGGTTCAGCTTATCAGCGACTGTCTCTACGATGCCGACAAGTTCCGGTGGGGAGCCGACACATTTACGCACACGCTCTGGCACATTATGGATCACCAGGCCCTAAGCCTGCGGCAAATAATCGAAAGATTTCCCTGGGGAATGACGGGCACCGTTCGCATCATCGAAACCTTCAGGACCAACACCGGCCGGCAGTTCGGCCCCGAGATCATTGAAACCGGCATGGAAATAGGCAAAGAAATCTACCGGCACCTCCTTCAACACTATCGGGGGACCTCACAATGAAAAACGACACCATTACCGCCATAAAAGGGTTACGGGTAGGCCACGCCAAACTTGAGGGAGCTCCGAGCGGCTGCACGGTTATTTTGCCCGACCGGGGAGCAGCGGCCGGTGTCGACATAAGAGGAGGCGCACCCGGTACTTACGGGGCCGACACATTGAACCCTCTCAATCTTGTCGATAAAGTGAACGGAATGTTCTTTGCGGGAGGAAGCGCCTTCGGGATGAGCGCCGCTGACGGGGTTAGAAGATACCTGAAGGAACGCAATGCAGGTTTTGAGACCGGTCACGGAGTGGTGCCCATCGTCGCCGGGGCGATCATCTTTGACCTTGGGGTCAATAGAACCGGGGTGTATCCCGACTCAGAACTGGCCCTTAAGGCATGTCGAATCGCATCGGCGGGTCCCGTTGAAGAAGGCAGCACGGGCGCGGGCACAGGAGCGACGGTCGGAAAGCTCTTTGGGTTCGACCGCTGCATGAAAGGAGGGGTTGGAAGCAGTTTGATCCACGGGGCGGCAGGGCTAAAAGTTGGGGCGTTGATAGTTGTGAACTCATTTGGAGAAATATTCGATCCCGATACGGGCCTTAAAGTCGCCGGGGCAAGAAAGAGCCCCGAGAGCAGCGATTTGGCTGACACCGCCCCTGAGCTCAGGAAAATGACCGGCTTTTTGGGAAGCTTCTCGGCCGGTGGAAGCACCGTTGTGGGTGCGATTGCGACTAACGCTCTGCTAAACAAGGTACAGTTGACCAAGATAGCCCAGATGGCCCACGACGGGCTTGCCAGGGCAATTTATCCCGTGCACACCCAATACGATGGGGACGCCCTTTTCGCCTTGAGCTGCGGGAGCCTGGAGGGTGTAGAACTGAGCCTTATCGGCGCACTGGCAGTAATAGCTGCACAGCAGGCGATCCTGAGGGCGGTTCGAAAAGCGCGCGGCCTCGAAGGCATACCGGGCGCAAAAATGAATTGAGCAATTGGTAAGTGAGGGATTCGGGATCAAAAAACAAATTCCCAGACCCCTCAATTCCTAAATCCCTTAATCTATAATATCAAACCTTGAAAAACGCCTTCGTATTTGCGCCGCACACGGGGCATACGTCAGGTATTTCTTTAGCTGCGGTGTAACCGCAAACCTTACAGATGTAATAATCCTGCACCGGGAATTTATCGGGGTCGGCGAGCGCTTGTTTGTAGAGTTGCGCGTGGTAGGCTTCCACCTTGTTGGCATAGTCAAAGCTGACTTCGGCGGACTTTTCCCCCTCTTCTTTGGCATGAGCTATCATTTCCGGATACATGACCTTGAATTCATGTGTTTCACCGGCGAGGGCGTCCACCAGGTTTTCCTTGGTGCTCTTTACCTTGCCTGCTGTGCGCAGGTGCTTTATGGCATGTATTGTTTCAGCCTCGGCGATGGCCCGAAAGAGCTTTGCCACCCCATGCAGAAACTCATCTTCGGCCCTCTGACAATAGGCCAGGTACTTTCGGTTTGCCTGAGATTCTCCTGCAAAGGCATCCATAAGGTCCTTTTCCGTCTTCGACATTTCTTCGCTCCCTGGTTTGAGAAAGTTATGGATCAAAGAGGACGGCCGCACCGAATTCCGGCCGCAGATTTGTTGGTTTGGATTTTGAAAATAAGAAGGACGGGGATTAAAGTCAAAGGTCACTTTTCATCAAAAAATTTTAAAGAAATATTTTCAACCGTCCGAAATAAAGTTCGTGGTTTCAAAAAATAAGATATTGAGGTTTCACGATTTATGGTGGTTGGCTTTTCTTAAATGGCAGAGGCAACGCTGTCGAATAAGCATGGTCTCTATTTTGCACTGACTTTTCAATCGAGGCGGCGCCATGAACAATTTCAAAACGATCCTCTTCACAGGTTTCTTTTTCACTTTGTTTTTCCTGTTTGCCATTTGGGCACGATGCGCCGAGCAGGCCAAATATGTAGGGTCGGAAGGCTGCAAGGAATGCCACGCAAACGAGTACGCGACCTTCAAACAGTTCAATAAGAAGGCCCATTCGTTCCAGAGCATCTTACGCCTGAGAAAGGGGCTGAGTGAAACTGAACTGAAGAAATGTTTCGAATGCCACACCACCGGGTACGGCAAGGAGGGAGGTTTTAGATCCGAGAATGAAACTCCCCACCTAAAGGATGCAGGGTGCGAGGTTTGCCACGGCCCGGGCGGCATTCACGCAGAAACAGGCGATCCTAAAGACATCAAAGGGAAACTCACCACAAAAGACTGCGAGTGCTGCCACAACGCAGAACGTGTCGGCGCATTCAAATATAAACCCCTGGTTTACGGAGGCGCTCACTGATGAAGTCAATCAAAATGAACCTGCAGGTAAAAATCGTCGTTGGGGTCGCCGTTCTCCTTATGGTCGGGCTTGCAACGATCATCGGGTTAAATGTTTACTACCAGCAAAAATCAATGAGTGAACAACGTGAGGCCTCGACAAGTATTCTGACAGATGCGATTTACAACAGCATCCTCTACCCGATGGCGATCGGAGACGGCGAAACCATCATGCGGCAGATGGCGGAATTCGAAAAGAACAGCAACAATGTCAAGGTCTACGTTTTTGGGTTCGACACGCGCATCACTTACACTTCGGAACATGACAGGACTAATTCCCTGTTAACCGACACTATCAAATCGCCGGACCTTGCCAAGGGGATCGACAACATGCTGACAACCGGAGAGAGGCCCCAGTCCGGGTTTCACGACCAACGGGACGGGATTCACTTCTTGAGCTTGCTGCGTCCGCTCCAAAATGAGAAGCGCTGCCACCATTGCCACGGGTCCAATCGTTCAGTCCTTGGCGGACTGCTCGTCGAGCGGAACAGCAACAGCGTGATTGAGGCATACAGCGACATATGCAACAAGAATATCTTAATAGGACTCTGCTGCAGCCTGGGAGTTGTTCTGCTTCTCATCCTGATCGTCTCCAGGGTCGTCAGCCGCCCGATACAAGGCGTGATCTCGGGTCTGAACGAAGCCACGGAAAGCGCATGGGAGGCTTCCGGAGCGGTAGCGGCCATCAGCGGACAAATGTCCGAGGGAGCTGCCGGCCAGGCGGCTGCAATCGAGCAGACATCGGCCTTTCTCGAAGAAATGTCTACAATGACGGGTCATAACTCCGGAAATGCCGCTGAGGCCGATAAGCTGATGCACCACGTTGGAGAAATCACTTCGAAGGCCGAGGGGTCGATGAACCGGCTGATGGAATTCATGCATGAGATTTCGAGCGCCAGCGACAAGACTCAAAAGATCATAAGAACCATCGATGAAATTGCCTTCCAAACCAACCTCCTGGCCCTGAACGCCGCAGTGGAGGCGGCCCGCGCCGGAGAGGCGGGCGCCGGGTTCGCAGTTGTGGCCGATGAGGTGAGAAACCTCGCGATGCGTGCAGCTGAAGCCGCAAAGAATACCGCCGCACTGATCGAGGGCAATGTCACTATGATACAGACCGGCAACGACCTGGTGAAAAGCATGAGCGGTGAATTCCAGGAAGTCGCCTCAAGCGTTTCCAAAGCCGGCGACCTGGTCAGGGAGATTTCCTCGGCATCGCAGGAACAGGCGCTGGGCGTCCAACAGATCGCTCAGGCGGTTGAAGGTATTGACAAAGTTGCCCAGGAAAATGCTGCGAACGCCAAGAATGCAGCAAGCGCTTCAACTCAGCTGAAAGAACAGGCAGAGCAAATGCTTGGCTTCGTAAACCGTTTGATGAACCTGCTTGAAGGCAGCTCGGACGAGGCGGGAACAGAAACCGCCGGAGGTGAGATGCTGCGGGAAAGGGAAGCCAAAGATTCTTTGGATGCGCCGGACGCCGCTGGTGCTCAGAAACACAAAGCGGCAGGAGCCGACCAACCAGGGGTTTTCCCCGTCCCCGCAATGCCGGGTGATTCGAAAGCAGCAGGAAAACACGTTCGAGCCACTAACGGGGGAGGATCCTACCAAACACATTGACACCAGTTCAGGTTGCGCCCAGCGGGTACAAATTGGCGATTAATTCTCCTTTTTGGGCGCAACCTGCTGTGGGGACCAAACGGGCGGACTCGAAACAGGCAGAGTCCATTGTCCGCCGCAAGGACACGAACCAAATCGTTCTTCTCACTAAACGCAGGATAGCAGGCCCTTTTCTCACAGGGGTCGGCGCCTGAGAAAACCCTAAGACTCGCAATCAGTATCGCCCTTACACGCCGGGCAATATCCATGAACAACCACCTGCTGCCTCATTATCCGGAACCCGTCCTGCTCGGAAACCTTTATTGCCGGCTCCTCGGCTAAACTGGCGTCATGAATAGATTGACATTCAACGCAGACCATGTGGTGGTGGGGATCGGTTATGGCATCGTAACGGGCAACTTCGGTCATCGGACTCACTTTCTGAATGAGGCCGACTTCGTAGAATCTTTCGAGCGTCTTGTAGACAGTGCCCAGAGAAATCATCGGGAAGCGCTTTTTGACCTGCTGATAAATAACTTCAGCGCTTGGATGTTCACGGGTGAAATACAGGGCCTGATAGATGGCCAACCGCTGATAGGTTACCTGAAGGCCACGCTCTCTCAGGGTCGCAATGAAGTCCTTGTCGTTTTTCCCCTCCATGATCTCTTTCCCCCTTTTGGTTGTGGAGCAGGGATCAGGCTTACCGATAGATCGACTCGACCCTAACTGTTATTATATGTAAATCACAAATTAAGCAAGCAAAATCTCCTAATAACGTATATCCCTAAGCAGCGGTTTCCGCTTTAGACGGCAACTGCCTAAAACGCTTGAGAAAAACGAGCAAAATAGAAATGGCTGCCGGAGTCATTCCAGGTATACGTGACGCCTGTCCAATGGAAATCGGCCTCACTACCTCCAGCTTCTGCCTGACCTCATTAGATAAACCCGGCACTCGATCGTAAGGGAAATCCGGCGGAATCCGGATCTGTTCCATCTGCTTGAATCTGTTCACCTCGGCTTCCTGCCGCCGCAGGTAGCCTTCGTATTTGCACTCGATTTCGACCTGTTCCTTAATTCTGCCCGGAAGCGTCGAATCGGTCCCGCAAAGGGCCTCCAAATCGGAGTAGGCAAGCTCGGGCCTTTTGAGCAGCTTTTCGAGCGAGACCTGTTCATCGAGCGGATTAGAGCCACTTTTAGCAAGCATTTCGTTTACCCGGGAAGAGGGTCGCACAAAAGTTTTGCGAAGTCTTGCCAATTCGGCGCCCACAGCCTCACGCCGATCCAAGAGATCCCTGTAGACTGAATAACCATGAAGTCCAAGCTCGTATCCCTTCCCCAGAAGCCGCAAATCGGCGTTGTCTTCCCGCAGCAAAAGGCGGTGCTCGGAGCGGGAAGTGAAAATTCTATAGGGCTCGTTGGTACCCTTGGTGACCAGATCATCAATCATTACGGCAATGTAGGCTTCCGAGCGGTCCATGATAAACGGCGGCCTTTTCTGGAGCTTCAGGGCGGCGTTCAAACCTGCCCACATTCCCTGAGCAGCGGCTTCTTCATAGCCGGAAGTTCCGTTTATCTGACCGGCCAGGAAAAGACCCTCCACCAGCTTTGTCTCAAGCGTGGGATAGAGTTGTGTGGGCTCAATGAAGTCATACTCGATTGCATAGGCGGGTCTCATTATCTCGGCATATTCCAGCCCCGGTATCGAATGAATCAGACTGAGCTGAATTTCCACCGGGAGCGAATTGCCAGTGCCGCTGACATACATCTCCTCGGTATCCAAACCCTCAGGCTCCAAAATTATCTGATGGAAATCCTTCTGGGGAAACTTCATCACCTTGTCTTCCAGAGATGGGCAGTAGCGCGCCGAAACTCCCCGGATGGCGCCGTTATAAAGGGGAGAAAGATGTATATGGCGGCGGATCAGATCATGGGTGCCTTGAGCGGTACGCCCGATGTAACAGGGGACCTGGGGGAGAGAAAGATTTTCCGTGAATAAGGAAAAAGGCCTCGCTTGCGGATCGCCGTGCTGTTCGCGAAAACAGCTGAAATCTATGCTTCGCCGGAGGATTCGCGCAGGCGTCCCCGTTTTCATTCTGCCAAATGCGAATCCGAGATCCTGCAATTGCTCGGCAAGCGCGATGGACGGAAACTCGCCGGCCCTTCCCGATGGAATCCGGTTCTTTCCAATGTGGATCAGGCCGTGCAGAAAGGTGCCTGTTGCAACAACAACGGCCGCCGACTCGTAGAAAACTCCAAACTGGTCGATTATTCCCGATATCTTTCCATCCTCGACAAGCAGAGACTCTATCATGCATTGCTTCAATTCGAGATTTGGCTGAAGCTCCAAGACATGCTTCATAGCAGTTCGATAGCGCACTTTGTCGTTCTGAGTCCGTGTGCCTCGAACGGCAGGCCCCTTTTTTGTGTTGAGCAAACGGAATTGGATGGCGGTGCGGTCTGAAATCCTGGCCATCTCACCCCCCAGCGCGTCTATTTCCCGCACCAGATGGCCCTTGCCGATTCCGCCTATTGACGGCGAACAGGGCATATGCGCGACTGTATCAAGGTAAATCGACATAGCCAGGGTTTTGCAACCCAGACGCGCGGCGGCAAGTGCAGCCTCACAGCCCGCATGCCCCGCCCCGATGACTATCACGTCATATTTGCCCGCCATTTCAAAATCGGACCCCAACTTGACACTGTCGAGCGAGATAATCGGATGGGTGTCATTTTACAAGACTTTCTTGCCGATGAAAACCATTACGACTCTTTTCTCAATGTTATATTCAGCATAATTTGTGCTTAACTTTAAAAATAGAGCACTTCAAACGCATTCAAAGAGTCTTCTTATTTGCGAATGGGTTGCTTTCCCCGATCAACCTGGCGACATTGAGGCCGATAATCGCCTCTTCCTGTTCTACGGCGAGGTTTAGACGCAGTATCTTATGCAACTCGGAAGGGGGGTCCCCGAAAGGAAAATCAGACCCGAACATCAACCTTTCATATCCATACCGGGAGATATAGTCTTTGATGTCGCCAACAGGAGCAAGGGCGGTATCCGCATAAATGTTTGACATTTCCCATATGCCGTTGCGGCGGAAAAGATCATAACCACCGTTGAGCATTCCGCAATGGGGAATTACCACTTTTACTCCAGGCGCCAGTTTCTCAATGAAATAGAGCGTATTTTCAAATTCTTCCTCAAGGCATACCGGCATGTTGCATTTACGGATTTCCCGGATTGCCGCCGCACACCTGGGATCTTCATAATTGTAGACCGGCTCGCCGGGGTGTCTATGCCATTTTATCCCTTTGTGCGCTTGATTGAGCTGCTCTACGGCGAAGTCGTTCCAGATGAAAAAATATGGGTATACTTCAAATTCGGAGGTCTCAAGATTTCCCCCGCGGGAAAGTGAAAGGAGATACTCGTTTGACAGGGCCCTTCTCCGCCTCCATTCTTCCGTATCCCTGAAATGCGGATCGTACCTGTCGTAGATTTCTATTACAGGAGAGAACATCACCGCCCCTTCAATACCGCTGCCACGGATATAGGAAAGGTATTCAGGAAGGTCCTGGGGAGGGAAAGAGTCGAAACGGCCGCAATGTGCGTGAGCATCGATTATCTTAAAGTTCATTCATTTCTCCTTTAAGAGCTTACCGGAGATGAGGAAACCGGATCGTAAAGCAGGCACTTTACCCAGTGGCCGGGGGATATCTCCTGGAGTTTTGGGGACGCCTTTTCACAACCAGGTTCGGACTGAGGACAGCGAGGTTGAAAGGCGCAAAATTCCGGAAGCATTCTTTCCGACGATTCCGTTGTCTGGCTCCGCTGTTTTTTTGGGCGGTCGGGGTCCAGCAGTGGGATGGCGTCAAGCAGCGCCCGTGTATAAGGATGGCTGGGGTTGCCGAACAATTCGACGGAGTCGGCCAGTTCGACGATCTGCCCCAAGTACATGACCGCAACCCGGTCACTGATATGGCGCACGACCGAAAGGTCATGGGAGATAAAAAGGTAGGTGAGGTTGAAATCCTGCTGCAAATCCTTTAGGAGATTGATCACCTGAGCCTGTATGGAAACGTCCAGGGCTGAAAGCGGCTCGTCGCAGATGACCAGTTCGGGATGAAGCGCCAGGGCCCTGGCTATTCCAATCCTTTGGCGCTGACCGCCGCTGAACTCATGCGGGTAGCGGTTGATGTGCTCGGGACGAAGGCCGACCACTTCCATTATTTGGCGCACAATTTTTTTTTGCTCCTCCGTGGTCCCTATTTTGTGAATGACCAGCCCTTCCCCTATGATACGCCCAACTGTTTGCCTTGGATTAAGCGAGGAGTAGGGGTCCTGGAATATAATCTGCATGCGCCTTCTGAGCCGATGCAGATTTTCGCCGCTTGTCGAGGAAATGTCCTGTCCTTCGAATAAAATCCTGCCTTCCGTTGGAGGTTCAAGGCCCAGAACCACCCTGCCAAGGGTGGACTTCCCACATCCGCTCTCTCCCACAAGCCCCAGAGTCTCACCCCTTGCTATATCCAGGTCAACTCCGTCCACAGCTTTAACAGTGCCGATCTGACGGCGAAAAAGACCCCGGGTTACGGGATAGTATTTCTTGAGGGCGCTAATTCTTACAAGCTCCGATTTTTGAAGCAAGCACAGTCCTCCAAAATTCAGCGAACGGTGAGGAGTAATCAGCGAACAGAAAAGAACAGGGGCTTCTGTATTCTCTGCTCGCTGCTCACTACTCACTATCATAGAGCCAACAGCGCACCGAGTGTCCCCCGGAGGTCGGCGTCAACTCAGGTTCCACCCGGAAGCAGCGGTCAAAGGACCATGGGCACCTGGTGTTGAATTTACATCCGGGCGGGAGCGCAAGCAGACTGGGAACGACCCCCGGTATTGGTTCCAGCCTGCTTTTTTGCTTGCCTATCATGCGGGCGGGTATCGAACGCAGGAGTCCCTGTGTATAAGGATGGAGCGGATTCTCGAAAAGCTCTCTTACGCCCGCATGTTCTACAACCCGTCCGGTGTACATTACAAGGACTTCCTCAGTCATCTCGGCTATTACGCCAAGGTCATGGGTGATAAGTAAAATCGCCATTCCCTGTGTTTGCCGCAAATTGTCGAGAAGCGACAGTATCTGCGCCTGGATGGTCACATCGAGAGCAGTGGTGGGTTCGTCCGCAACAATGAGGCGAGGACTGCAGGCTATCGCCATTGCTATCACGACGCGCTGTCGCATGCCGCCGCTCATTTGATGCGGATAGTCCCTCATTCTGATTTCGGGCGATGGGATACCCACCCGCCGCAGAAGCTCGATTACTGCAAGGCGGGCCTCTTTTCTCCGGATGTGTTTGTGGCGCAACAGGACTTCAGCGATCTGCTCTTCGATCCGGAAGACAGGGTTAAGGGAGGTCATGGGCTCCTGGAAAATCATCGAGATTTCATTTCCACGTATCGTTTCCATTTCCTTTTCGGGAATCGAGAGCAGATTTTTGCCCCGCCACCAGATCTCACCACCGGCAACTATCCCGGGAGAAGGGACAAGGCGCAGAATTGAAAGAGCACACACGCTCTTGCCGCATCCGGACTCGCCTACGATCCCGAGCACACGTCCCTCGGACATCTTAAAGCTGACCGAATCGACCGCTCGCGCGACACCTGCTTCGGTCAGGAAATATGTTTCCAAGTCTTTTACTTCCAGAATAGCTGGATTCATCAGTTCCCGCATCGCACAATTTTGATGAGCGCCTTTTTGGCAATCCTGAGAAGTATACAAGGGGATAGCGATGAGAACAAGGGTTAGAGCGGCTTATATAGTTTGTGCCGTTTCAGGTCGATCCCCACCACACGGCCGGCTCTTTGCCAGCGAGCGGGCCATGTAATAGAGATCCAGAAACCATTGAACTTTGGGCCTTTCGTGCACTGTATCCATTTGCTCCAGCGCTTCAGAAAACGCACATGATTTGATTTTGCCTTCGTTCAATCCGAATACGAGGACTTCGTTGGAACCGCTTTTCATCGACTTAAGGAGTGCGCCTGCCGCCCCTGCGCCGATTCTTCCGGCAAGTATCCTGTCGAACGCCGTGGGAAAGCCGCCCCGCTGAACATGCCCAAGCACAGCGCTTCGCACCTCGAATTCACCATTGCTTTCCTCTTCGAGCAACCTTCTCAGAAAATCTGTAGTATAATGACGCGAGGCTTGTTCATTGCGCACGTATATAACCATGCGCTTTCCGCATGCGAAGCTGTCTTTGAGTTCCACGACGTTGCCGTTCAATTCGGCAAGGCTGATGCCGGTCTCAGGCAGGTAAGCCTTCTCGGCGCCCGCAGCCAGAGCGCCCATGAGCGCCAGAAATCCACATTCTTTTCCCATTACCTCCACAATGAACGCGCGTCTTGTGGCCCCTGCCGTGTGGCGGATCTTATCGACCGCCCCGACAATATTGTTGAGAGCCGTATCGGAACCGATGCACAGTTCGGTACATGGGAGATTGTTGTCGATGGTCGCCGGCACAAGCATGATGGGAACGTCGAACTCGGGGAAACCGGCACGCATTTTTACAAGCTGCTCAATATGCTGGTAGGTGCCCCAGCCTCCAATAGCGATGATTCCCTTTATATTGAATTTCCTGATGTTGTCAGCAATGCGGCCGAAGTCATCCATGGTCACATCCGACCGGGCAGTCCCGATATTGGAGCTTGGATGGCCTACCCAGCCGACAAGTTCGTTCCAGTCTAGGTCAATGAAGTCGCCGTGAATCAGGCCGTAGAATTCGTCCCTTGATCCGACCACCTGGACACCCTGGTTAAGAAGATGTCTTGCGGCGATGCTGAGCGCAGCGTTCATTCCCGGTGCGTCCGCCCCGCCGGTCATGATGACTACCTTTCCCATCTCCCGGCATT
>DASPQK010000113.1:0-12440 GCA_035624985.1 Syntrophobacteraceae bacterium | reverse complement strand
GAAAGCGATCACCAGCGCTGCACCCAGGAATGCGGCTGTCGCCAGAACGTATAGTCCGGCATTTGTACTGTGCGTAAGGGTGGTGAGCCAGCCGACCAGGTAGTTTCCCAAGAATCCGGACAAATTGCCGATGGAGTTGACTATGGCAATCCCGGCGGCTGCCGCTGTGCCGCCCAGAATGGCAGTCGGGAGAATCCAGAATACCGGCAGCGCGGCGAGACTTCCGGCCATGGCGAAACTAAGCAGCACGACAGCCACGGAAGTGTCTTTTCCGTAGATCGCGCTGAAAATAAGGGCGATGCAACTGATTGCCGCCGGCACCGCACAATGCCAGCGCCGTTCCTGAACGCGGTCCGACCTGCGGCTGATCAGTATCATGCAAACCATCCCTGCGGCAAAAGGAATGGCGGTGAGCAACCCTACGTTGAGCACGCTCTTTACGCCGGTCGCCTTGATGATTGTGGGCATCCAGAATGTAACTCCATACATCCCCGTCAAGAGACAGAAATATATGAAGCTCATCAGCCACACCATCCCGCTGCGGAAAGCTTCACGCAATGAATGACGTTGTTTTTCCTGTGCCTCCGCCTCGATATTTCTCTCCAGGATTCGCTTCTCGTCCTCGGATAACCACTTGGCGCCGCGAATTCCGTCATCAAGATAGAAGAACACGAATATGCCAATGATAACCGCCGGAAGGGCTTCCAACACAAACAACCACTGCCATCCGGCCCATCCGTGCGCGCCGGCCAGCGAATGCATTATCCATCCGGAAGCCGGCCCGCCAATAACGCCGGAGACCGGATTGGCGGCTATGAGCAATGCAACCATCCTTCCACGCCAGTACGAAGGGTACCAATATGTAAGGTAGAGGATGATGCCGGGAAAGAAGCCTGCTTCGGCAACGCCCAGCAGGAAGCGCACAATATAGAACCCCCTGGCGGTGCTTACAAACATGGTTGAGGCAGAGACAATCCCCCAGAAGACCATTATGCGGGCAATCCACGTGCGGGCGCCGACGCGGTGAAGAATGATATTGCTCGGCACTTCGAAGATAAAGTAGCCAATGAAAAAGATCCCTGCACCGAGCCCGTAAACTGCGTCGGACAGCCCTAAATCCTGCATCATCTGGAGCTTGGCGAAGCCGACGTTTACACGATCGAGGTAGGCGACGATGTAGCTGATGAACAAAACGGGCATCAAACGCCAGGTAACTCTTGCGTAAGCTCTCGCTTCAGCAGCTTCGCCGCTGACCAGCGGCACACTCACACCTACGGTATTTTGTGACATGGCCCCTTCCTCCTTCTATGGACTCTGCACGCACCCGGGAAAATATTCCCGGTCTTCCCGACTCATCGCGTAAGTACACCCTAAGTATGGGCCAAAGAGCTTTTGGCCTGGCATCTATCCAGCAGGCGCCGCCAATCTTCGTCCACCTGCATTTGAAAGTGCGCGCATTGTTCGGCCGACATTCTTCGGAACCGACGCTGATATTTCAGATACGCGTCCACACCTATTTTGTCGGTCATGGGGCTTAACTGCCATGTTTGGCCGTCGAACACTTCAAAGAGCGGAAATACGCGGCTTTTGACGGCCAGTCTGGCAATCTCAACAGTCAATTCGGACGCATACCCCCAGCCCGTCGGGCAAGGAGCAAACAAATGGATGAATCGCGGCCCCCTGATATCTTTGGCTTTCTTGAGTTTGCACTCCAGGTCCTCCGGTGCGCCTATATTGACGGTGGCGGCATAGGGAATCCCGTGGGCCGCGAGAATCTCCACAATGTTTTTTTTTCTCTGGTCCTTCAGCGCCGAATCGGGCGTGGTGCTGGTCCAGGCTCCAGCCGGCGTTGCAGAGCTGCGTTGAACACCCGTATTCATGTAAGCTTCATTGTCGTAGCAGATAAAAAGAATATCGTTGTTTCGTTCCGCCGCGCCGGAAAGGGCTTGCAGACCGATATCGAAGGTGCCGCCGTCACCCGCCCAGGCGACAACGGACGTATGGTCGTTGCCCTGAACGCTCAAACCGGCCTTTATACCGGACGCCACGGCTGCCGTGGATGCAAAGGCGACCGAGACTACCGGCACGGTCAAACAGCTGTAGGGATAGATACCTATCAGCGTGGACCAGCATCCGGCGGGCATCACCAGAATTGTATCTTCCCCCAGGGCGGACAGGACCTGGCGCATGCCCAGGGTCGCCCCGCAGCCCGGACATCCAAGGTGACCCGGGGTAAACAGTTCTCTGTTATGAGGGGCATGTTCGTTCACAGCAGCACATCCGTCCAAAACGAAGTCCCCGCTTCGACTGCGGTTCCGTTTCCAAAAAGTGCCTGCCGCACAAGGCCCGCTGTCGTTTCGGCGGAAATATCCTTTCCGCCGACGCCTGCAATAAAACCTGTGAACTTTACGTCTGCGTGACGATCAAACAGGAATGCTTTCATCTCCTGGGCTAGAATACCCTCAGCGCCGAAAGACACATCCCGATCAATAACGATCAGATGTCGGACGGTCGATATCGCTTTTTCAAACCTCACGCGGGGGAACGGCCGCATCATGGCCAGACGCAGGCTGCCGGCATTTAAGCCTTCTTTTCTGAGCCGGTCGACCGCCAGCCGCATGGCTCCCCCCGCAGTGCCGATTCCGACAACGCACACATCGGCATCTTCAGTTCGATATGCTTCCACCGTTGGATGCAGACGGTTAAAGTGATCGGCAAACTTTATAGCCGTGCTGTCCCAAAGCTTTTCCAACAAGAGCGTGTGCCAATGTCGTCTGTATTTGATGGAAGCAAACAGGTCTGCTCCGCAGACATTGCCGAAGGTTTTGGGATCGTCCACGTCGACCTTGTTAGAAGGCGTATAAGGAGGAAGGAAAGTATCCACCGCCTCCTGGTTCGGCACATCCACAAGCTCGGAAGTATGTGTCAAATAGAATGCGTCCATATTGATCATAACAGGCAGCAGTGCCTGTTCAGCGACACTGTATGCGATCAGGATCGCGTCAAGCACTTCCTGGGCATCTGCACAATAGTATTGGCACCAGCCGGTGTCTCGCTGCGCCAGTGAATCGGTGTGGTCGCAGTAAAGATTCCACGGGGGTGACAGGGCACGATTGCAGTTGACCATAACGACCGGGACCCGCGCCCCGGCGGCATAGTGGAGCATTTCATGCATGTAAACCAAACCATGAGAGGAGGTTGCCGTAAACGCCCTGGCGCCTGCCAGGGAAGCCCCGATAACACCGGCCATGGCCGAATGTTCCGATTCCATCGGCATGTATCTTGCCCTCAGTTCCTTGCGACCGATCATATCGGACAGATTCTCAACGATGGTCGTCTGAGGGGTAATCGGGTAGGCCGAAACCACTTGAACGCGGGCCAGTTTCGCGGCGATTCCAGCAGCTTCGTTTCCCGTCATTACTTTTTTCATGAACTTACGGCCTCCATCGTAATTACCCCCCTTGGACATTCATAGGCACAGATGCCGCAGCCCTTGCAGTGGTCAAGGTCGACTGCGACAGCGGTTTCGTCCTCATCCAGCAGGATGCTGGCATCCGGACAAAAGGCGACACACTGCAAGCAGAGATTGCAGCTACCGCATGATAGGCAGCACTTTGCCTCCTCAAGCACCCGCTCCCACTCCCATTTTCCCTCTTTGCTTTTCGCCGGCTCGCGCCGATCCGACGACAGGAAATACTCAAGCTTGATGTCTTCCGTATTTACCGGCTGGCGGCGCATGTGCGGGTTGGGCGCCGTGAGGCCCGGTTGCCCCGAGAAAACGACAAGCCGATCCAGAACCTTACGGGCCGTCAGATAGCCGGCGCCTATATAATGGGCAATCATGGACGCTTTGAACTGTTGCAGATTTCCCGGTAGTTTTACCGCAAGGACATGGCCGTCCACAGGGATGTCGGCGAATGGATCGAACGCCGTTGCACCGGCGGCCAACCCCAATTTTTCTGCTGAAACACCGGTCGGATCCAGTATTACAAAGTCAGCCTCCGAGATCCCTTCACCAAGTGCGGCAAAATCTATCGAAATGCCGGTCTCCAGCCTTATTTCGGCAAGATGCACCAGACGTGCGATTTCATTCTCCAGCAGCTCAGGGCTGACTTTTTCCGGTGGAAGATCGACCAGTGCTCCCCCAGCCCGGTCTCCCGGATCCAGGACAACTACACGGCACCCCCTGCAGCCCAGATAAAACGCACAGGACAACCCCAGGGGACCGGAACCGATTACCGCAACTTTCCTGTTTGTCTTAATATCTTTTTCGATCTTCACATTTCCGCTCAAGTCCGCCAAAAACCGCTCGATTTGCCGGATGGATATGGCCCTGTCGATTTTCCTGCGAACACATTTTGCCTGGCAGGGGTGATAGCACAAGCGTCCAGTCAGACCGGGCAAGGGGTTGTGGGCCAGCAGCAGCGCGAGACCATTTTGAGCGCGCCCATTTCTAATTGCATTGAGATAACCGGTGATTGGAACGCCAGCCGGACAGCTCTGAGCGCACGGCGCCACCTTGTCCGCGATAACCGGGGTTAAATACCGCCAGTCGCCGGTCTGGTTCCAGGCCATAGTACCAATGGTCCAAGGCATTATCGGAAGGTCTGACAGCCTTTCGAGGATTTTTTTCTCAGACTCCACCGATGTCTCCCGATATTCTGAATACCGCCCGATACGCCGCCTCGGCAGCAGCCACGTTTCCCTTGGGGTCTACCGGCACACCTGTCTCAATGGCTTCCAGAAGATTTGAAAGAGCCAGATCGCCGGATAACCTGGCAAAAGCGCCTATCATAGCGGTATTGATCACAGGGGCGGTCTTCGAGCCCAACCCATATTGAAGCGCTATTTTAACGGCGTCCACGCCGGCTAATCGAAAGGCGCCATCCATCAGCATGGGGATCGGGTTCTCAGAAACCCTGCAATTGACCAGAATCAGGGCCCCGGGTCCGGCGCCTTCGACCACATTTACCTTCGAAACAAGAGACGAATCCAACACGATGACTGCTTCAGGATGCTTTATTTCTCCACGTTCGACGATAGGAACCACATCCAGCCTGACAAACGCCGAAACAGCCGCCCCTTTTCGTTCCATTCCGAAAAACGGAAACGCCTGAACGTAGAGCCCCTGTTTAAAGTAGGCGTTGGCCAGAATCTTTGAAGCGACAACAACGCCCTGGCCTCCTCTCCCGTGAAACTTAATGCCCACCATTCCAATCACTCCAGCACTACGAATTGCCTCTATCTTTAGACTCGCGAAAATAACTTGAGATGTTCCGGGCCGTTTCCGATACCCATTCTGCAAACATTTCGCCGACGGCCCGATTTTTCGGCGCAGAAATACTGATGGCCGCCACGCACTCTCCGTTTGGACTTAGTACAGGTGCGGCAACACAGTAGACTCCCACCAGGGTTTCCTCATCGTCGAAGGCCACCTGGTTGCACCTGACCTTTTCGATTTCCTGGATCAGTGCGTCTATGGAAGCGATAGAATTTTCGGTTCTTTTCTTGAGCGTGTTATTTCGGCCGTAGATCTGCCGGATGTCTTCATTGCTCATATATGAGAGAAAGATCTTGCCCGTTGCGGCGCAGTAACCCGGAAACCGCGCGCCGGCCGACGTTGAGATTCGAAGCATCTCTTCGGATTCCAAACGGTAGATGTAGCGAATCTCGTTATACTCCCACACGGCCGCGTTAACCGTTTCCTTGCACTGTTCATGGAGGTCCATGAGAAAGGGGGCCATGACATTGCGAAGGTATTTGTCCCTTTTGGGAACCATTCCGATTTCCAACGTCCGCACGCCAAGGCCATACAGTTTCGTACTTTGATCCTGATGGACAAACTTCCGTGCCTTGAGAGTGCTGAGGATTCGATGAACTGTGCCTTTACCCATCCCAAGTTTGCGGCTGATCTCCGTAACGGCCAGATTCCGCCCCTCCCCAATCGCCAGCTCCAGGATTGAAAGGGCTTTTTCCAGCGATGTCACTTTGGAGGTGCTTGCTTTGCCCGGGTAGATTTTTGACAGTGTCTCTTCCACGTGAGATCTTTCCTGCACATTGGAGATCGTTTTTGATATTTACACAAAAATTTATATAGTCAAGCAAAACCGTTCTATATGCTTCAAGTCAAGTTCCAATATACGGAACACCCGAACCGCGTATTAATGGGTTTTCGCTTGAGATGCACGGAGGAGGCGACTCGAACAGTGTCCACCACTGTTACGGGATCTCTATCCCCCTTACGAAGCGTTATTCCTCGCCGCCAGGCACGTTGGGCGACGAGGCCGCAGCAGTGAGCGGCCGAGCGGCACAACATGCGGCCGCCGGCGCATCGAGGCGATGGAAACCGGGTCCGACGAAGCAGCCCGAAACAAGGCCCAGGAGCGACAAGAGCGCAATGCAGCCGAAACATTCTTTCGACATATTCGAATGCCCCCGGCTGTAGGTCCTGTACGCGGTATTTGCCCTATTTGATTATTGTTCCGACTTACTCAAAAACAACATCCGCAGCGCCGGCACAACCACGAGCAACATGACCGGACCGATCAGCATTCCCCCAACTATTACGGATGCCAGGGGACGTTGCACCTGGCTTCCGATGCCGGTGGAAACAGCAGCGGGTAGAAGGCCGATGCAGGCGGACAAAGCCGTCATGAGCATGGGACGCATCCGTTGTTCGGCAGCATGGAACATGGCTTCACTGCTGCTCATGCCGGGCTGGGTCGACCGAGTATAATTGTAGTAGGTGAGAATCAGGATGTTGTTCATGACTGAAACGCCGAAAAGTGATACGAAACCGATGGCCGCGGAAATGCTGAAATCAAGGCCGCTTACAAAAAGCGATATCACGCCGCCGGCTATCGAAAAAGGTATCCCGGCAAGCACGATCAGACTATCCCTGAAAGAATTGAAAAGGCTGTAAAGAATCACCATAATGAGGGCTAAAGTGAAAGGTACAATGAATTCAAGGCGTCTGATCGCCTCCTGGAGTTCTCCGAACTCGCCGGCCCACTCGACCCGATATCCGCCGGGAAGCCTCACGTTTTGCGCAGTACGCTTCTGCGCCTCTTCCACAGCGCCGCCAAGGTCCCGGCCTCGAACGCTGAACTTTATCGGAATATAGCGCTGATTCCTCTCGTGATAGATATAGGATGCGCCGGTATCCAGAGATATGCTTGCAAGTTCGCTCAGCGGAACATAGGCGGTGGCTCCCGAAGAAGTCTGGTAGCCGACTTTGATATTTCGCACAGCCTCTATGTTATCGCGATATTTAGGGGCGAGTCGAACGGTGAGATTGAACTGGCGGTCACCCTCAAGCACCGTGGACGCTACATTGCCGTTCATGGCCGTTTGAATCACCGTGTTAACATCGCCCGCATTGAGTCCATAGCGGGCCGTTTTGGTCCGGTCCACCGTGATATTCAGATTCGGCTGGCCGAGAACCCGGAAGATACCCAGGTCCTCTATGCCCCTGACTTGGGTCATCTCGTGATGAACCTGGGTGGCGAGCCGCTCCAGGGTTGACAGGTCCGGACCGATAATCTTGACCGAATTGGCGCCTTTGACTCCCGAAAGCGCCTCTTCGATGTTGTCCTGGATATACTGCGAAAAATTGAAATCGACGCCTGGGAAATGCTTTTCGAACTCAGTTTGCAGGTCTTCTATCAGTTTTTCTTTGGTTAGACCGCGGGGCCACCGATCGAACGGCTTAAGAGGCGCGAAGAACTCGGCATTGTAGAACCCGGCCGCATCACTGCCGTCGTCCGGCCTTCCGTGTTGAGAAACCACCGTAATTACTTCCGGGTGGCTCAGAAGGATCTCTCGCATCTTCGTTACCGCCGGCATGGCGGCTTCAAGCGATATGGTAGGCGGCATCGATGCCCTGATCCAGAGATTTCCTTCCTCAAGGTGGGGCAAAAACTCTGTCCCGAGCCGGGAAAGCAGAAACCCTGTTGCAGCCAGAAATGCGATTCCGACAGCGGCAGTTGCCTTCCGGTTTGCAATCGCCCGGCGCAGGACGGGCGTGTAAGCTGAACGCAGCGCCCTCACCAAAACCGTCTCAGCTTCCTCAACATGTTCGGGGAGCAACAGGGAGGCGAGCACGGGAGTGATCGTAAAAGTTGCAAGCAGCGCTCCTGCCAGGGCATACGCGTAAGTCCTCGCCATAGGACCGAAAATCTGGCCTTCGACGCCCTGCATGGTGAACAGCGGCATGAATGCCGCCACCGTTACCAGGGTGGAGAAATATACTGCTTTATCCACCTGGAGTGCGCTGATATAGATCATGCGCAGGCGATCCGTCCAGACACGACCCGTGCCTGTCGGATCGCTTCCAAATCGCCCTTCGGAAAGATCTTCGAGAAGCCGCTTTTTTTCTTCCAGTTTGGCCTGAGAATTTCTGAATATGTTTTCAACCAGGATCACCGCTGAATCCACGATGATGCCGAAATCCACGGCGCCCACGGACAGCAGGTTTGCATCCTGTCCCTGGAGCACCATGAGTATTACGCTGAAAAACAGAGCCACCGGAATGTTTGCGCCCACGATGAGAGCGCTGCGCAGATTGCCCAGAAAAATCCACTGGATCAGAAAAACCAGCAGGAACCCAAAGATCAGGTTGTGCAGGACGGTGTGGGTGGTTATGGAGACAAGCCAGCCTCGGTCATAGAAGGGAACTGCTTTGACACCGGGAGGCAAGGTCCCGTCCTTATTAATTTTTTCGACCTCCGCCTTGACCCTGGCTAAAACGTCGTTCGTGTGCATCGTTCGATTCATGACCACGATGGCCGCAACCACATCGTCTTCCTTGTCGTGGCCGCACTTGCCCAACCTCGGCACGTTGCCGACGAACACCTTTGCGATGTCTTTTACAAGCACCGGGACGCCGTTCAACTGAGTGAGAACGATGTTTTCAATGTCATCGACCTTCCAACCTTGAGTCAAATCGGTGGCCCCTCCATCGTCAACCAGGCCGACGCCGCGGATATTTACCGATTGCTGGCCGATGTTGATGGTTCGCCCGCCCACATTGATATTGGCGTTGCCGATGGCGCTCACCAACTGGGGTATGGTAATGCTGTAGCCCTCGAGCTTGCTGAGATCGGCCTCGACTTCAAACTCTTTGGTCGTACCACCCCAGGTGTTGACCTGCACAACACCGGGGACCGAGAGTAACCTGCGCTGCATGATCCAGTCCTGGACGGTGCGCAGATTGGTCAGCCCGATGTTGGGCGGTCCGACCACCCGGTATCGAAAGATTTCCCCCACAAGGCTCGACCCCTGTATGGTGGGGCTGACGCCGTTTGGAAGGTTTACTCTTTGTTGAAGGCTGAGCGCCGCCTGGGTATAAGCGAAGTAGTAGTCGACGCCGTATTTGAAAGTGACGCGGACGAATGAAAGCCCATAGAACGAGGTCGAGCGGATGTTTTCGACCCCTGGCGTAGCCGCAAGCCCCACCTCCATCGGAATCGTGTAATAGCGCTCCATCTCTTCAGCGGACTGTCCGGGGTACTGGGCGGTGATTTCAAGGATCACGGGCGCCGGGTTCGGGTATGCCTCGATATTTAGCTTGGAAAAAGCCAAAAACCCCCCGCAGGCTAAAACGAGCAGACACATCAGGACAATGGTGCGGCGGGTAAGTACGAAAGCAAGCACTGTCTTGAGCATGTTGAAAACCTAATATGTCGTATATGTCATATTTGACCTATTGTTTACTTCAACTTCAACTTACGCTTGTCAGCGCGACGCATTTTTCAGCGTATTGCTCAGGTAAAGAGCCCCTTCGGCAGCTGTCAGCTCCCCTGGCTGCAGGCCGTCGACGATCTGGTGATATCCTTCCTGCTGCAAGCCGAGCTTCACAGTCCTCTGTGAGAAGGTTTTGCGGTCCGATGTGACCCAAACCGTCATCGTGCCGTCACCCTCACGAACTACGGCGTCGACGGGGACCGCGGCAGAGCATATCGAATTGCCTGTGCGGATAATAAAAGTTGCGAACATGCCCGGCCGCAGTTCGTGTTTCGGATCGCGGATTTCCGAGCGAACAAGAAGCCGGTGGGTGGCCGGGTCAATAGCCGCCCCTATCCTTGAAACCTTCCCGTCGAACACCTTGTCTGGATAGGCCATTACCTTGACGTTGACTTCCTGCCCTTCGTGGAAGAGGGGACTGTCGCTTTCCATAACGTATGCCAGCATCCACATGGTCGATACGTCGGCAACCGAATAAGGGGCCGGCGCAGATCCAGGTTGCACCAGCAGTCCGGGCGCAGCGTTGCGGGCCGTTATCCGCCCGGTTATCGGGCTGGGCACGACCATGGTCGAGTCGACTTTGCGTCTGCCGACAATTTGATCAATCTCTGCGTCGGTTTTGCCGAACAGGCGCACTGCGTTGCGGGCGGCCTTCAATGCGCCCTCCGCGCTTTGCTGGTCGGAGATCGCCTGCTCGAGCTCCTTTTGGGAGATTCCCTGCGTCTCATAAAGTTTTTTGGCTCGCTCCAAGGTTTTCGTGGTCAGTTCGAGCACCCCGGCTGTAGTAATCAGGGTCGATTCAGCCTGACCGAGGTCCGGGCTGTCTATCGTATAAAGCTTCCGGCCTTTGGCAACCTCATCGCCCAAGTTTGCAAACAGATCGACGATTTTGCCCTGATAAGGCGAAAAGACCTGGACCGTCATGTCCTGGTTGAAGTCGATACTGCCGACCGCCTCACGCTGAATCAGGAAAGTCCGCCGGCCCACCGGCTCTACCTTGACCGACTTGAGCTGCTCCTCATTGAGTTCTACGCTCTTTTGAGAATTATCGTCTCCTCCTGCCCGGGTCTTACCGGAAGCGGCGGCCTCTTTAGGCTGCCCCGACTTGGGCTGATTGTGCAAATACCCCGCGAAATACAGGCAGGTTGAAAGAACCAGGGCGGCGGGAGCCAAGGCCGCGCCCCACCGGATAATTCTATTGCTGGGCCGCATGATACACCTCTTAAGTAAGAGGAGGTGCGTCGCTAAATTGGATTTCCAGATCGGCAGTAAAGCAGAATAACCGGCGGGGCTCGAATGCACTGACTTGAAGTTACGGTATTAAAAGGCAGGCCCGCCGTAAAATGCGGGCAAAAATCGGAGGGTGTTGCGACACGAGCAGGTACTATACCGGGATTGATATCGCCGTTGAGACCGCAGGCTCCCGCTGTATCCAGAGGGGGCGCGCAGGCGGCAAGAGCGCCGGGATCGACATGCTTCAGGCCCCGCATGTACCAGACCACGACCTCTCCGGTTACGGAATTTTTCCAAAGAATGTCAGGTGACCCGTCGCGGTCAAAATCGCTTACTTCTATGATGTTCCAGGGAGGAGGAAGTGTCTCCAGTGTTTCCGCGCCAATATTGACAATTCCTCTCATATACCAGACAACGGTCTCTCCGGTAGCCGAATTTCTCCAAACGATGTCCGGGTTTCCATCACCGTTGAAATCTCCAACCCCAACGATATTCCAGTCGCCGCCCATATTGGCGAGGGAGTCCTGCCCAATGACCACCGGCCCATTCAAATACCATATCCGCACATCGCCGGTTGACTTGTTCCTCAGGAGAATGTCAGGGCTTCCATCTCCGTTGAAATCTCCGATCCCTACTACATCCCAGGCGGAATCGGGGGCTGTCTCAAGCTTTTGTGTGGAAAGCAGGGTGCTCCCGCGCATATCCCAGACTGCCATGTCCCCGATTGCCTGATTTCTCCGGAGAAAGTCCTGACTTCCATCCCCATTAGAATCTGCGCCCCCGGAGAGGGTTAAGCCGTGACCGTTTACGAGGCGAGCTCCAGAGATAGCAGCGAAGACGGCCACCGCCATGAGAAAGACCCAAAGTGAGATGAAGCAACACCTTTTCATGAAAACCCCAAACTATCGATCTCCAAACAGCTTCAGAATAAGGTGTCATTCTATAGAGAGACTATATAAAGAGTATCTCTCAGCCAAGCCGTTTTATAACGGACGACAGAAAGCCGGCCCCTGAAGTGTATCTAGTCGGGGGTCGGATGCCGGAAAACAGAGAGAAACATCCCACGGGCCGTAAGATCGTGTCAACTTTCTTTTGACGCTTGCTATAGTAAGTCGCCTCAAACGCAGGCCGTATACTTCGGCCGGACCTGGTTGCCATTGTAGCCGGGGTTCTGAATGAATTGAAAGTCCGGGCTGATTGCCCGGTATGGCTGGAGTCGAATGCGGTGGAAGAATTCCTGTCCCTCCGGCAACCAGCTAATCTTTACCCGGAGTTGACAATCCATTCACGCCGTTGTTAATAGGGAGCCAGGCAGGTCTTCATTATCTCTCCTATCCTTGAAAAAAACAACTTCTGAAATGCGCGCAAAAGAAAAACATACAAGGTGAACTATAAGCGGGCGCCATTGCCGGCTATAACGGACGACAGAAAGCCGGCCCCCGAAGTGTATCCAGTACTTGCCT
>DASPQK010000112.1:0-8215 GCA_035624985.1 Syntrophobacteraceae bacterium | reverse complement strand
GAGCAGGACGTTCTCGTTCCGGCGATCATCAAGTGCATGCATAATATCAATCTGCTGATCGATGATGCAACAATGCTGTCGAATGCCGCCGTTGAAGGCGAACTGGGCAAACGCGCAGATGCTGGCAAGCACCACGGGGGTTATCGCAGCATAGTTGAGGGAGTCAACGCTACTATGGATGCTGTCGTCGGCCCATTGAAAGTGGCCGCCAACTATGTGGACCAGATTAGCAAGGGCATAATTCCTCCCGCCATAACAGACGTTTACAAAGGGGATTTCAACGAAATCAAGAACAACCTGAACGCCATGGTCAAAACGATGAACCAATTGCTGGCGGAAACCGACAAGATCATTCAGGCGGCAGCAAACGGCGATCTGGACAAAAGGGCCGATGCCGGTCTGTTTGTAGGCAGCTGGAGCAAACTGGTATCAGGGGTAAACGACACGATCACAAACATCGTCAATCCCCTGATGGTTACGGCCGACTACGTGGAGAAGGTTTCCAGGGGAATCATCCCGCCCAGGATCGCCATCGAGTACAAGGGCCAGTACAACACCATCAAGAATAACATCCATATGCTCATCGACGCCATGGAGGAGGTTACCGCAACAGCGGAAGAAATTGCTTCCGGAAACCTCACGGTGAAGGTCAAGGAACGCTCCGGAGAGGACAAACTCATGAAGGCAATGGCGGCCATGATCACGGGCCTGACGGAAGTTGTTTCCAACATCCAGTCGGTGGCGCAGCAGGTCATGACGGGAAGCCAGGAACTGAGCAGCAGTTCCGAGCAGTTGTCGCAGGGAGCGACCGAGCAGTCGGCATCCGTGGAAGAGGTGTCGTCGTCCATGGAGCAGATGGCGGCCAACATCAAGCAGAATTCGGACAACGCGCAGCAGACCGAAAAAATAGCGATCAAAGCAGCTCAAGACGGAAGCGAGAGCGGCAAGGCGGTGGCTGCGACAGTAGGCGCCATGAAGGAGATTGCCGGAAAGATTTCCATTATCGAAGAGATCGCGCGCCAGACCAACCTGCTCGCCCTGAACGCCGCTATTGAAGCCGCGCGGGCGGGAGAGCACGGCAAGGGGTTTGCCGTGGTTGCTTCCGAGGTGCGCAAGCTAGCCGAACGCAGCCAGACGGCGGCAGGAGAGATCAACAAGCTCTCGGCCACCAGCGTTCAGATAGCGGAGAAGGCGGGGGAGATGCTGGCGAAAATCGTGCCGGACATCCAGCGGACCGCAGACCTCGTGCAGGAGATCACAGCCGCCAGCAACGAGCAATCTTCAGGTGCGGGCCAGATCAACAGGGCCATTCAACAGTTGGATCAGGTGGTGCAGCAGAATGCAGCGGCATCCGAAGAAATGGCTTCCACCTCTAATGAGTTGCTCAGCCAGGCTGAACAACTGCAGAACACGATTGCCTTTTTCAAGATCGACGGCGGCAGCTCCCTGTCCAGGGCCACTTTGTCTGCGGACCGCCTCCCGGATAAAACAGGCATGAAGGTCCAGGCTGCACATTCGAGCCACGGTATTTCGAAGATGGCCGAAAAAGGCAGAAAGTCCGCAACCGTGAAGAAGGTTATGCCTGTGCCCAAAGCCGCCGGAGGTCCGATAGATGGCGGCCTAGCGCTGGACCTGACGAAGGGCTTTAAGGGAGACGGCCAGATGGCTGACGAGGATTTCGTAAAATATTAGAAAGGAGATGAAATGAGCGTAACCTCAATAACGGAGACAAGCCAATACCTGACCTTCAAGCTTGAAGAGGAGGTGTTTGCGCTGGATATTTCGAAGGTCCGTGAAGTCCTGGACTTCACCGATGTGACGAAAGTGCCCGAGACACCCGATTTCATGCTGGGGGTTATCAACCTCCGGGGAAGCGTGGTCCCGGTAGTGGATATGCGCTTGAAATTCGGCATGGACCGGACGGAGAAGACGGTAAACACCTGCATCATTATCGTGGAGATCGAAATCGACGGGGAAACGAACATTTTAGGCGCTCTGGCAGATTCGGTGCAGGAGGTCATGGACCTCGATCCCGACCAGATCGAACCGCCTCCGCGCATCGGGACCCGGTTGAAAACGAAGTTCATAAAAGGCATGGGAAAACGGGACAATCAGTTCATCATCATGCTGGACATCGACAAGGTATTCTCTTCGGACGATCTTGCCGCGGCCCAGGACATGATTGATGAAGCCGTCTAGCAAGTCTCGATCCGAATCCTTTTGTGCAGGGGTGAGAAATCGGGACATGGAGGTCGGATGCCAGCCCGATTTCCAACCCCTTCGGGATCGTTTCAGTCGTTTGCAGAAACTTACCCCAAACTGGAGTTCGGATGATTGTACAATAACTTGAATGAATATTCTTGTCGGGGTGGGTCTTTGCGGGGTGGCTTTGCGGGGTGGGTCGGACCGCGCTAATACCACGACCACTAAAGATCCACATGCAAAATATCGCCCTTCTATGAGCTTAGAAGGCCATTTTCGGACCTAAAATTAGCACTTTAGGAAAGCACGAGATTTCTTAAGGGCAGGCTAAGGCCCCGTCCAGGGGGTCAAGGGCTCTTGGCTAAAAAGGCCCCGGATAATTCTTCGAGTAGCCGATTAGCGATAAATCTCCCTTCTGGGGCCTATGCGTAACACACGGACCGTAAGTTCGGTCCTGCGCAAAGCATAAATAACTCTGTACGGACCGACTCTTATCCGCCTGAGTCCCCTCCAGCGGCCTTTAAGCGGCCAGCCTCTGAGTGGGTCGGTGCATAACTCTTCGATCGCGTCAACGATCCGCCTGCGGTCGTCCTTTGGGACTTCGGCTACATCTTTTAAAGCCCGGCTGTCCCATTTAATCGACCAAGCCGAGGGCACGCTTTGCCTCCTCATGGTCGATCAGTTTGGCATCAGGGTCTGCCAGACGTTTCAGAGCCATCTCGTAATCGGCTAATTCTTCCACATAGTGGCGGATGGCTTCCTTTACGACCCAGTCCTTTGATCTGTCCAGATTAAGCGCGACCTCTTCGAGCTTCTTCTCGGTCTCGGAGTCAAGTCTCACTGACAGTGGCATATTCCGCCTCCTTCAAAGATACGTTAACATCGTTTCCCTGTTATCAAGCATCTGATTCCATTGTGGTGTCACCCGTTGAGTGCTTCCTGAATCGTGTGGTCTTCTGCGCAATATCTATTAATGACCGGAGAGCGCTATTCACTGCCTCCTCGTTCGGGAATGCTTCAGCCACCTCCGGTTTCAGTACGACGGATGGTATCATCTTTTCGGAAAAAGCCAAAAGCATGGATTCCGGCTTAAAAACCTGCCGGAATGACGAGCCCGCTATACCACCGCGCATCAATGTAGTGGTCATTGCTCAGTCGCCGTTAGAGAGTGCCTTAAGCAGGGACAATTGCGATCGCTTATTTTATCATTTTCTCTGTCATTGACACCCTTTTGCTTTTATGTCAATAATGCTCCCGTTTCGATCTGGTCCCCCTTTTCAAAAGGCCGCTCTCCATGATCGCCAAAACTTATGCTCTCTTCTCGGCCTCGACGCCATTCTCGTCGAAGTCGAAGTAGACCTTGCTTCCGGCTTTCCCGGATTTGCCACGGTCGGCCTGCCCGGTGACATCGTCAGGGAAGGCGAGGTTATGAGCCCGGTAGGTCGGCCTGCCCGCATTAGGCGATTGCCCCTTAATCGGTCAAACTCGGCTTGTTTTCATTTCGCTTTGACGGGAAAACGTTTACAATAATTTTATGTTGGACATCCTTGGTCAGGAGGCCGCACCTTATAAAAGGTTAGGGATGCTTCGCAAGAATTGGCAGCAGGGTCCCCTGGATTTTTATCCATTCAAGGGGGGAATGATGCCGGCCAAAACCGATGCCACCTCGCTTTGTCACATCACATGGGGAGAGAAGTACGGAATTTGCCGTCTCCATTTCCGGGGCTGTAAGCTGCGGCGCCGCATCTGCCTGTTCAAAAAGGACGTATTTGACTGCCATCTTCCTGAAACGAGCCTCCGCATCTACGTCCCCTCTTTTGTGAGCCTAAGGCCACGTCAGTTCCTGACACTTGAGCAGACGATCGACATTTTGGACGGCTTGCCGATTAAACGGGTTTTTCTAATGGATCAAGGAGGAAAAAACGATGTCTAAAAGCGAAAGACTTCGTTTTCTACAACAAACTCTCCGAAATGCCGGACTCGAAGGAGCGATTCTGTTCCATTCACGGGATGTCTTCTACTACACGAATACCGCCCAGCCTTCCTACCTGGTCGTATGTCCGGATGAGTACATGCTGTTTGCCCGAAGAGGCTTTGAGATCGCTGTGAGGGAAACATGGCTCGATAAGGGGCAGGTCGCAGCCGAAGGAAATCCGGAAAGAATCATCCGGAGAATGTTTCCCGGTCCCGGTTTTTCCGGAAAACCAATAGGGACGGAGCTCGATTTGCTTACCATTCCCCACGCCAGAGCGCTGAACAAAGCGTTGAAGGGCAGAAAACTCGTCGATGTCTCGCCGCTCATTCTGAGCCAGCGAATGATCAAGGATGGGGGCGAAATCGAAAGCACAAGGAAAGCCTGCTCGGTCATTCACTCAGGGCACCTGGCGGCAACGTCCGTATTGCGCCCCGGCATCAGCGAACTTGAACTGGCAGCCGCAACCGAGAACGCACAGCGGACCGCCGGACACGAAGGCTGTTTTTTCCTCCGCACCTCCGATTTTGTGATGAGCCGCGGCCCGCTGGCATCAGGTCCCAATCTTCGCCATACGAGCGGAACGCTTTTTACTCTGGCGGGTTTGGGGCTCAGCAGTGCAGTGCCCACGGGACCCTCCCGGAGAATAATCAAGCCTTCCGACTTGGTCCTGATCGATATCCCGACCTGCATCGAGGGCTACCACGCCGACCAGAGCCGTATCTATGCGGCCGGCAAAGCACCTTCGGGCGCAGTGGACCTGTACGAAAAGCTGAGGCAAGTTTCAGACCACGCCATACGGAACATGCTGCCCGGCGCCGCAATTAAGGACTTGCACGATGATGCTTACGCCGAAGCCGGAAGAATCGGCCTGAAAGATTCATTCATGATGTTCGACAACGGTTCCAGGGCGCATTTCATTGGACACGGCGTCGGACTTGAGATCAATGAGCCGCCGCTTCTTTCCGCACACAGCGACGTTGTGCTTTCGCCGGGCATGACATTGGCTCTCGAACTTCACCTGATGGAACCCGACGGATACACACTGAAGTTGGAGGATACGATCCTTATAACCGAGTCCGGAGCGGAAATTCTTACCCTGAGCCCGCGGCGCCTCATTGAAGTCCGCGATCCCGCACGGCGCGGGGGCCAAGAAGGGCCCTGAACGGTGAAGGGTGGGAAGTGAAGGGTGAACAGCGAACGCCGCGAGGGGCGGGAGTGATCAGTGAGGAGGCAACTTCCCTGGCCCCGGACACGGATCGAAGAGCGGAGCGAGGTGGATGGAGGGGGACAGGTTCTCGCTGCATCCGCTGTAAATACAGGGGAATTTACTCTCTCAACCTCCCAACAAGTTGATTTAATTAGTCTTTTCGGCCTTTATTTTGTGAAATAACAGCGGGGAACAGCGGGAAGATCGGGTGAAACGAATGTAGAATGTAGAATGTAGAATTTCCAATGTCGAAGTAAACCAGTCGTTACTCCGGGTGGACGTTCTACATTCTGCGGTTCGAAATTCGCTTTTCCTTGAGCCGACCTCCATCTGCGGCTGTTTTATAGAAAGTTGCTGTCAAAGCTGGAAGAAAAGCGCAGGGGAATGATTCCCCTGCATCCCCCGGTTCCGCGAAGCGCGGAATCGGCCGCACGCGCGGGCGTGTGAGGCCGAGGCCTTGGCGCTGACGGCGGCCGGCCACGCGGCGGCGTGTCGCCGCCGACGGATTCACCGCTGCGTTCGACTGCGGCAATGCAGAGCGGCCCTGCCGCCGCCGCAGCACCACTTACAGGTTTTGCCGGGGGTGTCACCTGTAAATAGAGGCGAGATTCAGGTGAACGGCCGGCAGCCAGGGGCCGAACAGGCATCAAGTTTCGGTTTTAAAAGAAACCCAACCAGCGTGGTCGCTTCGCGAGCGAGCGGTGGACCCGCGCAGAGCGCGGGAGTTGAAAAATCCGCTCAAACTCGGCAAATATTATACTTCGCAAAAAGAAGTATTGTCAAGAACAAAATGAAGCGATAGTATCAAAATTATCCTGCCGTTTACTGTTCACTCCCGCGCTTCGCGCGATGACTGTTCACGGCGCCTGTGGCGGGTCCCGTAAACCATATCTACGAGGTCGTGGAGTATCTTAACAGAAGATCGGACCTGCCGGCGGTCCAGGCCGATCTCTATTCCATATGGAAGACCGGCGCTCGGGACGAGCCGGATTTTGAAGAGGTCAAAGCCCGGGAGCGTGCAAAGCGGGGCCTGGAGCTCGCTGTCGCTGGGTTTCACAACGTGCTGACGTTAGATGACACTCTTTCGAAGATTTGGAGTGCGAGTGAGGAAAAACTTGTCCGACGATGTTTATTGAATGTTTATTGCCTCATGTTCGAAAAAGACTCTGCCTGCAAACCGCCCCTCTACAGTACCCCGATAAAGGCGAACAGGGCTACCAGGCTAAAGAGGGACCACTGGAATATCTTCTTTAGTCCCCCTTCGATCCCCGACGATCTCACCATGAGGACCTGCACTATTGCGTAAAGGGCAAAATGGATGGCGACGAACACGATAAGGGGGCGCAGGTTTAGCCCCAGCGAGATTCCAAATCCTGCGGAGAGCAATACGAGGGTGGCCAGGATGAAATCGACCGAAATAAAGTGGAATACACAATGCATCACCTTTTTGGGCACGTCGTCGAAGGACGCTTCCATCATTGGTTTTAGGAAAAGTTTTCCACCCATGATAAAGTGACCGACAGTGCAAAAAACCGCCAGAATACCCGAAACGATAAAGGACCAGTTCATGCTGCTTTCCCTCCTAGGTTTTGTTTAACAGTTTGTCAAACGTAAATCTTTCGAACAACTTCAAGGGGCCGCTGTTCTTGGACACCTTTGTCCGCAGGAGCGCGCCCTCCCAGCTATTGAGGATGAAACTGGCGGATGTCGCGATGTCGAGATCGTCAGGCAATTCACCGTTATCCTTAGCTTTTTCCAGGAAAAGCGAGACCTTGCCGCTCATTGTTTCGAAGGCTTCCTCCAGCTTTTTCCTGATGCTTTCGTTCAGGTCGCTCATTTCCAGGGAAAAATTGGCGATGGGGCAGCCGCCCTTGAAGTCGTTTGATTGGAAAAAACAAAGGAAATCGTTGAAAAAACCTCTGAGCGCCCCTACCCAGGAAGAGGCCGGTTGAGACAGACAGGCGTCGGCAGCCGCCACGAACCGGATGAGAAAATGGCCGACGAGTTGAACGCCGTAGTCTTCCTTGTCCTTGAAATAATGGTAAAAGGACCCCTTTGGAACTCCGGCGGCCCTAAGGATATCGTTAATGCCGGTATTATTGAAGCCGCGGATATAGATTATCTCCGCCCCTTTCTCTATCAACCTGAGCTTCACGTTTTGCCTGGCCATTCCGCCTCACCTGATAGAAGCGCCGCAGAAATAGAATAGACCGGTCTATTCATAAATGTCAAGCAGATTTATCCCCCGATTAAGGAAACCTCGTCAATGGTGAACAGTGGGACTGACAAAGAGCTTCTTCCGCTCACCGGTCACCCATCATTGATCACTTTTCCGATCCACCGATTGCAGTCGGCATCCTTACCCCACGTGGGATAGGCAACTCCGATAAAGCCGCCGGGATCGTCCTTTGCCGGGTACTGGCGTTTTTTGGCTCATCGCCTCGAAAAAGCGATTTTCCATCGTTTTTTCGGATTATCGAAATGCACCTTTTCCGGATTGAACTTATCAGGTTGGTACGTGCGGCCGCCTCTCGTCTGACCTTTGACCCAGTCAATGGTTTCCTGATATTCATCATGATCGGGATTGCCGAGGATTTCAAGAACGCGATGATAACCCGGCACTCCTCCACAGTCTTCCGGTGGACAAGCGCGTTTGCCGTCGATGCATCGCGGATATTTAACGCCCTGTTCCTTCAATAGGATCGCTTCGAGCAGCACGTCATGTAACCAACAGTCGCCAAAATCGTATTCATATACAGCGGCGACGCCGGGTTCGGTGAAATGCGCTGCAATGGGGGTTTTCCAGCCGGGCAGCACTTGGATGTCATCTA
>DASPQK010000111.1:0-4198 GCA_035624985.1 Syntrophobacteraceae bacterium | reverse complement strand
AAACAGCAAGCCGGGCAAAGGCACCACCTTTATCATCAAGCTCCCGAAGGCTGAGGCAGCGAGAGCGCATATTGTTATGAAGGCAGGCGAAGAAACAAATGTATATCGCTTGCTGCTGGTCGAAGATGATCCTGAAATACTGAACCTGCTTAGGGATATGCTGCGCTTCAAGGGGCACCGGGTCGTGGCGGTGACTGACGGCGAAAAGGCGCTTGAGCTTATAGATTCGAGCGATTTCGATCTGGTTTTGACCGACCTCGGGATGCCGGTGATAAGCGGCTGGGAAATAGCGCGGCGCGCCAAGGAAAAAAATCCCAAATTGCCGGTGGTGATGATAACCGGGTGGGGTGCGCAATATGAAGACGCCGACCTCGCCAGCCGAGGCGTGGACCTGATGCTGGCCAAACCTTTGAGCTGGGACAAGCTGTTGAGTTCGATTGAGAAGTTGCTCTAGCTGAAATTCTATTGCTCAAAAAGACCGGTGATTGAAGCCTGCCCGAGCGTCTTTGCCTTTATTGCGTCCTGAAAGTCAGCCAGAGTTGCATCTATTTTAAGGTTAAGCCTGGCGTCTTTCAGGGCGTAGATGGTTACAACATACCGGTGCACACCCGTACCCTTCGGAGGCTGTGGTCCGCCGTATCCAACCGTGCCAAACGAATTGCCGATCTCAATCGCTCCTGCCGGCATGTTCCTGCCGGAAGCGCCCTCATTGAGTGAGGACACTTCTGCGGGGATATTTAGCACCATCCAATGCACCCACTTTCTCGCAACCGGGTGCTGGTCCACGATGGAGAGCGCGAATGACCTGGTCCCTTCAGGAGCGCCGGTCCATTTCAAAGGAAGGGAAACGTTGCGCCCCCCGGCGGCAGGTCGCGCGTACAGGCTCGGTATGGCGCCCTCGTCCTTGAAGGCGGGAGATGAAAGCTCCATCGCAGCCTCCGCCTGCATGGGGATCGCCATAAGTAAAACAGCTGCGGTGAAAAAGGCAAAAGCGAGCATTCCGTTCATTTGGGCCTCCTTCTTTGGGATAGGTTGCATAGAACCTGCACGACTTACAGGACCTATATGCCTTAAAGGGCTTGTTGGGCGGACCCGCAAACGCCTTTGAATTCGCAATGCTCTTCACAGGGCCTGCCTTCCTTGAGCCAGCGTGGCGACAGGTCTCCGGCAAAGATGGAATTCAGCGCGGCGCAAACTTCTTTTTCCCAGTCTTCGAGAAAGGCGCCGTGTTCCTCGACCGGGTTGAAGACGATGTGGTGTTTCATGTTTGCCGGTGAGCTAAGTTCGATAAAGCCCGCCCCGCAGTTACCCGCGGTTTTTGCCTTGCCGGTGACGTTTCCCCTCGACAGCGCAAGCAGATATGCCGGGAGCTGCGGCTGATTATGCTCATCGATCACCTCGGCCTTGCGTGGGAGCCTGCCCGTTTTGTAATCCCAGCAGATAAGGCCTCGTTCGGGGTGTGAATCGATCCTGTCGAGCCGTCCGCTCAGGCGAGTTTTGCAGCCCTCTATTTCCATGCCTTCGAATGGCCTCTCGACCGCCATCCATGACCAGCCGGCAAGCATCTTTTCCGATTCGGCATCGAGCCACTTCTGCAAAAGGCCGGGGAAGCCGGGCTTTCCCGTCAGCCGCTCGCACTCGACTTGCCAAACGGTGTCAGACCATCGGGGCCCGATAACATCGGCTATGGTTTTTTTCAAAAGACCTGCCAGATCTTCGAAGTCCAAGCGGGATTCCGAGTGTTTTTCCATTGCGCGTGAAACGAAAAGAGCCAGGATAGCATGTACGGTCTTTCCCCGTTCAAGCGGGGCAATGCCTGGCTCGACTTCCGCAAGCGCCTCGAGGCCAAGAACATATCTGAAAAAATAACCTGCCGGGCACAGCAGCGCCGATCGCAGTTGGCTGATCGAAATCGAATCGGCCGCAGGCAGCGGCTGTATTTTAAACTCGAACGGACCCGGTTCGCAAAAGCCTCTTACACTTTCGACCGGGGCCGAAGCACCAGCCTTTGAAATACTCTGGTGTACCCAGCGCGCCCGCTGCATCGCGGGAAGCACATGCTTCCAGGGTATTACGGCTTCGATCTTCGTTTCGCTCTCCTTTGCCCAAAATGGCGAAGGGATGCAGACCTGACCATCTTTCGCAATCGCGGGCCGGCTGAGGACAATTTGGGGAGCAGCGGCCAGCAAATTCATGTAAAGATGCCGGGCAAAGGTGAACTGACTTTCGATAGTCCCGCCGAGCACCTTCGAGCGCTCTGAAGAGACCAGCAGTGGAAGCGATCTCACGGGATGAGGGAAAGACCCGGAAATCATGCCGGGAATAAATATCTTGCGGAAAGAGAGTCCCCTGGCATCGAGCCGGCTAAGCACCTGGATTCCGGCATCTTCAAATCCGCTCTTTTGAATCCGAGTGCGCCCCGCCGCTGCGCTCAGGGTCTCCAGGAATTCGCGGGCGTCCAGACGGGTCTCCCCAATGACCGTTTCGAACTCGGAAATTATTTCAACCAGGTTGTCCCATGCAATTCGGTCCAGTTCGTTGGCCAGCACCGGAAATTGCAGTGCCCTCCAACTGCGGCGCAGGGTCTCCGTCCACTTTGTAACCGCTTTCACGCCGGCCTCCAGAAAAGGAGCTATGGCGTTGCGAATGTCGGACAACAAATGACGGGTGTTGGGTGTCTGGCGTCCGATGTCAGGTGTCGGCTGTCGGCTGTCGGGTATCGGGTGTCGGCTGTCCGATGTCGGATTGTCTCCTGATATGTGATATCCGATATCCGAGACCTGTGACAACAGAAGGTCGATTCCGCTCCGAACGTCCTTCTCACGCCAGGTCTTGTCCCAAAGACTCAGACGGCGATTCCACCGGGAAAACGATCCATAGTACGGCGAGCGAAGAAAATTGAACAGATCGTTTCTTTTTTCACCTCCCAGTGCACAACGGACCGGCAGGACTGCGGCATTATAAAGCCCCTGGCCCAGCAAATTCCGGTCGGGGAAAAGATTGTAGGCTGCCTGGTTTCCCCGGACAGGCTCTCCAAGTATGTCGCGGAGCTGATCGGAAACGGCAGGGCTGTAAAATTCGGAGTCGCCAAGCACAACGGCGATTTCATGAGGCGCGTATTGTTTGACCGATATCAGCAGGCTCTCCATGAGCCCTATGATTTCCTGCTCGGGATCTGAGAAAACCAGTCGTTCGGGCTGGACGTTACCCGCAGGCAGTGCGAAAAATACCGCGCCAAATTTCTTTTGCAGCTCTTCGAGAAGCTGTCTTTCCCACTCGCCGGCAAATTCGAAGCCAACGAAGGCCATTTTCCCGGAATTTGCCGGTCGCTCCAAACTCATCAGCCACCGGACTATTCTGGCAGGCAGCCTCGCAGGGTGGAACAATCCCCGCGCGGCAAGCCGTTGCTCAAATGCTTGCCAGACCTGTCGCCTCCATTCGATCAGCCGGCTTGCGTACTGGCCGCCCGCCGGGTCAATTGCATATCTCAAGCACTGATCGAAGCTCTCATCCAGCAGTTGAATCAGATCGACATCGGCGCTCAGGGGTTCGGGCGGGGGCGCCTCCTCCAGGCAGTCTTTCAGATAGTGCCATCTTAAGAAAAAGGATGACGCCGGCAGTTCCTCGGGCCACAACTCAGTCCAAAAATTCTCCATCCATTGGTTCAGAGTGAAAATTTTCGGGGTCTCCCACCCTGATATGCCCCCTTCGATTCGTCTCAATCGAAATTGTCGCTCTACCTGGTGAACGAACCTCTCGCTCTCGGCCAAAACCGTATAGCCGCTTTCAAGGAGAGGGAGCAGTCTGCCCTGAAGGTCCTGGTTAGTCATAATGCAGGGGTCTTTTGTTCGCCGTCTTGCAGAAACTGGTTTTAAACGCAAAGAGAAGCTATATAATAGAACTTTATGGTTAAGAAGTCGCTAAATTATATCCTGACCGAGAAAGCAAAAGTGAACTGCAAGAACGTTTTCTCAAATATTTTGGAATGCATCGGCAATACTCCGCTTATCCGCATTAATCGGATGAACCCGAACCCGGCAGTCTCATTTTATGTGAAGTTCGAGGCGAAAAACCCTGCGGGTTCGGTCAAGGACAGGGCGGCGCTTTGGATGATCGAAGCGGCTGAACGCGAGGGGCAGCTTGTCCCCGGAAAGATCATTGTCGAAGCAACGAGCGGCAACACGGGGATCGGGCTGGC
>DASPQK010000110.1:0-5731 GCA_035624985.1 Syntrophobacteraceae bacterium | reverse complement strand
GCCTTGCGCCGCCGACCCCGGCGGGGAGTACCCCGTCTGTTTTGAAGCTTTGCGGGAACGCTTCTTTTCCGCCATTTCACAACTCCATTCCAGTCTGGGACGAGCTGTTGTTCAAATGGACGCTAGGCAAGGCTCTTATCGAAGGTAACGATCATGGCCCTGACAGGGCAGGCCTTTACACATAACTCGCATGCGCTGCACCGCTCGGATTCAAATCTGACTTCCATCAGCGGTCTTTCGACGTGAAGAGCCCCTGTCGGGCAAACAGCGGTGCAGGACCCGCACTGATAGCATCTTCCCTCGTCGCGGCGAATTCCCTGGCCGACCGGTTCCACCTGTACCCCCATCCGTTCGAGATACAGGACCCCCCTGTCGAAATCATCGGCGCCGCCGCGAAGCTCCATCACGAGCATTCCTTCTTTGCGCGGAAAAATCTGCGCCTTGAGGATATTGAAATCCAGATTATAGTCGCGCACCAGGTTGAAGATTATGGGTTTATCGACAATCTCCCTGGAGAATCTCAGTACAAGCGTTCTTGCATGCATGGGCAATCCTTCCTTTCTGTGCAGGATAAGAATAACATTGCCCGGTAAAAGTCCAAGTTTTTTTTTCGTTCAAATGGCTTACCGTGAAGCGGGAGCAGTGAAAGGTGAACGGTGAAGGGTGAAGGGTGAAGGGTGAAGGGTGAAGGGTGAAGGGTGAAGGGTGAAGGGTGAAGAGTGAAGGGTGAGGAGTGAAGGGTGAAGAGTGAAGGGAGTGAAGTGTGAAGCGGGAGCAGTGAAGAGTGAAGGGTGAGGAGTGAGGGGTGAGTGAAGTGTGAACAGCGAACGGTGCGAGGCGGGGGAGGGGGAAGGCAGAGAAAGTAAAAAGGCAAAAGTAAAAAGGAAAAAATGCAAAAATAAAGCAGAAAAAGGGGTAAAAAGGCAAAAAGGATCGACGGGGAGAGGTTCTTGCTGCATTCGCTGTTAATACAGGGAAATTCACTCTTCCAATCCCCTAACAATCTGATTTAATTGGTCTTTTCGGCCTTTATTTTCCGAAATAACAGCGCGTAACAGCGGCCAAACCCCCTGCGGGGGAAGGCAAAAGTAAAAAGGCAAAAGTAAAATAACCTTTCGCACGCCCCCGTTGTTTTACAGGCTTTGCCTGGCGTGTCACCTGAAAATTCAGGCGAAATGCAGGCGCGCAGTAAGCGGTCAGGCGCCAAATTGCCCTCGGAATCATCTGAAATGGCCTCAGATATAAAGTTTTCAAAGAAGTGCAGTCAGTATCGCCGCTTCGCCAGTGAGCGGCGATCCCGCGCGGAGCGCGAGATGGAAAAACTCACTCAAACTCGGCAAACATTGTACTTCGTAATGAGAAGTATTGTCAAGAAAAAATGAAGAAAAAAATGAAGTAGTTTCTAAAATGACGAAGAACGAATGAAGAATGCTTGATGATGCACCGCCATGCTGTCTTCGCGTCCTTTGCACCCTTTGCGGTTGAACAAAAGCGGCCGGTAACAGGGACCACCACGATCACGAAGCCACGAAGAAGATAAGAGTCAAGGGCCAACATGAAAGCTTTTTGCTTCGCATCCTATTAGCCTTAACCCCTCAGCCCGGACAGTCGGCAAGCAGGATATAGAAAACTCCTGGAATGGAGGTGCGTCCTTGAACACGGAAAAACTGGTCCCATCAACGTATAACTTGCGAATTCCAAACTGAGGTTGTAAACTTTTTCCAGTCTCAGGCAGCGCAAGTGATGTTTTTTCGGGCAAAGAGCCGATCCGAAAATGCGCTTGGGATGCTCGGCACTGAAGTTGCCGCCTTATTCCGGATGGAAACAAACAATATCTGCCGTAGACGTTGTGTTTTCCAGTGCAGGCAACCCCGGTTTTTTCATATTACCTGCATCAAGGGAAGTTTTGCGGCTTCGACAAAATGAGCTTTGACTCAGGAGGGTGGCATGAAGCGACTCCTTTCGATTCTGGCGTTAGCGACTCTGCTGTGCCCCGGCATCTGTTTCGGCTCCCCTGCTTCCCCCGACTTGCATGAACTGAGGCAACCGGACGGCGTCGTGTTTTTGGCGAGGCAATGGGGGGATGAGCGGCTTCACGGCTGGGAAACAGAGGATGGCTACACCATAGTATTCGATACCAGGCTTGGCGCCTGGACTTACGCTCAACCCGGCGAGGAGGGGGACTTGGCGAGTTCGGGAAGGCTTGTGGGAAAGGACCTTCCGGACGAAACATCGAAGGGGCTCAGGCCGACGGGCAAGGCCCTCGAAAAAGCTCTCTCCTCAAAAGAGAGACCTCCGGGAGCACGCGGTCCGATGAAGGCGGTCCCGTCAGTGGGAATGGGAAAGATCCCGTTGATCCTCATTAATTTCAATAACACTAGATCCACAAAGAGCGCAGCAGATTTCGCCGGCCTTTTTTTCGGCACGGGCAATCATAGCGTTGCCGATTACTACGAGGAAGTTTCCTACGGCAAGTTCCATATCAGCGGTGAAGTGAAGGGGTGGTACCTGGCATCTCATAACCATGACTATTACGGGGCAAATATAGATGGAGTCAAGGGCAATGATGCCCATCCGGCTCAACTGGTGCTGGAAGCTGCCGAAGCGGCGGATGCAGCCGGTTTCAATTTTGCCGAATACGTGTCCGGCTCTGACTGCCAGGTGGACGTGCTGGTGGTGGTTCACCAGGGCACGGGGGAAGAGAGCAGCGGTGTGGCCTCCGATATCTGGTCTCACAAGGCTTCGCTGGTTGAAAAAGGCCTGAGCCAATATGTCACTAAATCCGTATGTCTTTCGGACCCTTCCCAACATGTCATCGTAAACAACTATCTACTGATACCGGAGATTCGTCCGAACGGCAGCTTAACGACAATCGGGGTGCCGGCTCACGAATACGGACATGCCCTGGGCCTGCCCGACCTCTACGATCCGACCGCTAAGTCCAAAGGAGTGGGACAATGGAGTTTGATGGGCGGCGGCAGCTTTCTCAAGATTGTCGAACCAGGGGACCGGCCCGCTCATCCGGACGCCTGGTCGAAATATTTCCTCAAATGGGTCAATCCGCCCCCTGTCAAAGAGACCTCTTGTTACTCGATAGACTGGGTCGAAAAAGATCCTCAGGTTTACATGCTGCGGGCGGGCACGCCTCTTTCCGGGGAATACTTCCTGGTTGAAAACAGGCAGCAGATCGAATTTGACGTTGGGCTGCCGGGGTCCGGTCTACTGATATGGCATATTGACGGGGATAAGATCAACGCAACCATTGCGACAAACACTGTGGAAATTTCGCCCTGCGTTCCAACGGGCGCCCCCTGCCCCGGTCATTACGGAGTGGCGCTGGTTCAGGCCGACAACAACTGGGGACTCGAGAATAATACCGATAGCGGCGATTCCCGTGACCCCTTTTTTTCCCCCGACGCTACCGAATTAACCGCCGACTCCGCCCCGAACAGTCACCTTTGGAACGGCAGCGACAGCAACGTCAACATCCTCGATATAAGCGGTTCCGGATATAAGATGAGCGCGACGATGTCCGTCCTGCCCAGCGCAATAAACGTTCAGGTCCCGAAAGCGGGAGACAAGGCGGCCAAGGGGACGACGGTCGCCGTCTCGTGGCAATGGGACGGCAATCCGGGCAACGTCGTTTCCGTTAAACTTTTCAAAGGCGGAGCCTTTCTCAGGCTGCTCGACTCCACCTCGATCGGCGATTGCGGAAAGGGGAAGTGGCTGTGGACGGTCTCGGCCGACCTTGAGGTTGCAAACGACTACACGATTGAAGTTTCGGACTACCCCGACAGCAAGTATAAAGGCGTTTCGGGACAGTTTTCGATCACCCAGGACCTGACCGTCACCCAGCCGGCAAGCGGCTGGGTATGTGCCGCCGGGGGAACGTATATCCTTGCCTGGGATTACATTGGGGACCCTGGTCCGAAAGTGAAGATCGACCTTTACAAGGGTGGGGTCTTTGTCAAAACAATTGCTTACGCCTCCTCCGGGTCTATCGGGACCGGGTACTACGACTGGACGGTCCCCGACGGCTTGAAACCCGGTCCCGATTATCAGATCAAAGTGACGAGCACAAAATACAGCAGTTATACTGATACCAGCGCCTGCTTCACAATTCCACAGCCCCTGACAATAACCTCCCCGGCCGGCGGGGAGGCGTGGCCCCAAGGCTCACAGCAGACCATTTCATGGCAATATGCGGGAAACCCCGGCCCCTATGTAAATATCTATCTTTACAAGGGGGGAGCGTTGAAGGCGACGCTGGCTTCCAACGTCTCTTCCGGGGGTTATGATAAGGGTTCTTTTACCTGGACGGTCCCCGACAACCTGGACATTGGCGCGGGCTACCAGATACAGGTCAAGAGCACCACCAAGGCCAGCTATTATATCGATATGAGCAAACCGTTCAGCATAGTTAAGCCCGCCGTGACATGGACGAAGGTTCTTGCCGCTAATTCATGTCTGTCGGCTGTTGAACAGACCTCGGACGGCGGCTATGTCGCGTTGGTTGCAGGGGACTCCGTTTCCACCAATTATGTTTTTAAACTGGACGCATCGGGCAATGTTTTGTGGCAGACCCGTGTAGATAATCTCTATATTTGGTATGGTGGCTATTATGTTCGTTCTGTTTTGGCGCAAACATCGGATGGAGGGTTCATTATGGCGGGCATGTATAGCATTTCGCCCAGCGTTGCCAAGCTTGATGCGGCAGGCAATATTCAATGGCAGAAGGTTTATTCAGAAGTCGGTCCAATCCTCTTTGACGGCCCCTCTGTCCGACAGGCAAGTGATGGAGGATTTATTGTAGTTGGATATAACGAAATGAACCAGCCAAACGCCTGCGACCCCTTTGATTGTAGTGCCTCTTGCTACAATTATTTTGATGCTAATTGGGTTTTTAAGCTTGACTCATCCGGCACCCTGATATGGCAAAAAACTTTTGAAAAAAACTTGCAACAAGGGGTGTGTTCTATGTACCTTGATGACAGTGGTGAGTATTCAGTCCGAAACACTCCGGATGGAGGGTACATTGTCAGCGGGCTGACGTGGGATGTGCAGGGGGTGGGGCGGTGCGCTGCTTATAAGCTCAACGCAGAGGGCAACCTTCAATTGGAGCGGACGTTCGGCCAGTCTTGTAGTTTGGGCGGCTACTGTTACGACGTTTTTCCTACCATTGACGGAGGCTACATCACGAGCGAAGATTATTGCAGCGGATCTTGGTACGTTAGTTATGTGTATAAACTTGATGCGGGATTAAACGTCCATTGGCAGTGGCTATACCCCTCAGAGAGCGAGGGCGGCGTCGCGGCTCCGACTTCGGACGGAGGATGCATTGTCGCCGAGGGACCAAATTCGAACAATCCCTCCTGGCAGCCCGCTCTTGTCAAGCTTGACGCAAAAGGCAATGCGCAATGGCAGAAGAACCTGCCGTCAACAATAATGATACGGTCTATACGGCAGACAAAGGACGGCGGTTATATAGCGGCGGTTTATGGGCCTGGTTGGATCATTTACAAACTGGACGCCAATGGTAATCTCCCGAAGTCACAGTAGCAGGGGGCCCCGTGTCCGGGACGGGGTCCGGTCCAATGACGTTAACTTGGCGAATTGTGCTTTTTGCGCCCCCAGCCCATGGTAATTTGCATTTGTCTCTCCTATCTTTACGGCTCCCCTCGAACCATGTTTCCGGGATAAAGATCTCTGCTTCGAGCAGTGCATATCCCCG
>DASPQK010000109.1:0-8786 GCA_035624985.1 Syntrophobacteraceae bacterium | reverse complement strand
AAGATAGCGGTGGTCTCCGATGTTTCTACCGGCTCCACCGATCTCGGAGCAGTGCCCCTGGACATTGATTTCCCGCTGAGCGGCCTTCATGCCAACGTGATCCAGACTATTCTCTCCAGGGCCTTTTTGTCCGAGGTAAGTCCTGCCTCGATATTGGCAATCGAGCTGGCGATGGCCTCCTTGGTTTTTCTTTTATCGACCCTCTTTTCCACGATTGTATTCTCCGGGGCCTCGGGGCTGCTCATCATCTGCTATGGGGCCACAGCGCTCGCCCTTTTTCTTGCCGAAGGACTGATGTTAAATGTCGTCCGCCCCGTTATCTCGAGCGGCGCAGTCGCTTCAACTATCATGGTTTTGCGATATTTGCGGGACTCGAAGGAAAAGGAGGCATTGAGGAGGTCCTTCGAATCCTATTTCCCGCCATCGGTTGTGGAAAGGATTCTTGACCACCCGGCCATGATAAGCAGGGGGCAGAGGAAAGAACTGACGATTCTTTTCAGTGACATTAAGGACTTTACCGCATACTCCGCCTCATATTCGCCCGACCGGATTCGAGGCTTTTTGAACGAGTATTTCGAAACAATGGTTGAAGTTGTCTTTAACTATAAAGGAACGGTGGATAAATACATTGGAGACGGCCTGATGGTATTTTTCGGAGACCCCGAACCAGCGCCGGATCACGCCCTGAGATCTGTGCGGGCGGCGATCGAGATGCAGAAAAAGGCTCGCGAACTGAGCGCAAAATGGGCCGGGGAAGGCGGCTTCCCACTGCACGTGCGGATTGGTATTAACACCGGCGAGGTTGTCGTGGGCAACATGGGGTCTTCCCGAAGGCTCTCATACACGGTGCTGGGTTCGGCGGTGAACCTGGCAAAGAGGTTGGAGTCAAGCGCCCCCGTTGGCGGCATCCTCATTTCCCAGAGCACCTGTGACCTCATCTCGCCATTTGTCTCCACCCGGCTTTTCGGCGAAATCCAGGTCAAAGGACTGCAAGCCCCCGTGCGGACCTATGAAGTGATCGACTCCACCGAGACCGCAGGAATGGTGACGACGACTCAGTTGTGATAGAGAA
Source organism: Syntrophobacteraceae bacterium (assembly GCA_035624985.1). Lineage (GTDB taxonomy): Bacteria > Desulfobacterota > Syntrophobacteria > Syntrophobacterales > Syntrophobacteraceae > SbD1. The sequence continues at coordinate 7,714 of DASPQK010000109.1, read as the reverse complement.
AGCTAATGAGGATCGACAATTTATCTTTGAACAGAGTTCATTCCACGTCAAGCTGATTGATTTGCCGGCCCTTTTGACTGCGAGCGCAATCAGGCAACTTTCCACTCAAGATATTTTGAATTGAGTCCGATTAATCTAATACCTGCTGTGTGCCCGGAGCGGCCGAATAGAGTTACACTATGAAACGGGGAGATCGCTTCTTTATGGGCCATAAAAGCTTTAGGCATAAGTATTTTCCCCAGCAGGGCTCATCCCGGCTGAAACTTAGCGGGTCTGTCCCGGAGGAGCCAAGCGGGGTCGATCCGGGGAACCCGATGGGGAGGCCGGTTCTCTTCTCTTCCGCTTTCATACGGTTTTTGGCATTGGTTGGTATGCTCCTGGCCGGCTGCATCGCTGCCGGATGCGTCAGCTCCGGGATGAAAGCCACATCGGCCCGGCCTGTGGATGCGAGCATGGAAATATACGCGCGGTCTTTGATCCAGCAGCACGCGATGGATACGCTTTGTATGTTGGCTTTCAGCACTCCCCCTGAGATGGCGGCGGCCTCAGCCTCTCTGACGAGTGCCTTTCAGAGCAGGCTTCAACAAAAAGGTGTTTTTCGGCAGATCAGGGTCCTGCCCTGTGAGGCCAATTCCGATTCAGAAGCATTATGGCGTGCCAGAGACCAGGGGTGCACGCTTGTGATGTGTCCGGTGCTCATTTATATGAGGGACGGAACGGGAGGTATGCCCACAGAGCTTGAAGTGCGCACCCGCATACTGGATGCGCGAACGGGAGGAGTCCTCTGGGACGTAAAACAGCGTGGGACCTCCGAGCCGGGTCCTGATATCGACCTTACATGGAATACGTTCGAGGGCGACCCCGCCCAGAGGTGCCATGTGCTGGCCGATTATCTGGCTCGACGGTTTGCCGAATATCTGGTTCAATCGCAAGGCGATCAGGCTGAACGGAGAAAGTAATGAGCACAACTACGGGCGAGATCCAGTCTGTCACAAGCGGCTCCTGGCTTGCCCCGCAGACCCGGCAGGAAGTTGTCCAGTCAATTATGCGGGTGGCCGGCGCTGAAGGCGGTACTACCGAAAATGTCAGGGATTTCTCTTTGAGCAGCGGTGCCAATTTTTCTACCCCCTCACCTGAGTTCTCGGCTGAAGTCATCACGCAGATCGAATCTTTCCTTAAAGAAAACACGGGGATCGAGCTCAACTTTGTCGCAGATGGCAGTGAGACCATTGTGCAGGTTGTTGAGAAAAGCTCCGGAAAGGTGATCCGCCAGATACCCGCTAAAAAGGTCGCCCGCTTTCGAGGCAATGTAGAACAGCTCAGGGGTATTCTATTTGATGGTAAGGCGTAAAACCTTATGGTAATTTAAATAAGATGATTACGAAGAGCGAGACCTTAGTGCGGGTTCTTGTAGCCGATGATGATGAGATATTTCTGGAGATCCTGGCCGAAACAGTCGAGAAAACCGGAGCTGCGGTCGAACTTGCTCCCGATGGTCTGGTAGCTCTTGAACAGTTATCCGCCGGCGATTTCGATATCCTAATCTCGGATCTCAACATGCCCCGAATGGATGGTTTGGCGCTGCTCAGAAATGTAAGAGCACTCTATCCGCACATTTTGACCATCCTGATAACGGGGTTTGGGAGCCTGGAATCGGCTATCCAGGCCCTCCGGCTCGGGGCCTACGACTATATACAGAAGCCTTTCATGGTAGAGCAGATGGGCGTAACGATTCGAAACGCTGTCGACAGGGTCAAAGCTTACAAGGAGAGGGCCGCCCTGCTTTTGGAAATAGAGGATCTGCACCGCAGGATCTGTTCTCTTGAAGGCGCCCGCTATCCGGAGTCCAGGGTCTGCGACAGCTCGGGCAATGTGATGAAAGGACCTCTGCTGGCCAATGTGCCGGGATTTCGCCCGGATGCTTTTTTGGAAATGCCGCAGGGAAACCCTAACCGGGCTATTTCCGCTCTCGAAGCGCTCAAGGGTCTCAAACGCGACGGCATAATTTCAGATTCCGAGCTCAGTAAACTCAAAAAGCTCATCATTAGCCGAATAGAGTCCGGCAGGTTATGAAAATTTTGATTGTTGAAGACGATACAATGCTTGGTGAGCTTCTGCAGGAGTGCATGCTGCGGCTGGAGCACGAACGCGTGCGCGTCTGCCTGAGCGGACAGGAAGCCCTTATTGCGATCGATGAGGAATCTTTTGATTGTGCCTTCGTGGACCTGCGCCTGCCCGACATTGACGGGCTTGAACTGCTGGCCGCAATAAAGGAACGTGACCGCGGCCTCCCGGTAGTCATGATGAGCGGTTATCCAACCATGGAATACACGATCAGGGCTATGCGCGAAGGCGCTTCTGACTTCCTCACCAAACCGTTCACACTCCAGGATGTTGCTCTTACACTGCTGCGCATCACCAAGGAAAGAGAGCTTCTGCTCAAAGACCTCAGTCTTCAGTTCGAAGCTCAGGCGCGCAAGCAACTCGAGGAGGTAAACCGAAAACTTGAGAGCAAAGTTAACGAGCAGACCAGGCTTTTTCATATTTCCAGGGAAATAGACGAGATCCGTTCCAGCGAAGACCTTTATCCTCGAATCGTCCAACTTGCCTCTTTACTAGAATCGGTGGAAAAAGTAACTTTTTACCTGGTCCACCGGGAAGGCGGCAACCTTATTCGTATGGCTGACTGCGGATGGCAGCCCGATAATTCGTGGCCTCAAAGATTGGAGGTCTCTGAGGGCCGCAGGCGAGAATTGCTGGGAAACGGCGCAACTCATTTGATTATTGGCCCCGGCGAAATTCAATGTTGCTTTGAAAATGCGCCCCCACAAACTGACAGCACCCTTTCCTGCTGGCCGATGCGAATCCGTGGGGAACCCTTCGGCCTGTTGATGGCGATCCACAAACAGGGCAGTCAATTGCTGGCCTCGGAAGAATCGGGGCTTTTTGATTTCCTGATCAGAAAGGCATCCTTGGCCGTCGAGAATATGGCTCTCTACGAGAGTCTTACCAGCAATTTTTATGGGATTTTGAAGTCGCTGGTCAATGCGCTGGAAGCCAGAGACCTCTATACCGGAAAGCATTCGGAAAGAGTGACCCGTTATGCGACCGAAACAGCCGCAATCCTTGGCTGCTCGGCCGATCAGATCGAATCCATGCGGACCGTGGGCTATCTGCACGATATTGGCAAAATAGGGGTTCGCGACAGCATTTTGAACAAACCGGGCCCCCTGACAAAGGAAGAATATGAGATGGTAAAGAAACACCCTTCAATCGGGGATTCGATCGTCTCGGAGCTTGGTTTGATCTCTGAGGAAAGGTCGATAATAAGGCATCATCACGAGAGATGGGACGGAAAGGGATATCCTGACGGTCTTGCCGGTGAGCAGATCCCCATGCTTGCAAGAATCGTGAGTGTCGTCGATGCCTTTGATGCGATGACGTCAAAAAGGGCCTATCGCGATGCCATGTCTCGCGAAGAAGCCGTTGCCGAATTGCGCAGAAACAGCGGTAAGCAGTTTGACCCCCGCGCGCTGGAGGCCTTTTTGAAAGTGGTGGAAAACATAGAGGATAGGCGTGAATAAAACATCGTTTGCAGGAGTTGGAAGCGAGAAGCATGAAGTGGGAAGGCAATGCTTTTCTGCTTGCCCATGGCTCTCTGCTTAATCTTTTATGTGTATATGGCTGCCAAAAAACCATCGAAAAACGATATCTCTATAGATCGACTCATCCATGCCCTGCATGAAAAAGACCGGTTGAATTACGCAGGCAAGTTTGTCCAGGGGTTTGTGCACAACATCAACGGGCCTCTGCAGAACCTTACCATGCTGACGGAGATGCTGTTGTCGGGCTTGGACCTCCAGGATCGAATATTCAGCGCCGCCTGTACTCAAAACGAAAATTGGTCCGAGCTTCTGGGCAAACAGCGCAAACGGCTCATCCAGATGCGCGAACAAATAATCAAACTCGCTGATGACTTGAAAGAATTCATGCAGCTTCATGAAATTGAACGGTGCGGGACGGAAATAGACATCAATAACCTTCTTACAAGGATGGCCAAGGTGTTCCGATCCGATCTGTTCTTCAAACACCATGTTAAATCCGAGCTGCGCCTGGCAAATAACCTCCCCCACATAAAGGTGCTTGGCAGCGACATCGTGCCGGCAATTTTCCATCTCTTCCAGAACGCCATACTGGCCCTCAGAGAAGCGCCGAAAAAGGAGCTGATCGTCGAGAGCTGCAAGCAGGCCGGGGAAATAGTGGTAAGAATAACGGATTCAGGTTTGGGGCTTCCAGAGGGGCTTAATCACGATGTTCTCTTCGATCTGTTCGAATCGAGGTGGCAGCAATCTGACACTAAGACCGCTTCCTCGAACCAGCATCTGGGGTTTGGACTCTATGCCGCAAGGCATCTCCTTGTGCCTTACGGGTTTAGCGTGACCCTTGAAAGAACTGGCGAGAGAACTTCAGCGGTGATACGCATGCCTCTGAAAAATAAACCGGCATAAAATTCCAACCACCGGAAAATCTTTCTCAATGGACCCGTATGTACTCCGAGTCCTCTCCATCCTGTGGTCCTGTCCCCATAATGTTCGGGCTGTTTGGCAAAGTATTTGCTTTACCCTGTTTGTGCTGTCAATCCTCTATTCTTCCCAAGGGGAGGTTAAATGAACGCTATGAGAATAGATCGGGTTCTGAGTGGGCAATCCGCGCAGGAGAGCAAACACTCGGAGGGCGCCGGTAGCGCCGGTGGCGATGATGCCTTCGCCCTGTTGCTTCAAAGTGAGATTGTCGGACAGGAACAGGAGACCGCCCCGCACGGTCCCGCTCCTGGCGCGATCAGCGGTCCTGAGGTGCTTTCGGGGCTTTTGGGGATACAATCCGATGTCTCGAATTCAGCACAGGCTCCCGAGTTGTCACAGGCAATTTCTGCCCTCGATGGCGTCCTGACCCAGTTGGACTCCTTGAAAAATGCGCTTCAGGGCGTTAAGTCTCCAAAGGAAATCAATGCCCTGATTGAACAGATCAATGCGCAAACCGCCCAGCTGGACGATAAAATGAACGGCCTTCCCGACAACCATCAACTGAGGGACCTGGCTGAAGAATTGAAGGTCGCTGCATACATGGAATCTCTTAAATGGAGGCGGGGCGACTATTTGTAAAACGGTGAGCGGCCAATCGTGAACAGAAAAAAACCAGGTGCTTAGTGCTTTTTCGGCCTGCCGCAATCATGCTGAGCGTGGGAATTGTTTTTTTGTGCGTTCTGTAGGTCCTGTCAATCCCCCAAACGCCAACTACAGTCTTTCCCCGGTGAAATACTGAATCTACCCTATGGCTCCAATGCCTTGAGAAGTGCGGAAGCGTAAGGGAGAACTTCCTGAAGGGGTTAACCCCCATAAGCGCTCAAATAAGAATGAGGCTCTGCAAGGAAAAGGGACGTCATTCCCGCGAAGCCTGCCCCGGACCTGATCCGGAGGCGGGAATCCAGATTTTTTTCTGTAAAATCAATGAGTAATGCACTGGACCACCGCTTTCACGGGGGTGACGAAAATCCTAATCCTGCCATCAGTAAGCTCAATAACTTACGCGCTTATTTAAGCGCTTATGGGGTTAACCCCAGGGCTAAACCCCTTCCTGCCGTTCACAGTTCCATATCCAGAGCATCTTCGATTACGACCTCGAGTTCAGCCAGTACGATTTCCTTGAGGGACATTGATTGGACTTCCGGCAGGGCCGCCACAACGATTGTCGGATCGGGCTTCAGGCTTATGCACGCTTTTGCGCACACGCGGTTGGCTATGCGAACGCACAAGAGCAGGGAGTCCGTATCAGCAGTCTCTTCGTCGTGATGACGCTTTACCACGTCGCTGTATGTCTGCGGAATGCCCCACTCGACCATTAAGGCATATCCCTGATTGACGTGCATGGAATCAAGGACCTCGAGTATAAATGAGTCCGTGAGGGCTAGATCGTGATTCTGCGATCTTATCGTCTCGAAAACCCTGAGCAGAAGCAGCTTCCCGATATCGTGGAAAAGACCCGCCAGAAAACCTTCGTCGGCCAGTTCCCCGTATCCGATCCTGCGCAGCAGCCATTGCGAGCCTTTGGCGGTTGCCAGCGCGTGTTGCCAAAGGACCTTTAGATACTGACCTATAAACCGATCGCGGGAGATGTAGAAATTCTTGTGACCGCTTGCAACCAGGCAGTTAAACACCTGGTTGACACCCAGACGCATAATCGATTCTCTTATAGTGCGCACCTTATTTAGGCCCGCAAAAAATGCCGAATTGGCGAGCTTGAGCATCTGACCGGCCAATGCTTGGTCTTTGGCAATAATTGCGGCAATGTCGCTGATCGAACTGTTTTCGTCTGTCATCTTCCTGTTGAGTTCCAGCGCAACACCAGGGAACACGGGAAGACTCATACTTTCTGAGGCGGCGCATTCTTCCACCATTTCCACTAATGAGGTAGTATTTTTCTGCATTGTCATAACTCTGCACCTAGAAGGCGGCTAAGTTCTAAAACCGGTCTGGGTTTGCCTGCGTGCGGAACATACCTCCACACCTCCTCGAGGGTGGTTATTCCCTTTGCGGCTTTCATAATCCCATCTTCGAGCAAGGTCGTTAGACCCGCAGTCTCCGTGGCGATCCGTCTCATATCCCATGAGCTCTTTTTATCCAGGATTGCGCCCCTTACCGGCTCATTCAAAACGAGCATTTCGAATACTCCCACCCGTCCGCTGTAACCGGTAAAATGGCATTGCGAACACCCGCGCCCGGCTTTGAAGCCCGCTCCCTTCATATCGTTGGCGCTGTAACCGAGCCGGCGCATGTCCACAGGCTGAGGGGTATAATCCTCCGAGCAACTGGGGCACAATTTTCTCAGAAGCCTTTGAGCGACCACACAGGTGAGAGTTGAAGAGATGAGGAAAGCTTCGACGTTCAAGTTCAACAGATGGATCAGTCCCACGATGCTGTCTTCGCAGTGAAGGGTGCTTAGCGCCTTGTGGCCGCTCAAAGAGGCCTCAATGCATGTGTGCGCCGAAAAATGGTCGCTTATCTCTCCAATTGCTATAATGTCAGGGTCTTGTCTGAGAGCATGCTCGATGCTTTGCTCAAAGCTCAGGTTCATTTTGGGATCTATCGAACACTGAGCTACTCCATCAATAGAGTGATCGACCGGGTTCTCAACCGTTATTATGCTTGTATTCACGTTTTCGAGATAATTGATGCAACTGTATAGGGTGGTTGTTTTTCCGGACCCTCTTGGGCCTGCTATAAGGACAATACCGCCTGGAATATCCAACGCGTCGAATTTAAACCTGTCTAACATCTTCGGCCACATGCCCGTTTCGTTCAGACTCAGCAGAACCCCTTTTCTTCCCGGCACCCTCAAAACGGTTTTCTCGCCCCACACGGTCACAAAAAATGAGGCTGCCAGATCCAGGGAGACCCCCGTTTGCGGGGCTTTGAACTCTATTCTGCCGTCCTGATGATTCTGCCTTTCGGCTGGGTCGGCCTTTGCCATGATCTTAAGATGGCTCGTTATGGGAGGCCCCATTCGCACCGGAAGGTCTCTTTGGTGAACAAGGACCCCGTCGAGACGGAATCGGACACGTATCCTGTCCTTCATGGGCTCGATATGTATGTCGCTCGCATTGCTCTCGGTCGCCGCCTCAAGAATGCTGTTTACCGCTTCTGATACCGATTTCTCA
>DASPQK010000108.1:0-4456 GCA_035624985.1 Syntrophobacteraceae bacterium | reverse complement strand
CTCCTGTCCCTACCAGCAGATCCTCCGATGTTAGGATTAGAGGCCATAGATCAATTTGACGACGGGAAACAACGGCAGTAAGATATTGTAGCGAATCAAATAGGAGGCAGAAGATGTTCGAGGGAATCCTTCAACCGGAGCATCTCCTACTGATTCTTGCCATTGTCCTTATAATTTTTGGGCCGAAGAAGATTCCCGAACTCGGTAAATCTCTGGGTCAGGCCATTCGAGGCTTTAAGGACGGAATAAACCAAGCCAAGGAGGCGATGAACGAGCCAGAAGACAAGAAGCCAAACGATCCGCGCGCGGTCCAAAAGATAGAGGGTAAGAAAGAATAAGCAGCCTTTATTGCCGTTTCCTGCATTGGATGGTCATCCTGATTGACCATCTGGGTCTCGGCGCCTGGGATTAAGCTCAGGCCAGCAATTCGATACGATGAGGGCAGGGCACTTAGAAGAAGAGCGCGATCTAGTAATAGAATCTATTTTCGCCAAAAATTCCATTCTTGGCTGGACCAGTTTTCGGCAGAAGCGCCCGGGGTTAAAAACCTCACTTCAGAGGTGGTATCATGACGGGGGGCAGGTCAGGCTGGATTCCTGTTAGTGGGCAAGTCAGGCAAGGACTGAATATGGCGTTGTTGATAGCGGATTTGACACGGAGGAATCCGGTGTTATCTTGGATTCCTACTCTCATGCGAGTGGCGATCTTTATCTGAAACAGCGGGCGCAAGTAAAGATGATTCGGGCTGCTGTCGATTTCGCTTTGAGGCATCGCTGGTTCATGCTGGGCGTCGGCGTCTTTCTATTTGGCATGGGTTTCATTCAATTCCACCATCTTTCGATTGAGGCCTATCCCGACGTCGCCAATAATTACGCCTGGATCATCACACAGTGGCCTGGCCAGGCTGCGGAGGAATCGAGCAGCAGGTCACCATCCCTGTTGAAAACGTGATGAGTGGAATCCCTTATCGTACCTACTTGCGGTCTGTCTCGCTTTCGGGCCTGTCCGTCGTAATCCTCATTTTCGACGATAACTCAAATAATTTCCAGAACCGCCAGCGGGTCCTAGAGCGACTGACCATGGTGACCCTTCCGCCGGGTCTGTCTCCCGGTATCGGCCCTGATTACAGCCCGGTCGGCCAGATTTACCTTTTTACACTGCGAAGCGCAAATCCCCGTTATGACGCCATGGAATTGAAGTCCCTGGAGGACTGGTTCCTAGTGAAGCAGTTCAAGTCCGTGCCAGATGTGGTCGAAGTCTCGGTTTTCGGCCCCACGCGTGAATACCAGGTCCGCGTTGATCCGGACAAACTTGTCTCCTACGGCCTCAGTATCGGTCGGGTGGAACAACAACTTGCCAACAACAACATAAATGCCGGGGGAAGCTTCATCGAGGCGGGCATGCAGCAGGTCAATGTCCGCGTGGTTGGGCTGGTTCGCACCGTGCATGACATCGAAGATATGGTTATCATTACGAAGAACGGCACACCGGTGCGGGTCAAAGACATCGCTGTCGTCTCGCAAGGCCCAAAGATCCGACTGGGCCAGTGCGGCAGGTCAATCCATAGAGCGGATGGAAAAATTATCGACAACGATGACGTCGTCTACGGCTTCGTCCTTATGCGCAAAGGGGCCACTATCGATCGAACCATCAGGGGCGTCGAACAGAAGGTGAGGGAACTGAACGAAAAACTTCTGCCCCCGGGCGTGAAGATCATTCCCTTCAATGATCAAGGTAACCTGATTCGATACACAACCCACACCGTCCTCCATAACCTTACGGAGGGGTTCATTCTCGTCACATTCGTGCTTCTCCTCTTTTTGGGAAACATCCGTGGCGCGCTCGTCGTTGCCCTGACCGTCCCCTTTGCCCTATTCTTCGCCGCCAATTGTTTACAACTCCGGGGGATACCAGCGAACCTCTTATCCCTGGGTGCGCTCGATTTCGGCATGGTCGTGGACGGCGCAGTTGTGATGGTCGAGAATATCATACGGCACATAGGCCTTAGGGACTCTGACACGTCGCTGCCGGAAAAAATCCGGGCTGCCGCGCACGAGGTGCAAAGGCCCGTCTTCTACGCCATTCTTATCATCATCACCGCCTACCTGCCCATTGACACGCTTCAGAGCGTTGAAGGGCGTCTCTTCAGGCCCATGGCCTGGACCGTGGGGTTTGCGTTATTGGGTGCCATGATATTCTCAGTGACAATTGCACCGGTCCTAACAAGCTTGTTATTTCGTAAAGAAACTCCCGAGTGGCACAATCCGTTAGTCGTCTGGCTCACGAAATGCTATCGGCAGGCCCTGAAATGGTCTATCGGTCATCGCTGGGCGATGGTGGGTGTTGCCGTTCTCAGTATGTGTAGCACTATTTATCTGGCTGAGAGCGGCGTCATCGGATCGGAATTCCTCCCCCATCTCGACGAAGGCGACATCTGGGTACGGGGAACGCTTCCACCAAGCGTAGGACCAAGCGAGTCGATCCGGGTAGCGAATAAGGCCAGAATTACGCTTGCCTCATTCCCCGAAGTGACCCAAGTGGCTAGTCAGGCGGGACGGCCAGATGACGGAACGGACTTTACAGGATTTTTCAACACGGAATACTGCGTTGTCCTCAAGCCGAAGGAAGAATGGCGGCCTATCTTTCATCACGATAAGGAAAAGCTGATTGCCGCCATGAACCGCGAGCTTGAGAAGATCCCCGGTGTGATCTGGAACTTCTCTCAGCCCATTGAAGATAACATGGAGGAAGCGGTGAGCGGGGTCAAGGGGGAGCTTGCTACAAAGATCTACGGAGACGATCTGCGGGTGCTCGAGGAGAAAGGCCGGGAGATCGTCAATATCATGCGGCATATCAAGGGGATCGAGGATCTTGGGCTTTTCCGTGTCTTAGGGCAACCGAATCTGAATTTTGCAGTGGACCGGAAACTGGCGTCCCGCTACCAGATCAACGTTGCCGATGTGCAGGATGCCATTGAGACTGCGGTAGGAGGCAAAGCCCTCACCCAGGTCCTCAGGGGTGAGGAGCGGTACGACCTGGTCATGCGCTATCTGCCTCAGTACCGCGACACTAAAGAAGCCATGGAAAAGATCCGCTTGTTGTCCCCCTCCGGTGAGCGCGTCTCTCTGGCGCAGCTCTGTCAAGTGGAAACGCAGGACGGTGCAACCCAGATCTATCGTGAAGGAAACCAGCGCTATATCGCGGTCAAGTACAGCGTCCGTGGCCGCGATCTTGGCAGCACCGTTGAAGAAGCGATCGAAAAGGTCAACCAGCAGGTCAAACTACCCCCGGGATATAGGGTCAATTGGATGGGTGAGTATGAAAGCCAGAAGAGGGCTAATAGGCGGCTGCTCATTATTGTGCCCGTGACGATCTTCTTAATCTTCATGATCATCTATGGGGCGTTCGGCTCCGCTAAGTGGGCCGTGCTGAACTTGGTAAATGTGCTTGTGGCTCCTACCGGAGGTCTCTTGGCATTGCTCGCCACGGGCACGTATTTTAGCGTCTCCTCGGGAGTGGGCTTCATGGCCTTATTCGGGTGCTCGGTCCAGATAGGCCTCGTTATGGTCGAGTATATAAACCAGCTGCGTGCGAGAGGGTATTCGATCACCGAAGCCGCCATCGAAGGAGCCATGCGCCGACTCCGGCCGATCATGATGACCATGTTGGTCGCCACGCTGGGCTTGCTGCCAGCGGCCATGTCCCACGCCATCGGGTCGGATTCGCAGCGGCCCTTTGCTATTGTGATCGTGGGCGGATTGATCGCGGACCTCCTGATGAGCATCTTCCTGCTGCCGACCTTTTATGTCTGGTGGGCGCGACCGACGGACCGCCTACCCAAGGCCGAGGAAACAAAAAGCCCTGATTCCGGAAGTGGCATCCGCGAAGATAAACAGTAACCTGCCACAAGCTGCAATCGTGAAATGATGAAAGGCGAGCCATTGTACCGAGAGAAAAGATACGACACGGAGTGTAAGGGAAACTGTGTAGCCCTCTTTGAATAGGTAAAATGAATTAAGGAGGTTCTATTGGCACCTGATCGGGTTGAATTGGGAAGGCGCTTGACGTCAAGCTGGCAGGGCTGAAGGGTGCTGAATGCCTAGCGGATCCGCGCCTTCTACTCCCAATGACTGGCTGACCCGCCGCCGCTCACGATGCCACCTCTGGAGTGAGATTTTCAACCCAAGTTTCCCATTATTATGCCTGGACCGATTTTCGGGGGGGCAGGTCAGCTGGGCAATAAGGACCGGGAAAGGGGTACGAGTCCTGAGTCTTGACATATCTCGTCTGAGTCCTTAGACTCTGCTCAAGCGGTGGACCTCATCCCTGAAAGCTGTGCCAGCGAAAATGGCAGTTTTGTGGCAAAATTCAGGGAAGGAGGATGGCGCGGATGAAGAAGTCGAAGTTCACGGAGGAGCAGATCGCCTTCGCCTTGAGGCAGGCCGAGTCGGGCACC
>DASPQK010000107.1:0-15757 GCA_035624985.1 Syntrophobacteraceae bacterium | reverse complement strand
CATTTTCCTGGACCGTCGCGTGCAGAAGGTGCTTTACGAATACGCCGCGAGCCGCGGTTACGATCAGGCGTATTTGCAGCGCGTATTCGGAAATGTGCGCGGCTCCCTGATCCAGCATGTTCGCAGTCACGTCGATCATATGCATGTGCGGTTTTTCACTCCCTGGTCCACTCTTGCGGCCCATATCGGAGCCGACGAGACGGAGAAAGCAGGCGTAATAGAGGTCGCCCAGGAGTCATATTTGCCCAGGAAGGTCAACTACTACGTGAGCGGTTCCGAAAAAGGGATTGAGGAACTTGCCCGCAGTTTCGGCGTCAGCTTGTCGGACCTTTGCAGATGGAACCGCATAAACCCGTCCAGCGTACTCGTTCCCGGCAGTTGTCTGGTTTTTTACAAAAGGAGTTTTGAGAGCGAGCCGGTCCTTCTGGCGCGTTCGCTGCAGCCCGGCTTCATTGCTCAGGCTGCTCCCGTAAGAGTAGCTTCTCTGCAGCCCGAAACGGCGCCTTCGGAAGTATCCGATTCAACATTTTCTGCCGATGACGATCATGAGGTGAAGGAGAAGGCCTCCGAGCGCCCCGTCAGATCGAGTTCTTCATACCGGACCTGTAAAGCCAGGAAAGGCGACACGCTCGAAAAGATCGCCCGCCGCAACAAGTTGGACGTTGGGCTGCTTTGCCGGTTGAACGGAATCAAGAAGTCCGCCCCTCTCAAGCCCGGCCAGACGGTCAAGACCGGCACCGCAAAGGTTTATGCGAGTGCGGGCAAGGCGGCAGCGGCTGAGCACAAAGGGGCGCAGTCGTCTTCTTCGATCTGCTTTGCACCCGATTCAAAGAAGCCCGGCTCGCCAACCGCCGCGTTTTATACTGTGAATAAGGGCGGGACCTTGAAGGACGTTTCAAAGAAGACCGGCATTCCGCTTTCCTCCCTGTGCCAGTTGAACGGACTTTCGCGCGATGCGCGTCTCAAGGCCGGCCAGAGGATAAAGCTCACCCAAGTGAATCTTCCGGTAAGACCCTCGTTGGGCAAGGCTGCCTGCTCGGTCAAAGACACTGCCAAGAAATCGGCGAGTGCAAAGCATGACAAGCCTGATAAGAAATCCTCGAAACCTGTTGAAGGCAAGAACGTTCAGAAACCGGTGGCCAAATCCGGTGTCTCAAAAGACTCCAAGGTGGCCAAGGACAGCTCAAAAGCTGCGCCCCACAAAACGGCAGCCGGGAAAATTTCTCTAAAGCAAAAGGCAAAACCCTGTGAATCCGAGCCGAACTCCGCCGACAAAAAGGCCCGCAATTCCGGCGCCAAGGTCAAGAGTGCGGCTAAACCCGGCAAAAACACCACTTTGGCGAGGAAATAGAGAGAAAACAATCAGGGATTAGGAATGAGGATAACTGTGCCGGCTCGAACGGGCGCCATTTGGTGCCCGTTCTTTTTTGTTTCGGAACGTGTTACATGTAATAGAGCAGAATCCATGCCTGGAGTTCAAATGTCCGACAGCATTTCAGACAAAATTGCGCTGCTGAGAAACATTGGTATCAGCGCTCATATAGATTCAGGGAAAACGACGCTCACGGAACGAATCCTCTTTTACACCCAGCGCATTCACGCCATTCATGATGTAAAGGGCAAGGATGGAGTGGGCGCCACAATGGATTTCATGGAACTCGAAAAGGAGCGCGGCATAACCATTCAATCCGCCGCGACATTCTGCTCCTGGGCCGATCACCCGATCAACATCATCGATACACCCGGTCACGTTGATTTCACCATCGAAGTGGAACGCGCGCTGCGGGTGCTCGATGGGGCCGTTCTGGTGCTGTGCGCCGTCGCCGGGGTTCAGTCCCAGTCGGTGACCGTCGACCGGCAGATGGTGCGCTACGGAGTTCCCAGGATCGCTTTTGTAAATAAATGCGACAGGACCGGCGCCGACCCTTTCCGGGTGGCCCGTCAGCTGCGTGAGAAACTCAACCAGAATGCGGTGCTGCTTCAGGTGCCCATAGGCCTGGAGAAAGATCATCGTGGGGTAATCGATCTCATATCCATGAAGGCGCTGACCTTCGAGGGAGAGCACGGCGACGAATTGACGGAATCCGGGATACCGGCGGAGCTTATAGACCTTGCGCGGGAGAAAAGGGAGCAAATGCTGGATGCGGCGTCGCTGTTTTCCGATGAATTGACCGAGGCGATCCTGTCGGAGGGGCCGATATCGGAGGATATGGTAAATGAGGCTATCCGGAAGGGTACGCTGGCCCTCGCGCTCACCCCCGTCCTGATGGGTTCGGCCTACAAGAACAAAGGGGTGCAGCCCCTGCTCGACGCCATAGTGAAATACCTTCCCAGCCCTCTGGATGTCGAAAACGATGCCATTGACCTTGACAGGGAGGAGGAGCGGATCATTCTTGAAAGCTCGCCCGATCTGCCTCTGGTGATGCTTGCCTTCAAACTGGAAATGAGCCGCTACGGTCAGCTCACATACGTTCGCATCTACCAGGGCAGCCTCAACAAGGGCGACACCATTGTCAACACCAGAACCGGCAAGCCGGTGAAGGCAGGGCGCCTGGTGCGAATGCATGCCGCTGAGATGGAGGAAATCGACTTTGCCGCCTGCGGCGATATTGTGGCCCTGTTCGGGATCGATTGCACTTCCGGGGATACCTTCACAGACGGGCGAACACGCTACGCCATGAGTTCCATGCATGTCCCGGCGCCGGTTATTTCGCTTGCCGTAAAGCCTCGAGACAAGAAGGCCGAGATGAACATGAGCAAGGCGCTCGCGCGGTTTTCCAAGGAAGACCCCACATTCAAGGTCTACGTTGATGGAGAGACCTCCGAAACCATAATCTGCGGCATGGGAGAATTGCATCTGGACGTTTACGTCGAGCGAATGCGGCGCGAGTACAATGCCGAAATCGAAACGGGCATGCCGAAGGTAGCCTATCGGGAGTCGCCCACCCGCAGGGCCGAATTCAACTACACTCACAAAAAGCAAACGGGCGGCGCGGGCCAGTTCGGCAGGGTCGCCGGATTCCTTGAACCGCTAAGCGAAGGGGAGTTCGAGTTCGTTAACAAGGTTACGGGCGGAGCGATCCCCACCGAGTTCATACAATCATGTGAGAAGGGATTCAGGGCGTGCCTGGCCAGGGGCGGACTAGCCGGATTTCCGGTCGTAGGGGCCAGAGTCACCATAAATGACGGTGCAGCCCACTCGGTGGACTCTTCTGATCTGGCTTTCCAGCAGGCCGCGATCGGGGCTTTCCGCGAGGCCTACGAACGATCGATCCCCGTGCTTCTGGAACCCATAATGCGCGTAGTGGTCGAGACGCCTTCCGAATTCCAGGGCGGCGTTCTGGGGAGCTTGAACCAAAGGCGCGGCATAATCCTCTCTACGTCTGAAGACGGCGTCTTCTCGACGGTAGAGGCCGAAGCGCCGCTTTCGGAAATGTTCGGCTACGCCACGGGGCTTCGCTCGTCGACCCAGGGCAAGGCCGAATTCACAATGGAATTCTCGCGCTACAGCGTGGTCCCTAAAACTCTGGCCGAAGAGATCGTGAGAAAAGAAAAAGAAAGTCGAAAATAACGACTGTGGGTGACCATATGGTCGAATTAAACCGGGTTCTTTTTTGCTTTCTTCTTCTGTTCGCGGGTACGAGCGCGTTCGGCATCTGGGTAGAGCGGATCAATCTGCTTTATTTTCAGAAACACTGTGACAGGCCGCCGGCCGGGTTCGAAGGATTCATCGACGGGACCAGGCTCGCGGGCGCCGTGGATTACGCGCGGGCGAAAACCCGTGTTGGGATCGTGGAGGAAATAGTCTCTGATGCTGTGCTCCTTGCCATCCTGCTGTCAGGACTCCTGCCCCTTCTGGTCGATTGGTCAAATGAACTTAAGCTGTCGTTGATTGCAGCGGGGCTGCTTTTCTTTTTCATTCCAGGGATCATTCACTGGCTGGCTGAACTTCCTTTTGGCTACTATTACACCTTCTTCGTGGAGGAGAGGTTCGGCTTCAATAGGTCCACCGTGAAGCTTTGGATAATAGACCATATAAAAAGGGCGTTGATTGCATCCGTGCTTTTTGCGGTGATTTTTTCCCTTCTCCTCCTCTTCATTACATGGTCGCCCCGATTCTGGTGGCTTTGGGGTTTTCTGCTTCTGTCGGCCGCGCTGTTGGTGATGGCGGTCCTTTATCCAGTACTGCTGGCGCCGCTCTTTAACAGGTTTGAACCGATCCGGGACGAGGAGCTTTCTGCAAGGATCGGGCAGCAAATGGAAAAAAGCGGCATCCGGGTGAAAAAAATCCTGCAGATGGACGCGGGGACCAGGAGCCGCCACACTAACGCTTATTTTACCGGAATTGGGAAAACCAAGCAGATTGTGCTCTTCGATACGCTGATCCAATCGCACACGGTTGACGAGATCCTTGCAGTGCTGGCGCACGAGGCCGGCCATTACAGGAAAAAGCACGTCCTCAAGCAGCTTATCGTCTTCGCCTCTTTTTCGCTTGCGGCACTCTATGCAACGTGGTTATTCATTCAATGGCCGCTTCTTTTCACAACCTTTGGATTCAAGTCGTCGCCTCCCTATGTTGGACTTTTCCTGGCTGGAATCGTTTGGAGCAGGGCCGGATTTTTTCTTCAGCCACTCTACATGGCGATATCGAGGCGTTTTGAAAGAGAAGCCGACATTTTCGCGGCTGACATGCTCGGAAGCGGCGCTGCGATGGTCGTGGCGTTGAAAAGGCTTGCGGCTGACAACCTGTCCAACCTCAACCCCCATCCGCTCTATGTCTGGTTTCACTATTCCCATCCACCCGTTGTGGAAAGGGTGGCCATGCTGGAGAGGCGGCAACGGTGAAGGGGCGATCCGGCAGCCGGTCTAATTCATCTGACAAGCTCAACGCCTACCAGCGGCTCCAACTGCGCAAGCGCCTTATGAAACTCGACCGTTGATTCGTAATACTTGAGCTGGTATTCGAGAAGCGACATCGAGGCATCGATGAGTTGAAGGAAATCGATTTTCCCGACCTGGTAATTGGCAATTGCCGAGTTTAGAGCGAGGTTGGATTGAGGCACTATTGCAGAGCCGTAGAGATTTGCGAGCTTTTCAGAGGTTGTCGCCCAAGTATAGGCTTCCTTCACCTGGTAGAGGACCGTCGAGGATGTGTTGTCGCGCATATTTCTGGCGCTTAAAAGATTAAGCGTGGCCGCTTCCAGCTCCGGACGCTGCTTTGTCCAGAAATAAAGGGGCACTTTTGCGCTCATCATCAGGCCGTACATAGTAGGGTTCTGATCTCTTTCAACGACGGAAAATCCGAGGGCAAAATCGGGATAAAATTCCTTGCCGGCAAGCGCCACTTCCTGTTGTCTTCGGTTCACCTCGCTCTGCGAAACCTTTAGGGCCGGAGAATTGCTCCGGGCAAGCTGAGTGAGTTCTTCGAGCGAATAGGCAAGCTCGGCTTTTTTAAGATCGGCCGGTGTGCCCACAGGGGTATCGGGGGGCCTGTAGAGAAGAGTGTTGATTTTTGCTTCGGCAACGCGTTTTTTTTGTCCCTGCACCAACAGCCTGTCGAGGGCCTTGGATTCTTCCACCTGGGCCTTGAGCACATCCTGCTGCGATGTCTGGCCGACTTTGTATCTGGCTTCGGCGATATTTTCGAAATTCTGAAGCAGTTCCCTGTTCTTCAACAAAATATCAATCGACTTATGGATCAGATACAACTCAAAGAATGCCTGCTTTAGCTCCGATATGACTCTTTGCTGCACAAGCTCGTGGTTCCACTGCCCGGATTCGGCCTCGACCAAGGCTATGCTTTCCTTGAGGCCGCGTTTTCCGGGGAATGGGATTTCCTGCTCGATGCCGTAGAGCCGCCCCGAAGATGGATCCCCCTTCATGAGTGTCGGAGCAATCAGGTGTCCCATGGTTTCAAACTTAAGGGTCGGATCGGGAAGGGCGCCGGCAGCGGGAATCATTGCCCTGGACGCAGCAGCGGCCTGTGAGGACGACTTGATTTCCGGGTTATTTTCGGCCGCCGCTTTGAGCAGTTCTTCCAACGTAATTTCTTTTTCTGCCGGGGCGCCATGTTCTCCGGCTGCCTGAGGAAAAACCTCCATAGCAGTCAGCATGCAAATTAACCAAAGGAGAAACAACCGAATGAGTTTTTGGGGCGGCACTGGTTTCCTCCGGCGGTTTGGGGGTATAAGGTGTTTGCGGCCATCTGAGCATTATCCGAATTTCCGAGGGGATAGCGCCCGGCCGATTGGTTGGAACCGACCGGGTTCATTGTGCCTTAAAAAGTCTGCCGACACAAGAGACGCCTAAGAGAAAAATCACGTCCATCAAAGCAATGGAGCAGACGTTGTCATGCGCGTCATCGTTGCTTGACACCGTAATGTTCCACACGCCATGCAACCGTTTGTTCTGCCGTTTTGACTCTGGCGGCAGGCGTATCGAATAATTATAATTGGCTCAGTTTAATGGAGGCACAGTGATTCCAACTACCCTGCGAACAGGCATACGCTCTGCGCGGATGCTGAGAATAGGCAGGCGGAATGAACGCTGCGTCCACACACTCCGGGTTCGAAACCCTGCGTGAAAGGGCTGAAAACCTTCTCAAGACTCGGAACGGAAGGCCAACCGAATCTTCAGACCTTGACATTCTTTCCCTCATCCATGAACTGGAAGTCCATCAGATCGAGCTCCAGATACAAAATGAAGAGCTTCGGCAGACACAAAGCGAATTGGAGGAGTCTCGAAAGGGCTGCCGTGAGCTCTACGATCTGGCGCCCGTTGGATATTTGACCCTCGATACAAGTAGGACCATCGCCGGTGCAAACTTCTGCGCTTCAAATGCGCTGGGTATTTCGAGGAAGAACCTCATAGGGCGAGGGTTTTCTGATTTTATACACCCTGAGGACAGGGCAGCCTATTTCGCGCTGGTTGAAGAGGCGGCCGATCGGCAGGAAGTCAGACACGCCGGCGAAATCCGGTTGATCGGGACCGGGAAAGAGCCTTTTTGGGCTCGTGTGGAAGCGGCGGCGGCAAGAGACGAAGGCGGTGAGTTAAACGGATGGCGTATCGTTTTCATGGAGATCACCGAGCGCAAACAGATGGAGGAAGAATTAAGGAGAACCAGGGACGAGCTGGAGGTAAGGGTGAGGGAACGAACGGCCGAGGTGGTTAAAGCTAATGAGGCTTTGGAGGCTGAAATTGAAGAACGCAGGCGGGCGGAGATGGAACTGGAAGAGCTTCAAACCCAGCTTCGGCGCGTTCAGAAATTGGAAGCCGTTGGCACACTCGCGGGCGGCGTCGCCCATGATTTCAACAATATCCTGGCAATCATCGTGGGCTATACGGAGATGGCGCTGCGGGATACACCCCAAAGCGCGGTGTCGCACCAAAGACTGAAGCGAGTGCTCACTGCCGCTAATCGAGCAAAGGACCTGATCAAGCAAATCCTTGCCTTCAGCCGCGAGGGAGGGGAGGCACGGAGTGCCATCGAGATCGCTCCGGTCATCGAGGAGGCATTGAAGTTGCTTAGAGCGACCCTGCCCTCCACCGTCCAATTGCGCCTTCATGTACTCGCCCCTTCCGCAACGGTTATAGGCAACCCGACTCAACTAAACCAGGTTGTCGTGAACCTCTGCACGAATGCCGCCCATGCGATGCGCGAAAGAGGAGGGATATTGGAAGTGGTCCTTGAAGAAGCCGAATTGGACGCCACCTGTGCAGTTGCCTATGAAGACTTACAACCGGGCGCCTATGTGAAGCTGACCGTGAAGGATACCGGCCATGGGATGGACGCAGCCACCCTGGAGCGAGTCTTCGATCCATATTTTACCACAAAAGAAGCCGGCGAGGGGAGCGGGCTTGGACTTGCCGTGGTCCGCGGAATTGTCAAACGCCATGAAGGGGCCATATGCGTCCAGAGTGAGCCGGAAAAAGGGACGGTCTTTGAGATTCTCTTCCCGCTGATCCGAAGCAGTAAGCATCAAATAAAAAACGGCGTGCAGCCTTTTGCAGGGGGCACTGAGCACATTCTTTTTGTGGATGATGAGGAGCCGCTGGCTGCGCTGGGGGAGCTAATGCTCACTCACCTCGGCTACCGGGTCACAACGAGTACGAACAGCCTTGAAGCAATCGAATTGTTTCGATCGCAACCGGACGCTTTCGATCTTGTGATTACCGATTACACAATGCCTCACATGAACGGGGCGGACTTGGCGGGAAAGATACTCCAGGTCCGGCGCAACATCCCCATTATACTCTGCACGGGCTACAGCGAGATGATCAGCGAAGAAACGGCGAAAAAGCTGGGCATCAGCGCATTCATCATAAAGCCTGTCGACCTTCAGAACCTTGCCCAGGCGATACGTGGCCTTCTCGACAAACGCAAGTCCTGATGGGCCTGTCCCCTATGGGGGAAGGCAAAAGTAAAAAGGCAAAAACCAAAAGTAATACCAAGTTGCGTTCAAGATGAAACATTTTGGGAGGGCATACATCGCGCGACGCATTCGCTGCGCTCCCCCTCCCCTAGGTAGGGGCGGGGTTAATCCCCGCCCGTCTTGAACGCAACCTGGTATAAAAAGGGAAAAGGCAAAAATAAAACAGGCGTGAAGGGTACAAGGGTGAAGCGTAAACCGTGATGCGTGAACCGTGAACTGCGAACCCCTCGAAGCGCGGGGCAGGGCTTGCGGGAGCGAACAGAGGGAAGCGGGAGTGAACGGTGAGAAGCCAAATTCCAGCCCCGGACAAGGATGGAGGAGGGGAGCGGGGTGGATGGACGGGGACGGGTTCTCGCTGTAGTTGTTGATAATACAGAGAAATTTACTCTCCCACTCCTACAACTAGACGATTTAATTAATCTTTTCCGGCTTTATTTTCCGAAATAACAGCGCGTAACAGCAGGCACAAAAGAACCGCAGAACCGCTGAATGCAACTCCGTATTACAGGTTTTGCCGAGCGTCTCGCCTGTAAATTCAGGCGAAATGCAGGTTCGCAGTAAACAGCCAGGAGCCGAACCGCCATGAGATATTCAGTTTCAAACATACAAAGTGCTATAAGTTGCATGCAGATCCCGCTCAAAGCTCTCATTCCTCCAACGCTTGACCGATTTACCACTTTATCTTATATGAGAAAGTGGTTCTGAGACCTCAACCCGGCATTGCACCGATGGGCTTTCATTTGCGGGGACGGTTGCGTATTTTGAAAGCGCCCGGACTGGTCTTGTTGAGACATAGCTTGCGCGCACGATTGTGAAACGGATTAGTTTTGCAGGCCAGGGATTGCCAGAGGAGTTTTTCCGGGAGAATCCGGTCCTAAAATGCTTTTCAGGATTCGTAGTGTGGACCTTGGCGCATTATTCCGGGTAAAATAAGCAAATGGTAAGAAGTGGAGGTACGAAATGGCGGTAAGGTTGTTCCTTGGGGCTACGTTGAGGCAGTATGCCACCGCTTACAATGCCGAGACCGGATACGAGGTGGTTGTCGAGCCGGCGTCGACGGTGCGCGATCTGTCGCGGCGGCTTGGTATTCCCGAAAAGGAAGTAAAGCTGATAATGGTCGAGGGAGTTGCCGCCGATTGGGATACCACTCTTGCCGGAAACGAACGGGTTGCTTTGTTCCCGCCGGTTGGAGGAGGTTAGCCGCGTAATGCAGAATTAAAAAAGGGTAGAGGGCAAAAAGTAGTTCAAACCGCCCTTCGAAAGAATAAGACCGCTCTCAGCTAAAAACCTGCTTGAACGAAGGGAAGTTCGCGGCCGACCCCTGTGGAATAGAAAGGCTTGCCTTTGATCGTCTCGCTAGTGCCCGGGGCAGGTATGACGGTGGTTTACCGTCAAAATGGCTCGTTTCAAACGTCAAGTAACTTAAATTCCAAGAATTCACAGCGACAATTCCCGGGAAGCCTGTTGTCGGTTGTATCAATTAGTTGTCGTCTGTTTCCTCGGCAGCTGCTGCAAATCCCGCCGGAAGTTCTCAGAGAAGGCGACGGACGTGGAGGGTGGAGATTTCGATATCCGCCCTCCGCTATCCTAATTTTGGTTCCCACTTTCGATATGCTACCAGTTAAAAACCTTGTCGAGATCTTCGTCCGGTACATCAAACACCACATTGTGAGGCGCGACCTTCTCGTTTTTGAAAAAGCTCGGCAGGCGGTCGTGCTCCTTGGTAAATCCCGCACTCGTGTTGAAGTCCCGCTCGGTCTTCAAAATCTTCTTACCAAGCGCAACGAAGTCATCGCCTGTCATGTTCAGCCCATAGAAAGCATTGATCAAATCGATGAGGGCCTGGAAGGTATCAGGCTGATCCATAATCGCAAAGGCGATGAACAGGCACATGCCGGTCGAGTCAATCGCAGCGGTCGCTATTTGGAGATTGCGTGAGAGATCGATCTGTCCCTCGGGTTTTAGCGGGTCGAGTTTGCCACCCACACCGAGGATGTTTGTCGTTATGGTATATCCGGCGGTATGATCGGCCCCCATGGTGCTTGTGGCGTAGGTAACGCCGATACCCTTGACGGCCCGGGGATCGTAGGCCGGAAGGGCCTGCCCTTTAACTACGGGAACCCGTTCGACGCCGAAAACCCTGCCGGTCACCGCAGCCCCGCTGCCCAGAATGCGTCCCAGAGGCGTGCCCTGGCCCACTTCCTTGACGAGCCTGATTGCCCCTTCGGCGTCTCCGAACTTAATAAGACCCGCTTCCATGGCAACCCCCAAGGTTGCCCCAATCTCCATGGTGTCCAGACCGTAATTGTCGTCCAGAAAATCGAGCATGGCTATCGAATCCAAATCAGAGATGCCGCAGTGGCCGCCATGGGCCCAGACGGTTTCATACTCCGGCTGCTTGGTTAGATAATGGCCGTCCTTATCGTGATATGTCCCCGAGCACCTGATGACACATCCCCGGTGGCAGCCGTGTGTGGCTAACCCCCCCCGGGCCGTTTCAGTCTCGGCCTCGGTTTCCCCGCTGATCTTGTGGGCCCCGTCGAAACGGCCCTCACGGAAATTGTAAGTCGGGTATCCTCCCGCTTCATTCAAAATGTTGGTCAAAACGTTGGTCCCGTAAGCTGGAAGAGCCTGTCCCGTAACGGGGTGCTTCGTTAAGCCCTCGACGAATATCTTGTTGGCTTCTTTGTATTTCTCCGGGTCCTTGGGGGTTCTCATCGTCACGCCGGAATCGTCCAGAACGATGACCTTGATCCCCTTTGAGCCCATTACCGCGCCCAACCCTCCACGTCCCGCATGACGAGTGGGCCGAAACTCCATGTCGGTGCAGGCAATGGAAGCCCCGCCCAGTTTCATCTCTCCTGCAGGCCCGATGGAGATCAGGGCCACACGGTCGCCGTATTCGGCTTTCATCTTTTCTACAAGATCATAATTGGGCAGCATCTTCAGGCTGTTGTCTTCGGTGATCTTTACCCCGTCTTTATTTACGTAAACTTTGTAGAGATCGCCGTTTTGCGGCTTGCCCTCCAGAACGATGGCCGCATAGCCGAGTCTTGCGAGCACCTGTGCAGCCTGGCCGCCTGCGTTGGCTTCCTTGATGCCCCCTGTAAGGGGGCTCTTGGCGCCCATCGAAATCCGTCCAGACATGGCGGCGATGGTGCCGCTCAACATACCGGGTGCGATCACCAGCTTGTTCTCAGCGCCCAAAGGATGGCAAAGAGGCGGCACCTCTTTTGCCACCAGGGTGGAAGTAAGCCCGCGGCCTCCCATCCCAGTGTATTCTTCCGTGAGGACTTCAGTTGCTTTCGGGCCTCCAGCAGCCCCTGAATCTATCCTTAAAATCTTTTGCATAAGTTTTTCTCCTTAGTAGACGTCATAAGTAAGGCGCCATGCCCTCGAAAGTCGGCATCCAGTGGCGGCAGTCTGCCTTCCGGCTTCGGTCGCCATGTCGTCAACTTTTCAAGGTCGTTTCATACAGAATGCCCCGACACTTTCGAGGAATCGTCACCGGCTCATTAATGGAAATATCGCCACGACGGTTCCTCGAGATGGTTAACGCCAAATCCTGTTCAGAATAATAGAGCACGTAAGCAGAGAGGAATACATACGACCACTTTGAGGTTAGTATTTGCTAAAAATACTTCTCCAAATTATGTATTCTATATGCAAATCAAAAAGTCAAGCATTAAGAAGCAACTGGGAAATGTGTCATTATATCAGACTAAGCACAATGACCCTGGTCTAGTCGCTTGCAGGCAGGCTGTCAGGTCAACAGTGAAAAACTTATTAATTGAAGAGCAGCAGCAATAAAGAAGGTTGCCTCAACGGATCTACCAAGACGTCGCGATTTCGAATTATGCTTGCCTGCTGCTTGCACATTGTGTATATGTTGTGCGTATGGATGTCCGGCAAAACATTATACCTGACATGACATAACGAAACAATTTTCGATCGCAAACAATAATGCAGGCTTAATGAGTATTTGTCTGTTAGCTTATGGACAGAATGAGCTTGCAAAAGTGAGGTTTTTTTGCGTTAAGCGAAAAAAGACCAGTGAGACACAGACAGCATCCGGCAGGTTGTCAGGTTGAAGGGGTAAAATCTATGATTTGAAGAACAACATGGTTTGAATGAATCGCTTTCCCGCCGAGCAGGTTGGCCAAGGATACGGGGGAGCCGTCCAGTTCCGCTTCAAGTACCGATTCTTCCAGCAATTCACGCCTGCTCAACAGAAAGTCCTCCAAATCCGACCTTTTAAGAAGTATTCCGCTATGGAGGAGTCCAGGCCCCATTTCTTTCGCAATGGTGTTAAAGAGCTTCAGCCTGAGTGTAAGCATCGCATCCTCGGTACAATCAGGGTTCATTCTCGGTGAAGTCTTCGAGCGAAGCGCGGAGACAGGGCTCCCTTTCCGAAAAATTGCGCCTGCAAGTCCAGGCATTGCAGCCGAGAGAGCGATCACGGAACTGCCTTTGACAATTTGTGAGTCCAGATCGTCAAGGGCACTACCGTCGAGGAAAACCGTCTGCACCTTTTCCTCAAGGTATTTGCGTGAAAAGCCGGCCTCCTCCAAAATCGCAGCGAGGGGCAATCCCGCCCGTATTTTTAAACAGATCCCCTGCTGAAATATCGGAAGAAGGCTCGAATCCCGACGGGGCTTCAGTCTAAGGCGGAGATTTTGAATAGATTCGGAACACATGACTCATTCAAGGGCTTATTGTTATTAGTTGCTCGGTTTCCGCCCGCAAAGGGTCCTTTTCCCAATCGGAAACTATCAGTTTTTCATCCAATGTCGACAATACCCTCGCATCACGCCGTTTGGGTCGCTAAAAAGTAATAGCTGATCATTTACAAAATTTCAACCACGTGGGCCGCCGCCGGAGTCACTTTTGTGCCTGGCCGGTTAAACCGAAAGGTTCAAAGTTTCGTAGCGGCGTTTTGCCGTCACCCGCGATATAACCGGTTTGCTCCTAAGCGCCGCCTCGATTCCTCCACTTATGGCAACTGGAAATTCCCCCCCTCGACGGGAGAAAAAACTTGTTCCAGCTTGTCAGAGCAGTAAAGGATTGACAGACCGCCAGCTAAAGCTGAATGCGTTCCATTGTCCCGCTTTCCCCGTCGAAATAGACCAGACGGTTCGCATACGCAGGACCTCTGCGGCAGAGCAGGCGAATAGCCTCGAACGCCTGGAGACTGGCTATAACTGATGGCGCCGGCCCAAGCACACCCATTGCGATCTCCGCCGGGTCTCGGGTCTTCCTGTCACCATAAATGGCCTTCAAGTCCAGAGCGGAGTCGGGCATGAAGGTACTGACCTGCCCCCACCAGCCTGTAGCCGCTCCATGCAGGAAAGGAATTCCTAAGCGATGCGCTGCTTCCGCCAGCAAAAATCGCCCCTGAAGGTTGTCCAGGGCATCCAGAACCAGATCACTACCCCTTACGAGGTTTTCAGCATTGGTTTCATCCAATATTACATTAAAAGCCTCAGCATCGATCAAGGGGTTGATCGCCCGGACTTGCCGCGCCGCCACCAGTACCTTTGGCTGTGAGAGACTGTAGCTGTCACAGAGCCATTGCCGGTTCACATTGGTGGGTGCGAAAGAATCTCCGTCCACCAACCGCAATTTCCCTACTCCGACACGCGCCAGCAAATTGATCAAAACACCGCCCAGTCCCCCGCAGCCGCAAATCAGGGCGCAGCTTTTGCAAATGCAGGCTTGCTGATGAAGGTCCAGTGCGGAGAAATTCTTCAGATATCGGAGCGGGATAATGCCTTCTTCCAATGCCTCGATCTGAGCTTCACACGGAGAAATACCTTCTCTTTCCGACCAGTCAAGAAGTGACCGGTCATCTAACACCAGGCGGGTCTCACCTGATTCGTCACTTGAGAAAGCCAAGTCCTTGAGCCTCAATTCTAAAATC
Organism: Syntrophobacteraceae bacterium; assembly: GCA_035624985.1. GTDB lineage: Bacteria > Desulfobacterota > Syntrophobacteria > Syntrophobacterales > Syntrophobacteraceae > SbD1. Next base: position 1,405 of record DASPQK010000107.1, on the reverse strand, counting down.
TCCTCTTAATTCTTGCTACAGGCCGCTCCATCCAGGGGTTCAGCTTTCAACGACCTTGGCCTGACAAATCGTCAATACTGAGTACTTACCGTCTTCAGTCTATAACGGACGACAGAAAGCCGGCCCCCGAAGTGTATCTGATCGGGGGTCGGATGTCGGAAAACAGAGAAAAACATCCCACGGGCCGCGAGATCGTGTCAACTTTCTTTTGACGCTTGCTACAGTAACCCTGATTGGACACTTTTCCCGGCATATCACAGAGGCCTGAAAGTTCGAACCATCAACTCGACATGGATGCTTTACAGCGAACCTGCATCCACTCTTAGCTTCGAGGGTCTATCGACCGCGATGGGACAGCGTATAAGGCAACAGAGGCTGGAAATCTACATTAGCCCCGTGAACGGCCGGTCCATTTCCAGGATTATGAAGACTGCACAAGCAACCGGCGGAGCACAGACGAACAGGGCCACGTTGACTGTTGCGTTGCGCAGGGCGGGCGACCGGCAGGCGGTAACCTGCTCGTGGAGGTTCTGCTTATTTGAGCGCAACCTTGTATTAATGGTTTTGCTCCTCCTCTGTCATAGTAACGGCGAAGATACCGCTGAACAAAACGTCTACCGTCGACCTGGTCAGATTTTCCGTCTGCCGATAACGTTCTATAAGAGTTCTGCCAAAAGGCGTAAGCTTTGATCCACTCTTTGCGCCTCCGGCGTGCTTTTCCAAAACTGACTGTCCAAGCCGGTCTTCGGTTAACCTGATTTTGGCCCATAGTGCCCGGTAACTCATCCCGAGTGCTTTGGCTGCCCCCAACATGGACCCGTACTTCTCGACCGCGTCCAGAATGCGCAGCCGGCCTGCGCCAAAAACCACCTTTCCTTGTTCATCTTCTATCCATATCCTGGATTTTATAGTAAGCTTGGGAACTTTAGCTGCCATGGGCGATATCTTTCGTGCTGTTCACTTACTTCACTTTACTAAAACCGGCCCCCGTGATCCCTCGCGAAAAGATGCAGGGTTTGAGCAAGATTTTCCGGTCCAATCATACGACAGTCCATGCCCGACTAAAAGGACAGACGTACAGGGATCGACATGCCAAAACTTATAAAGGAAAAAAACGATAAAGGAAGGGGAGCATTCCCAAATTCTTAATGCGCGGATCGTTCTTGGAGGTTGCATGAAAGAGAGGGATATCGCGTAGTGCTGAAACACGCCACGAACCTTGGGCCGCAGTGTTTTGGAGAACTCCCGGGTCTCGTGCGCGAAGGGGTCGGGCCGAAAGCGCCGGGATAAACCGGCATAGAGTAGGGGATGAAAGCGCCCCACATAAAAGGAGGAGCTGCTCCATTATGGCCCCGAGTCATGTGCGGGTGGCCGCGAGGCTACACGTGATGCAGTTGACAGGGGA